>JBKOWM010000051.1:0-11757 GCA_046724395.1 Actinomycetota bacterium
CGCCAGGCCATCGCGACGCAGTCTCTTCGCTTCCAAGGCGTCGCGGAGCGCCGACGTCACCGCGTCCGCATAGTCCTCGATCCCCGGGCCGCGCTCGGGTCGGTCGGCCGCGCGCCGGAGCGCCCGGCCGGTGGGGTCGCGAGGGCTCGCGAACCCGCCACCCAAATCGATCTCCCTCGGCATCCAGCCGTCCCACGCCTGGGACAGCTCGGCGAGCGTCGCAACGACGGCCTCCGCCATGCCGCGCCACACGGCCGGATCGTGATGGTGTCGGCCGAGGTGCGCCATGACGCCGGACACGTCCAGCTCTTCGGCCGACAACGCCTGCCGTCCGGCCTCCAACAGATCCATCGTCGGGATCCCGGGCTTGTACGTGCGAGCGAAGGCGGCGATCGGCACATCCTCCTCGACGAACTCGGACGGCTGCGTGAGCGTCGCGTAGTCCGGACGCAGACGGAAGCGGACGGTCGCGCGTCGCCCGATCCGGCGGGCGATGTCGCGGGCGGCGCGAATCTCCCCCATGCTGTCGAGCGTCACCTTCGCGCCGGACTCGATCGCGCGTTCGAGGAGTGCAACGTCCTTCGCCGTCCCGTTCACGCTCACGAGCGACGGATCGACGCCGGTCCGGATCGCTGCCTCCAGCTCGCCCGGACCGAACACGTCGCAGCCGATCCCCTCCTGGGTGAGGACGGCCCGCGTCGCGAGCGTGAAGTTGGCCTTGATCGAGGCAAGCACGCGGACGGGTCCCTCGGTCCACCGGTCTTCGAAGGCCGCGCAGATGCGCCGCGCGTTCCGACGGAGCTGGTTCTCAGAGACGACGAACAGCGGCGTTCCGAAGCGCCGGGCAACCTCGATGACGTCGCATCCCTCGACGAACAGCCGATCGCCGCGGACCGACAGCGACTCGTCGATGTCCGTTCGAGGCCGTTTCGCCTCCGACGACGCGCCGTGAGCCGCCAGGACGACCGAACCATCTCGATTCATCGACGCCTCCCGACTCGACGGCGCATCGTGGTCGCGGTCCGCGGGTCCCGTCAAGGCCGCGAGCGGCAAGGCCCTCATCCGACGGGCTCGACGACCGCGCGCGATGCAAGATCGCCGGCCCTCGCGGCATCGAGTCGCCCGGCGCCCGGCACCTCGGCGTTGGCCGCCGCCGCACCCAGCGCGACGCGGAGGGCCGTCTCCCACGCATCACCTCTCTCGACGGCGGTGAGCAAGCCGCCGAGGAACACATCGCCGCTGCCGACGGGGTACGGCCCGCGCTCGTAGAGCCGCGCACGCAGAACCGCTCCGTCCGGCGTCAGCACGACTGCGCCGTCCGCGCCCCGGGTCACGATCGCCGCGGCGTCCGCGCCGTCGATACGGGCGCGGATGTCGCGCAGCGCCTCCGTGGCATCCGCCTCGCTCTCAACCTCGCAGCCGAGCAACGCGCTTGCCTCCTCGGCGTTGACCTTGACGAGCGCGGGGGCCTCGTCAAGGCCGAGTGCGAGCGCCTCGTCCCGCGCATCGAGGGCGACGCGCACACCGGCCCCGCGACCGATGTCGATGAGCCGCGCGTACGCGTCGCGCGGCGCACCGACCGGCACGAAACCGGAGATCGTCATCCACGAGGATTCGACGCAGAGCTCGCGGACGAGCTCCTCGAGCCGCTCCCATCCCTCCCCACCGATGTCCGTGCCTCGCTCGTAGAACTCGGTCAGGCCCCGGCCGGTCCGGTCGGCGACGGAGAGCGACGCCCGAGTCTCTCCCTGCGTCCACGCGAATCGTGCCGCCACGCCCTCGGCCGCCAGGGCGTCTTCGACCCAGCTGCCGGCATGACCGGCGAGAATCCCGGTCGCCGTGACGTCGGCGCCGAGCGTGTGCGCCGCCCGGGCGCAGTTGAGGCCCTTGCCGCCGGGAACCTGCGTGAAGGCCAACGGGCGGTGTATGGAGCCGATCTCAACGTGCTCGACCTCGAACAGCTTGTCGACCGACGGATTGGGCGCGACACAGATGATCACGCGATCGCCTCGATGGCGGCGAGCGCCTCGTCCAGGCTCGGCTGCGCGGCGGTTCCTCCGCTCGCCCGCGTCGAAAGCGATCCGCTCGCCACAGCGAGCTGCAAACACCGCCCGAGCGGCCACCCCGACAACCGCCCCGCGATGAAGCCGGCGTCGAAGGTGTCGCCGGCGCCTGTCGTGTCGACGACGTCCGTGGGGATCGACTCCGAACGAACGAGCTCCTGGCCGTGGACCGCGAGGCCCCCGCCCTGCCCGAACTTGACGGCGACGATCGCGCCGCGCTCGCCGAGAGCCTCGGCGGCGACGTCGACGTCGTCGATGCCGGTGATCGCGCGCGCCTCGGCGGAGTTGGGGAAAAACATGTCGGTCGACGAGAGCAACCCGAGCAGGCCCGTGTCCCACGACTCGGCGGGATCCCAGTTGGGATCGATCGACACGGTCGCGCCGGCATCGTGCGCGGTCCGGAACAGCCCGGGTAGGCCGGGGCGCAGCGCCTGCTGGAGGTAATAGGAGCTCACGTGCACATGCCGCGCGGACCGAACCAGATCCTCGTCGACGAGATCGGACCGGAGGTCGTCGATCGTTCCCGTCGCGGTGAGGATGGCACGATCGTCCCCGCGATCGAGGATCACCGTGACGCCCGTCGCACGAGTGGAATCCACGCTCACACCATCCACGTCGACGCCGCGCGCGGCGAGCGCCTCGCGGACGAAGCGGCCGAAGAGGTCGTCGCCGACGACCCCGACGAACGCCGCGGTCAGCCCCAGCTGAGCGCCGGCGCACGCCGTGATGGCGCCCGACCCGCCCAGCACGAGCGTGGCGGACTCGACGAGACGCTCGGTCTGCCCAAACCGCGGGGCGACGTCCCCGCGCAGGATCAGGTCGGGGTTCGCGTCGCCGAGGACCAGGAGATCGACGGATGACCGCATCGCTGGGGGCGTAGCGTATCGGGCGCGTCGCCGACCTCGAATCGCATTCGGCGCTAGAGGACGTGCAGACGCCGCTCTCGCAGGTGATCGGCGACGCCGAGGCTGGTGAACGGCAGGACGGGGGCGACGACGAGCGTCGCCTCGGGCGCGAGCCGGAGCGTCAGGAACACGTACGCCGCCGAGACCAGCACCGCCGCGGCGCGCCAGCGAGCCGAGTGCACGGCGTCGGCGCGCAGCGCCACCGCGCCGCCGGCGCCGAGGCCCGCGACGAGGCCGGTGATGGCGTCGCCGGCGATCGCGGACAGTGGGATGCCGATCACGACCGAGATCACCAAGGCCTTGACGACGGCGCCCGGCGCCCGCGGGTGCTCGGACAGGAAGGCGAGCGCGACGAAGACGAACGGGATGATCGCAAGCCCGAACGCGACGAACGGCGCCGCAGCGGGGGCGTTGCGCGCATCGGAGCTTCCCGCGACGAACCCGATCACGATCGACCAGAGTCCTGGCGCGAGCAACAGCGTGGCGATGAGGATCGCGCGCCACTTCCGCCGCGGCGGGAGTGGACTCAGCCCAGCCGGTTGCTCGCGCCAGCGCCCCGTCCGCGCGATCATCCCTTGACCGACCCCGCGGTGAGGCCACGCACGAAGTACTTCTGCATCGAGAAGAAGACGATGAGCGGCAGCACCATCGAGATGAACGCCGCCGCCGTCAGCAGGTACCACGTTTCGCCTCGGGCGCCGTTCAGGGCGGCGAGGACGTACGTCAGCACCTGCGTGTCCGGCGTCCCCCCGAGGAACGTGTATGCGACAAGCAGGTCGTTCCAGACCCACAAGAACTGGAAGATGGCGAACGCGGCAAGGGCCGGAACCGATAGCGGCACGATCAGGCGCCAGAAGATCGTGAAGTGGTCGGCGCCGTCGATCTTCGCCGACTCGATGATCTCGGACGGCAGCGCGCCGATGTAATTGCGGAGGAGGTAGACCGCGAGCGGGAGACCGAACCCGGTATGCGCGAGCCAGATCCCCAGGAACGTCCCGTTGAGGTCCAGGTCGGGGAAGATGTACCGGCCGAATAGAATACCTCCGTTGGCATACAGCTTCAGCAGCGGGATCAGCGCCATCTGGAGTGGGACCACGAGCAGTCCGACGACCAGCACGAACAGGACGTAGCGGCCCCTGAACTCCATCCACGAGAACGCGTACGCGGCGAACGCCGCGATCGTGATTGGGATGACGGTCGCCGGGATGGTCACGGCGAGGCTGTTCAGGAAGGCGTTGCCGAGCCCCTCGTCCAGGGCCTCACGGTAGTTCCCGAGGGTCCACTGTGCGGCGTCGAAGGGATGCGCGAGCGCCGTCCACCACCCCGTCGTGTTGACGAGCTCCGGGTTGCGAAACGAGGTGATCAACACGCCGGCCGCGGGGATGATCCACAGCAGGCAGATGGCGACTATCGTGATCCGGACGAACCACCCGCCCGCGCGCACCTCACCGACGTTCCCCGCCGGCGCGACGACGACCTCGGTGTCGACGTCGCCCGCCTGCGCCAGGCTCATCTCGCCATCTCCTGCTCGCGGAAGCGCCGGACGTTCCAGATCATTACCGGGATGACGACGATGAACAGGATCACGGCGATCGCCGCGCCCCGACCGTAGTTCGCGCCGATGAAGAACCAGTAGATCATCCGCTCGGCGATGACCTCGGTCCCGTTCGACTGCGCGTTTCCGATGACAAACACGATGTCGAAGACCTTGAGCGCGTTGATGACCATGTACGTGGTGACGACGACGATCGTCGGCAGGATCGTCGGAACCATGATGCGGCGGAACACTTGCCACTCGGACGCGCCGTCGATACGCGCAGCCTCGATGATCTCGTCCGGGATCGCCTTGATCGCGGCCGAGAGCACGACCATAGCGAACCCGGTCTGCATCCACACCATGATCACCATGAGAAACAGGTTGTTCCACGGCTGCAGCGAGAGCCAGTCGACGGGGTTCTGTCCGAGCCCGAGCACGAGCCCGTTCAGCAGCCCGATGTTCGAGCCGAACCCCTGCGGGCGGAAGCTGTACACCAGCCGCCACGTGATCGAGGCGCCGGCGAACGAGATGGCCATCGGCAGGAAGATGATCGACTTGGCGACCGCCTCGCCGCGGCGGAGGCGATCCGCGAGCGTCGCGAACGCCAGTCCGCTCGTGACGGCGACGAGCGGGACGATGATCATCCAGCCGAGCGTATTGCGGACGGCCCGCAGCATGCTCGAGTCGGTGAAGACGAACTTGAAGTTGTCCAGCCCGACAAAGCTCTGCGAGAACTCATCCTTGAAGCTGATGAAGATCGTGTTCAGCAGGGGATACACGAGGAACAGGCCGAGCAGCACCAGGGCCGGCCCGACGAAGATCCACGGGCGGACGGACTCCCGGTACCGCATCGGAAGGACGTCGACGGCTTTGTTCATGGCGACGTACAGCAGGAAGATCCCGCCGACGCCGACGACCACGGCGACGATCACGACGAGGACCCGATTGGCGTTCTCGTTGCGCAGGTACTCGATCGCCGCCCACATGACGGCGAACCCGAACAAGGGGATCGCGACGGCACCGATCAAGCGCAGGACGAACATCGCGACGGATCTGAGCCCGGACGACGCGACGCTGGCGGCGTCGCCCGGGCTCGGAACCGGCTCGCTCGCGGACAACCGCTACCTCAGCTCGTCCAACTGGCCTCAACGTCGTCCAGGACGCCCTTGAGCGAGTCCGGACCGTCCTGCATGTACGTCACGATGCCCTTAAAGTATTCTGCCTGCACGGCGGCCGGCATCAGGTCTGACGCGTCGAACCGCGCGGTTCCGGACTGGAGGCCTTCCTTCAATACCTCCGCCGACTGCTTCAGGATGTCGTTCCAGTAACAATCGGACGAGACGTCCGCGTTCGGCGAGATCCGCGACGACGTTTGGATTCCACCCATCGCGCATTGGACGTCGGTCCCCATGAAGCGCTCGAGGAAGTCCTTCACCTCTGGTGCGTTCCGAAAGACCATCGCCAGCTCCCCGGCGAAGAGCGGACCGCCCTCGGTATCCATCGAGGGAAACGGAAACCAGTCGTAGTCGACGCCCGACTTCGCGTCCGTCGGGAAGAAGGCGTTCATGAAGCTCGCCTGCCGGTGGAGCCAGCAGCCCGGCGGCTCGTCGAACATCGGCAGCGCTGAGTCCTCGAACGCGATGGACGGGGTCTTGTCGGCACCGCCGAGCACCCACCCCGGGCGGAACATGACGTCGCCGAACGTCTCGGCCGCCTGCTGGACCGACGGATCGTTGAACGGGATCTCGTGCTTCCACCACTGGTCGTACACGTCCGGTCCGGCCGTCCGGAGCATGATGTCCTCCATCCAGTCCGTCGCCGGCCATCCGGTCGCGGAGCCGCTCTCCAACCCGACGCACCACGGCGTCCCGCCGTCCTTCTGGATCTGGTCCGACAGGGCCAACAGGTCGTCCCAGGTCTTCGGGATCTCGTACCCGGCCTTGTCGAAGTCGTCCTTCGGGTACCAGATCATCGACTTCAGATTGATGTTGGTCGGCAGCCCGTAGTGCTCGCCGTTCACCACGCCGAGGTCGAGGAACGGCTTGCCGAACGTCTCCTCGAGCTGAGTGATGTCGAACCCCATGTCCTCGAGCGAGACGGCGTGTGCGGTCTGGACCAGTCCGGGCAGGGATCCAGGCTGCGGGAGCAGGATGACGTCGAGCGTCCCGGCCTGACCGCTCACTTGGATGTCCTGCTCGAAGGTCTCGGACCCCGTGATGGTCGCCGTGTAGTCGGTCTGCGAGTTGATCTGCTCGTCGAAGATCTCCTGCATCGGCTTGGCTTCGGTCTTCGCATTGAGCGCGCTCTGGACGTCGACCTTGCCGGTGTTCTCCTCGGTCGGGCCGCCGCTGGCACCGCCGCCACCACCACCCTCCTCTTCCGCGGCACACGCCGCCGACAGCACCAGAACAACGGCGAGCACCGCCGCGAAACGAAATCGACGCATCGCACCCCTCCTTGCTCCGGTCTATTGGCTCACACGTTCTGCTGTACGGTCAAACGGCGCCCGCGGGTTCTCGGACCTCCCGGCGCTCGCATTTGTGAAAGCCGGGGCGGTACGTTGACCGCAGATGGGAACACCGTCGTCCGAGCATAAAGACGGGGAGCAGCGGACCTTCCCGCCGGACTTCGTCTGGGGGGCCGCCACGTCCGCGTATCAGATCGAGGGCGCGCCGCGCGAGGACGGGAAGGGCGAGAGCATCTGGGACAGGTTCGTTCGCCGACCCGGCGCCATCCGCGGCGGTGACACCGGCGATGTGGCCGCGGATCACTATCACCGCCATGCCAAGGACGTCACGATCATGGCCGAGCTCGGCCTGGGCGCGTATCGGTTCTCCGTCTCCTGGCCTAGGGTTCTCCCGGCGGGGACCGGCACCACCAACCCGACCGGGCTGGCCTTCTACGACCGCCTGGTCGACGAGCTCCTCGGCCGGGGCATCGCTCCGTTCGTGACGCTGTACCACTGGGATCTGCCCCAGGCGCTCGAGGATGCGGGGGGATGGCCATCGCGGGACACGGCCGAGGCATTCGCCGCGTTCGCGGGCGTCGTCGCGGAGCGCCTCGGCGATCGCGTGCGAGCGTTCATCACGCTCAACGAGCCATGGGTCGTCGCCAATCACGGGTACCGGACGGGCGAGCACGCTCCCGGCCGAACCGAGCCGGAGGCGGCGCTCGCGGCGGCGCACCACCTGCTCGTGGCGCACGGGCTCGCCGTCCGCGCGATTCGCGCGAGCGCGTCCGCCGTCGACGTCGGCATCACGCTGAACTTCGAACCGAAGCATCCCGCCGGCCCGCATCCCCTGGACCTGGAGGCGGCGGCCGTGGCGCACGACCAGCACAACCGATGGTTTCTCGATCCGATCGTGGGACGCCCGTACCCAGAGGACGGCGCCCGGGCCTTCGGATGGGCGCGTAGCGAGGTGCGCGCCGGCGACATGGCCGTGATCGCCGAGCCGATCGACTTCCTGGGAGTCAACTACTACACCCGAGAGGTCGTCCGATCGGCGCACCTCGCGCCCGTGCCCGACGATCGCGACCGCGAACTCACCTCCATGGGGTGGGAGGTCTACCCCGAGGGTCTGTCCGAGACGCTCGAGTTCGTGACGTCTCGCACCGGGCCGCTCCCGCTGTACGTCACCGAGAACGGGGCGGCATACGACGACGGGGCCGACCCCGTCCGCGACGCCGATCGCGTCCGGTTCCTCGCCCGGCACCTCGCTGCGGCGGTGCGGAGCATCGACCACCACGTTCCGCTGCGCGGGTTCTTCGTCTGGTCGCTGCTCGACAACTTCGAGTGGGCGCAGGGGTTCGCGCGGCGGTTCGGCATCGTGTTCGTCAACTACGCGACGCAGGAGCGCCGGATCCGCGACAGCGGGCGACTATGGGCCGGCCTCGCGCGAACGGGCCGGATCCCGGATCAGGCCGCTGCGGCGCCGTCGTAGATCCCGAGTCCGGACCCGGGATCGAAGAAGTGCATGCGGTGAACGTCGACGACGAGCTCGATCGGCGCTCCCTTCTTGGCCGTCGTCCGGGGGTTCAAGCGGGCGATGAACGTCGACTCGTTGGCCCCGACTCGCTGGTCGACCGCCTCGACCGCCTCGCGACCGACGTCGTCGGCCAGCTCGCGGACGTCTTCGGTGACGACAGCTGGCGCTCCGACGCGAACGTGGGCGAGGACGTCGGCGCCCAGCGCCTCTCGAAGCAGCACTTCGGTGCGGATCCGTCGGTCGGCCGGAGCATCGGAGACGAGCTGCGCGTCCTCCATGTCCTCGGGTCGGATGCCGAGGATCACGCGTCGACCCATGAAGCCGCCGAGCCCGGGCCGTTCGCGAAGGACGTCGTCGGGGATCGCCAGCCGAACATCGCCGAACGAGACCGTGGCCGTGCCATTCGACTTGTCGAGCGTCGCCTCGACCATGTTCATCGCCGGCGAGCCGATGAACCCGGCCACGAACAGGTTGTTGGGGTGGTCGTAGAGGAACTGCGGTGTCTCGACTTGCTGGAGGACGCCCTTGCGAAGCACGGCGACCCGGTCGCCCATCGTCATGGCCTCGACCTGATCGTGCGTCACGTACACGGTGGTCACGTTGAGCTCGTGCTGGAGCCCCGAGATCTCGGAGCGCATCTGGACCCGCAGCTTCGCGTCGAGGTTCGACAACGGTTCGTCCATCAGGAACGCCTTTGGCTCGCGGACGATCGCGCGCCCCATCGCGACGCGCTGCCGTTGGCCGCCGGACAGCGCCTTGGGCTTGCGGTCGAGGTACTCCTCCAGGCCGAGGATCTGTGCCGCCCTGCGGACGCGCTGGTCGATCTCGGGCTTCGACAGCTTGCGCAGCTTCAGGCCGAAGGCCATGTTGTCGTAGACCGTCATGTGCGGGTAGAGCGCGTAGCTCTGGAAAACCATCGCGATGTCCCGTTCCTTCGGGGGGACCGCGTTGACGACTCGGTCGGCGATCTTGATCGTCCCCTGACTGATCGATTCGAGCCCGGCGATCATCCGCAGCGCGGTCGTCTTGCCGCATCCCGACGGGCCCACCAGCACGATGAACTCGCCGTCTTCGATGTCGAGGTCGAGGTCGTCGACGGCCTTCGTGCCGTCGGCGAAGATTTTCGTCACGCCATCGAGATCGATCTGGGCCATACCCCCTCCGCTCGATCCGCATCGGTACCCAATCACACGCACGCGCGCCCAAGCAACGCCCACCCGCCAGCTAGCATGCCGTCGATGCCGCGCATCCAGGCGATTCGGGGCGACATCACGCGCCAGACAGTCGACGCGATCGTGAACGCCGCCAACTCGAGCCTGCTCGGGGGCGGCGGCGTCGACGGCGCGATCCACCGCGCCGGCGGCGGTGCCATCCTCGAGGCGTGTCGCGAGCTTCGCCGAACGTCGCTGCCCGACGGCCTGCCGACCGGTCGCGCCATCGCCACGACGGCGGGCGATCTTCCGGCCCGCTGGGTCATCCACACCGTTGGACCGGTGTACTCGCGCGACGAGGATCGCTCGGCGCTGCTCGCGTCGTGTCACGTCGACGCGATTCGCGTCGCCGACGAGCTCGGCGCCCGAACCGTTGCGTTTCCGGCGATCTCGACCGGCGTCTACGGCTATCCGGTGGACCTCGCCGCGCCCGTCGCAGCGGCCGCCGTCGCGGAGGTCGATACGGCCGTCGAGGAGGTGCGTTTCGTGCTGTTCGACGACGATGCGCTCGCGGCGTTCGAGCGTGCGATCGTCGGTCCGCGGGGATGACGGATCGAGTGAAACCCACGTCGCTGGTAAAATTTGCACCTGCAATGACCGACCGATCGGAGCTCACGACCGCGACGGGTGTCGCCGAGCATCTCGACGACGTGCAGCTCGTCGACTGCCGCGAGCTGTACGAGTGGGTCGCCGGTCGCATCGACGGCGCCGTCCACATCCCGCTGAACTCGATCATGGCGGGCGCGACCGGCGATCTGGGACCGGACCGCCCGGTCGTCGTCGTCTGCCGGTCCGGCAACCGCAGCGAGCTCGCCTCGCTGATGCTTCGCGCCCGCGGCTTCGAGGCGTACAACCTCGAGGGCGGGATGGAGGACTGGGAGGCGCGGGGCCTGCCGTTCTCCACGCCCGAGGGCGCCCCCGGCCGCGTCGCCTAGCCAACCGCCGGGAGCCGGGGGGTTCGGGGGGCTCAAGGAGCGAGCGCGAACGCGCGAGCGGTAGCCCCGACAAGAGGCATCAGTGGCACCCCCCGAACGAGAAGTGTCCGGGATCGGTTCTCGGTAGCGGCTGGCACCAGCCGTTGTCGAGCAACGCCCGAACGATCCGCCCGTCCGCCAGCGCCTCGGCGGTCGTGTCGATCGCCGCGCCGAGCTGGTGCCACGACATTCCCGGCGGCGCGCAGAGGTCCGGGCATCCCTGCGGATTGCCGCAGATGTTCCGACACGCGGCGCGCTGCTGCCGGCAGCTGCGGTAGCTCCACACGACCGGGATCGTCTCGCCGACCTGCCGCTCGGCCGCGCGGAACGCGGCGAGCGCCGCGGGCTGGAGCGTGACCCCGCCCGCAGTGCGCATCGCCGGCGGGCTGGCACACGGATGGTCGGGAATCACGATGGGAGAGCGCCCCGTCCACCACGCGATCGCGGCGGCGACCACGACGGCCACAGCGGCGCCCGCGACCAACCGTCGCCGCCGAACGCTCGAGCGGCGACATTGGGCGGTCATGCGGCGCGAGGCTATACGCCGCCGCTACCATGACGCGTCCCGACGATCGGAGTGACGGTGCACCACTGCCGATATCGCGCGGCCGGCGCGGTCCTCATCGCGGTGTTGGCGTCGGCGTGCACGAGTTCATCGGGTGCTACGGGAACACAGCCGGAGCCGACGGCTCCGAAGGCCACGGCCGTCACCACGGCGACCGGCAAGAGCGTCGGCGAGGCGACGTCCACCGGCAACGGCGTCGCGTTCTCCTACCCCGACTCGTGGAGGTCCCTGCGGCTGAGCGACAGCTCGGCCTCGACGGGCGACCAGGTGTGGAGCCGGGCGTTCGGCATCGACGGACGCAACATCGTGAGCGTCTCGGCGTACGATCTTGGCACCTCGATCACCGACGCGAACATCGGCGCGCGGAGTGAGTCGATCCGCGAGCAACTGGACAGCCTGTTCGCGCAGGCCGGGGGTGCGCTGCAGACCGGACCGGCCACCCAGGAGCTGGACGGGCTGCCGGCCCTCTCGTTCACCGGGACCGCGAAGAACCCGACCGGCCGAACGGTCCACAGC
>JBKOWM010000006.1:0-27066 GCA_046724395.1 Actinomycetota bacterium
CGAGACGCCGCACTCGACGCGGTCGCGCTCGGCGCCGAGGTGGGCGGCCAGCGCCTCGTCGCGCTCACGGAGCTCGGCGTCGAGGAAGGCGTCGATCACGGCCGCCTTGGCCATCGGGTTTCCCCGCACACCGGCGAAGACGGCGTCGAGGTCAGCCGCACTCGCGTCCCCCGTCGCGAACAGCGCGGGGGCGAGGAAGTCACGGATGACGAGCCACGCTCCCTCATTGAACTCGCCACTGAAGTCGGGGTCCGGACCGGTCACGCACTCTCCCCAGCCGACCGCGCCCGAGGCGGTGTCGACCCGTACGAGGATGCATTCCTTCTCGGCGTCCTCGCCGAAGCTCGTTCTGAACGGTCGCACGAGGGGAAGCCCGATCATCCGGAGCTCGATCGAGCTCGCCGTCGTCACGTCGGGTTGTCCGTCGCGGCGGCGAAGCCGAACGACGACGACTCGCGATCGAACGTCGCCGCCACGCGGCCGGCCGCAAGCTGAGCCTCGATCGCGTTGGCGACGCGGTCCCGCCAGCGGACGGCCTCGGTGGGAGACTCACGTCGCAGAGTCTCGTGATCGGCGGGAATCTCTACGGTCGCGAGCGGTGCCAGCCCGTGCGGCCCCGGGTCGCGGACGAGGTCCCACCGGACGATGAACCGGTCCGTGCGCTCGCCGCGGTTCAACAGGTCGGTCATCGATCCGTAGTAGTTCCGTTCGAACCGGTCGCACACGGCCCCGAGCTTGTTGAGGTTGAAGTGCGCGTTGCGCGCGACCATCGGGTCGAAGGTCCAGCGCATGACCGTGATCCCTTTCGCGAGCGCTTGCGCCCGTTGTGCGAGCTTGAGCGCGTACCCCACACCCCCGTGGCGAAGCCCGGGCCGGACGGCGAGCATGTGCGAATGGACGTGGAGCCCGTCACGATCGTCGACGCCCACCCAGCCGAGGGTGTACCCGACGATGCGCCCTCCCACCAGGGCGCCGATGGGGACGTTGCCGCTTTCGGGGAGCGCGCGGAGCATCTCTCGCGGAACGAGCTGGTGCTCCCCCCAGGTATCGATCATCACCTCGAGAATCGCGTCAGCGTCCTCCAGGCGCGTCAGCAGCCGAAGGTCGACTCCGGCCTTCGCGGCCGCCTCGCGCGCGAGGTGCCACGCTCGATCCTCCGACACTCAGGCGAGTGTAGCGACGAGAAATGTCGACGCGGTTACGCGCGCGCCGAGGCGCCGAAACGAAGGCCGGCGCCCATCGACGCCGGCCCGCGCTCGAAGCGACGATCGGTGGGCGTCAGCCGCCCGCGGGCGGCGGAAGCTCCTGCCACTCGCTGTCATCGAAGTCGGCCCCGCGGCGGCGCTTGATGAAGCTCACGACCGCGGCCACGATCGCGGCGACGAACGCCAGACGGAAAAGCTTCCCGAAGAAACCCCGCTTCTTCTCGCCGTTCTCCTCGCCCATCGCTTCTCCTCCCCAGGTCTCCGGTCGCGCTGTGGGCCTGGTTGGACTTGAACCAACGACCTCATCCTTATCAGGGATGCGCTCTAACCGAGCTGAGCTACAGGCCCCTCTTCCGACCAGCACGAACGCCGTTCAGACGCTCGCACATCGCCGGAAGATGATACCCAAGCGGGTCGGGCGGGCGGAAGCGCGGATCAGCGGCGCTCTGCCAGCGTGACCTCGACGCCCCCGACGACGTCGGAAATGAGGTTGTACAGAAACACCACGAACACGTTGATCGCCGACCAGATGACGACCATCGCCACTCCGACAAGAGCGAGCCATGTGAAGACCCGCCCGCCGTTGACGGAGAACTTTGCTTCCACCAGCCCGACGCTGCGAAGGAGGTCCGTCATCGACTGGACGGCTCCCATGGCGCCGAGAACCGAGTACAGCAGCCCGAGCGCGAGCAGGATGACCATCATGATGCAGAAGTAGAACAACAGCGAAAACTTGAACACGGACCATGGGCCGAGCTTGCGGACGACCACCCGCGTCTGGTGTGGGCGGTGAAAGAACCGGCGCGGGTCTGGCGGCGGTTCGAGCCGTTCGACCGGAGCGACGGCGGCGTTCGCGTCGGTGAACACGCCGGGGTCGTTCGTGCGCGAGCTCATTCGGTTCTCCGATTCCTACACGGCCGCGAGTGCGGCCGCAACAACCTACCCGGCAGCCATTGCGGCCAAGCGGGCCGGACGGTCACTCGTCGCCCTGCGCGATGACGGGCGCGAGGGCGACAACATGCGCGCCCTCCTCGACCCGCATCGTCCGGACGCCCTGCGACGCGCGGCCGACACGCCGGATGTCCGAGGCGGCGACGCGGATGACGATACCGCTGGAGGAGATGACGAACATGTCCTGGTCCTTGGTTCCCACGAACGCGCCGGCGAGCAGCCCCGTCTTGTTCGTGAGCTGATGTCCGATGACGCCCTTGCCCCCGCGGCCCTTGACGGGGAAGTCGCGGAGCGGCGTCCGTTTCCCGTAGCCCTGCTGCGTCACGCTGATCATCTCCTCGCCCTGTGAGGCGATCCCGAGCTCGACGACCTGGTCATCCTCGGCCAGGCGCACGCCGATCACCCCCGCAGCCTGCCGGCCCATCGGGCGAACCCCCGTCTCCTTGAAGCGGATCGCCTGGCCCTTTCGGGAGATGAGGAACACGTCGTCCCGTCCGTCCGTGAGGCGCACGTCGATGAGCTCGTCGCCGGACCGCAGGTTGATCGCGGCCAGGCCGGTCCTCGGCGAGTCGTACTCCGAGAGCGGCGTCTTCTTGACCATGCCGTGCTTCGTCGCGAACAACAGGTAGCGCCCCTCCGCGTACTCCCGGAGGTCGATCACCGCGGAGACGTGCTCGTCCCCGGTGATCGAGATGCCGGGGAGGTTCGCGGCGTAGGTGCCGCGAGCGGTCCGCGCGGACTCCGGAACCACGTGGACCTTGACCCGATAGACCTTGCCCTTCGTCGTGAAGAACAGCAGCCAGTGGTGGGTCGTCGTGGTGAAGACGTGGCTGATGACGTCCTCTTCTTTCAGATTCGCGCCGCGGATGCCCCTGCCGCCGCGCCCCTGCCGTCTGAAGTTCTCGAGCGGCTGACGCTTGACGTAGCCGGCCCGCGTGACGGTGATGACGACGTCCTCCTCCGCCACGAGATCCTCGAGGTCGAGCTCCCCCTCGTCGGGACGCAGCGCCGTCCGGCGCCCGTCGGCGTGCTTCTTGCGGATCTCTAGGAGCTCCTCCTCGATGACGCCTCGGATCTTCCTGGGGTCCTTCAGCACGGCCTTCAGGTACTTGATCTTGGCCAGGAGGTCCTTGTGCTCCTGCTCGAGCTCCGCGCGCGCCAGGCGCGTGAGACGGCGCAACGGCATGTCGAGAATGTGGTTGGCCTGGATCTCCGACAGCTTGAACTTCGACATCAGCTTGGTCCGGGCCTCTTCGGCGTCCGCGGAGCCGCGGATGATCCGGATGACCTCGTCGAGGTGCTGGAGCGCGATTAGCAACCCTTGGACGATGTGGTCGCGCTCCTCGGCGCGCCGAAGCTCGTACCGCGTCCGACGCGTGACGACGTCGACCTGATGATCGACGTAGTAGCCGATCATCTCGGCGAGGTTCAGCACGCGCGGAACGTTGTCGACCAGCGCGAGCATGATCACGCCGAAGTTCTCCTGCAGCTGCGTGTGCTTGTACAGCTGGTTGAGGACCACCTGTGGATTGGCGGCCCGCTTCAGGTCGATGACGAGCCGCATGCCTTGGCGGTTGGACTCGTCCTTGAGGTCCGCGATGTCCTTCAAACGGCCGGCCCGGACGAGCTCGGCGATCTTCTCCGCCAGGCGCGCCTTGTTGACCTGGTATGGCAGCTCCGTCACGACGATCCGTTGGCGTCCCTGACTACTCTCCTCGATCTGCGCGACGGCGCGGACCTTGATCGAGCCGCGGCCCGTCAGGTATGCGTCCTGGATCCCCTGCTTGCCGAGGATCTGCGCGCCGGTTGGGAAGTCCGGGCCCTTGACGAACTTCATCAGCTCTTTGGGTTTTGCCTCCGGATGATCGAGGTAGTGGATAACCCCGTCGATCACCTCGCCGAGATTGTGGGGCGGGATATTGGTGGCCATACCGACGGCGATCCCGTTGCCGCCATTGACCAGGAGGTTCGGGAACCGGCTGGGCAGGACCAGAGGCTCTTGCTCGTAGCCGTCGTAGTTGGCGACGAAGTCGACCGTCTCAGCCTCGATGTCGCGGAGCATCTCCATCGCCATTTGCGACAGCCGAGCCTCGGTGTAGCGCATAGCCGCGGGCGGATCGCCATCGACCGAGCCGAAGTTGCCGTGGCCTTGCACGAGCGGCACACGAAGTGAAAAGTCCTGCGCCATCCGGACCAGCGCGTCGTAGATGGCGACGTCGCCGTGCGGGTGGTACTTCTTCATGACCTCGCCGACGGCGGCCGCGCACTTGCGGAACGGCCGGTCGGGCCGAAGGCCGGACTCGAGCATCGACCACAGGATGCGGCGGTGAACCGGCTTGAGCCCGTCGCGGACGTCGGGGAGCGCGCGCCCGACGATGACAGACATGGCGTAGTCGAGGTACGAGCGCTGCAGCTCCTCCTCGAGCTCGACCGGCTCGATCCGGCCGGTCAGTAGCGTGACCGTGCCGTCGCCTCCGCCGCTTGCCGCCCGCCTGGCCATCGCCTACACGTCCAAGTTCTGCACGAGCTTCGCGTTCGTCTCGATGAAGTCCTTGCGGGCGCTGACGTCCTCGCCCATCAGGATGGTGAAGAGCCGGTCCGCCGTCGCGGCGTCCTCCATGGTGACCTGCAGGAGCGTGCGCGACTCCGGGTTCATCGTGGTCTCCCACAGCTGATCGGCGTCCATTTCACCGAGGCCCTTGAACCGCTGGGGCGTCTCGACTTTCCCGTCGCCGTGCTGCTTGCGGAACTGCTCCCACTCCCGCTCCGTGTAGAAGTACATCGGCCTTCGGTCGACGTTGACCAGGTACAGCGGCGGCTGCGCGATGTAGACGTAGCCGTTGCTGATCATGTCCCGCATGTTGCGGAAGAAGAAGGTGAGCAACAGCGTGCGGATGTGCGCGCCGTCGACGTCGGCGTCCGCCATGAGTATCACGCGGTGATATCGCGCCTTCGTGAGGTCGAACTCGTCGCCGATGCCGGTTCCGATGGCGGTGATGAGGGCCTGGATCTCGTTGTTCTCGAGAATCTTGTGCAGCCGCGCCTTCTCGACGTTCAGGATCTTGCCGCGGATCGGCAGGATGGCCTGGGTGGCACGATCACGCGCCTGTTTTGCAGATCCGCCGGCGCTGTCGCCCTCGACGACGAACAGCTCACACCGCTCGGGGTCCGTGAGTTGACAGTCCGCGAGCTTGCCGGGTAGCGACGTCGAATCCAGGAACGACTTGCGTCGCGTAAGGTCCCGCGCTTGCTTGGCGGCCAGTCGTGCCTTGGCCGCCGCAGAGCCCTTGTTCACGATGCGCTTGGCGTCGCCGGGGTGCTCTTCCAGCCACGTCATGAAATGGTCGTTGACAGTGGTCTCGACGAGCGATCGGATCGACGCGTTGCCGAGCTTGGTCTTCGTCTGCCCCTCGAACTGAGGGTCGCGAAGCTTCACCGACACGATGCCCACGAGTCCCTCGCGCACGTCCTCACCCTGGAGGTTCTCCTCCTTGCCTTTGATCAGCCCTTTCGTCCGCGCATAGCGGTTGATGACGTTGGTCAGAGCCTTCCTGAGGCCCTCCTCGTGCATCCCACCCTCGGTCGTATTGATGGTGTTCGCGAACGAGTACACCGACTCCGAATACCCGGCGTTCCACTGCATCGCGATCTCCACCTCGGCCGAGCGGTCGGGCTCCCTGCCCTCGAAGTCGATGACGCGGTGGTGCAGCACGTCCTTGCCGCTCTGCAGGTGCTTCACGAAGTCCGACAAGCCGCCCGTCGCCTTGAAGACGTCGTTGACCGGCCTGTCCTCGCGCTCGTCCACGAGCTGGATCTCGAGTCCCTTGTTGAGGAATGCCAGCTCCTGCAGGCGCTCGCTCAGAATCTTCCGGTCGTAGCCGGTCTCCTCAAAGATCTCGGGATCGGCCCAGAACGTCACGGTCGTCCCCGTCCTGCGCGCCGCCTTTCCCTTCTGCACCTTCGACGTCGCCTTGCCTCGGGCGAACGTCTGGGTCCACGTGAACCCGTCGCGCTCGACGACCACCCGCAGCCGCTCCGAGAGGGCGTTGACGACGGATACGCCCACGCCGTGCAGTCCGCCGGAGATGCGGTACCCGCCTCCACCGAACTTTCCGCCCGCGTTCAGCGTGGTGAGGACTACCTCGACGGCCGGCCGCCGGTCGCGCGCCCGGGGGATCGGGGCGACCGGGATGCCGCGGCCGTTGTCCTCGACGCTTACGCCGCCGTCCTTGTGAAGCGTTACGACGATGCGGTCGGCAGCGCCGGCCATCGCCTCGTCGACGGAGTTGTCGACGACCTCGTAAACGAGGTGGTGGAGCCCGCGAAGGCTCGTGGTCCCGATGTACATCCCGGGACGGAGCCGCACGTGCTCGACGCCCTCGAGAACCGTGATGTCGGCGGCGGTGTAGCCGCTGTCCTGCTTGACCTGTCGCTTCGGTGTGGCCAACGAGCCTCCATCCCCCCGCGCACGCGGCTGCAGACGGCCGCATGTCGAGGGGCCTCACGCGGGGAAAACTGCTGCTCATTCTACCAATCGGGTTCCGCCTCAGGCGGACCCTAGGCGCACACAAAGACCGTTGCGCTACAAGGGTTTACGCGGATCCGGACGCACGACGACGTGCACATTGACAACCATCTGGCTTCCCAGCCGTTCGTTGGCGCGACGTCGGATCTCTTCCGTCATGAACCGCACCTGCACTCCCCACGGCCCCGAGCGCGCGACGACGACGAGAACGCCGCCGTCGAGGCTCACCGGCGCGGACTCCGAGGCCAACCGAGGCCCGACCACCTCGGTCCACGCCGCCGTCAACCGCCCGATCGGAACGCCTCGTGCGAAGGCGCGCTCCCGCGACAGAAGCTCCTCGAGGATGGAGCCGATGGGCGCGTCCTGCATCGTTCGCTCGTCGGCCCGCGTCTTCCAACCCTTCGAGGACGGCATCAGGCGCCCCTCCCGCCGGTGACCGGCGGCGCGTCGGTCCTTCCGGTTCTGAGCATGACCGCACCCGCCGACACGTCCCACACCTCGACCGAGGACGCGGGGACGTGCGCGTCGTCCGCGACGGAGATGAGCACCTGTCCGCCGCGCACGAGCCGAGCGGCAGCCCGGGCTTGACGCGCCGGATCGAGCGCCGAGAAGGGGTCGTCGAGCAGGACAACGGGGCGCTCGCCGACCTCGGCCGCAACGGCGTCGGCGAGGCCGAGGCGTAGACACAGCGCGGCCGCCCACGCCTCCCCGTGGGACGCGAAGGCACGCGCCCCGAGGTCGCGCACGGCCAGGGACAGATCGTCGCGGTGCGGACCGACGAGCGACGTTCGACGCACGAGCTCGTCCTGCCGCCGCTCCTCGAGCCGGCGCCGGAACGCCTCCTCGATGCCCTCCGCCACCATCGGGACGACGTTGGGCGCGTAGTCGCAGTGCAGGCCGTACGTGGAGAGCGCCTCGAAGGACTCGGAGGCCGCGGGGTTCAGCCGCTCGGCCGCGTCGGCGCGGAGCCGCATGAGCGCCGAACCTCCGGCGATCAACTCCTCGTCCCACCCCACGAGGGCCGTCGGCGTGCCACGCCCGTCCCAATCCTTCAGCATTCGGTTGCGCTGGCGAAGCGTTCGGTCGTAGGCGGTGATCGCCGATTCCTTGAGTGGCCACAGGCAGACGACTGCCTCGTCGAGGAACCGGCGCCGCTCCGACGGATCCCCCCGCACGACGTCCAGATCGTCCGGTCCAAAAAACACGGCGCGAATCTGCCGCCGAACGTCGCGCCTGCGCCGGACCACGGAACGGTTCACCTGCACCCGATTGGCGCCGCGGCCGGGAATCTCGACCTCGACGAGGACTCGCCCGTTGGCCGTGTCGATCTCTCCCCGCGTGTACGCCGAGTTTGCTCCCTCTCGCACCAGCGGCTGCGTCGACGAGGTCCGCGGCGAGGCGAGGAAGAACAGAAACGCGATCCCCTCCAGAAGATTCGTCTTGCCTTCGCCGTTGGAGCCGACGACGGTGACGAGGCCCTCCGGAATGTCGGTCAGCTCCGTCCGGGAATGGTTTCGGAAGTCGAGGAGCTCGACCCACCGCAGCCGCAACCGCGATCAGCCGACCGGCGTCGGCAGGCGGACCGGCATCACGAGATAGGTGAATTCGTTGCTGTCGCCCTTCACGATCCCCGGTTTGAGGCCGTCGCGCACCTCCAGTCGGACGCTCTCGCCCGACGCAGCGGCCAGCCCATCCGCCAGGTAGTTCGGGTTGAACGCCGCCGTCAGATCCTCACCCTCATACGCGGCCTCGACGGCCTCCACCGCCTGCCCGAGGTCGGGCGACGACGAGGAAAGCTTCACCCCGAGCGCGTTGAACTCGAGCCGCACCGGAGAGGTGTCGCGCGCAAGCAGCCCGACACGCTTCACCGCGTCCATCAGCTGCTGACGCGAGACCGTGAGGCGGTTCTCGTACGCGTCCGGCAGCAGCTGACGATAGTTCGGGAACTCGCCCTCGATGAGGCGAGATGTCAGGGTCAACCGTCCGACCTGGAACGAAACCTGACTCTCGTCGAGGAAGATCTCCATGTTGCCCTTGTCGACCGTCGACGCCGCGCGGCCGGCCTCGGACATCGCCCGCTCGGGCACGATCGCTTTGCCCTCGCCCTCCGACGTGGCGACGAGCTCGCGCACCGCGAGTCGGTAGGAGTCCGTCGCGACGAGTGTCACGCCCTCGCGGCTAACCTCGAGCAGGACGCCCGTGAGGACGGGACGTGCCTCGTCACGGGACGCCGCCCGCGCGACCTGACCGATAGCCTCGGCGAAGGTCGGCCCGTCGGCGACGACGCGCGTTCCGCTCGGCGGCTGCAAGCTGGGAAAGTCCTCGGCCGGCAACAGCCGGAGCGCGCCCTCGTACGCCGCGCATCGGATGCGGGCCTGGGACTGATCGGTGTCGACATCGACGGGCGCGTCCGACAGGCTCTTGACCGTGTCGGCGAGGAGGCGGGCCGGGACGAGAGCGGTCCCTTCCTCGCCGACCTGGACCTGGACGGACAGCCGCGCCGAGACCTCGAGATCCGTCGTGGTGAGGGTGAGCGTTGCGTCCGAGCCGGTCTCCATGAGGACGCCAGTGAGCGCCGGTATCCCCGGACGCGAGGAGACCCCACGCTGAACCGTCTGGAGTGCCTCGGTCAGGTCGTCTCGGTCACACCGGAACTTCACGTGTCCACCTCCTCACCGCTTCTTCGGGATCCTTCTTTTCAAACCAGTAGTAGTAGGCCCTGGGGAAAAAGGGAAAAGGGGGCCGATCTCCGAGCGTACCGGCCCTCGCCGACGTGTGGAGGAGCTGTGCGAAACGGTGGACGCTCACACGCCTTTGCACGGAGGTCCCCACACTCCCCCGCGGTTCCCACACTCGCGCGCACACGTCCCTCACAGGCTCCGCGCGCGGCTGCGGACGATCCGTGACAGGTCCTGGACCTGCCGGTAGATCGGCTCCCGGTTGCGCATCGATGAATCGATCTTGTTGATGCCGTGCAGGGCGGTGGTGTGGTCCCGGGCGAAGATCTCGCCGATCTTGGGCAGCGTCATGCCGGTGCACTCGCGTACCAAGTACATCGCGACGTGCCGGGCCGTCGTGAGCGGACGCGAGCGGCTCTTCGATGTGAGGTCGTCGACCGTCAGGCCGAAGTACTTCGCGGTCTCCTCCATGATGAGCATCGCCGGGATCTCCGCCTCGGCCTGAGGCAGGAGATCCTCGAGCGCCTGTTCCGCGAGTTCGAGTCCGATCGACTGACCGGTCAGATCGCTCCACGCGACGACGCGCACGAGCGCGCCCTCCAGCTCGCGGATGTTCTGGTCGAACTTGCTCGCCACGTACTCGATGACGTCGTCGGGAACGTGCACGCGCTCACGCTGAGCCTTGAGTTGCAGGATCGCGATGCGCGTCTCCAGGTCGGGCGGCTGCACATCGACGCACAGACCGAGACGGAACCGGGACTGCAGTCGCTCCTCCATCCCGAGTTCCTGTGGCGGCCGATCAGATGCGATCACGATCTGGCGCTCCTTCTCATGGAGAGCGTTGAACGTATGGAAGAACTCGGTCTGCGTCTCCTCGCGCTTGGCGAGGAACTGGATATCGTCGACGAGCAGTACGTCGACGTCTCGGTACCGGGCGGCGAACTGGTACCCCTGCCGCTCTCGAACCGCTTTGATGAACTCCGCCATGAAGCTCTCGCTCGTGACGTACTTCACGCGAAGGCGCGGCGCGAGCCGGTGCATGTGATGCCCGATGGCGACGATGAGGTGGGTCTTGCCCAGGCCGACGCCGCCGTAGATGAACAGCGGGTTGTACGCCTTCGACGGCGGGGCTTCGGCGACCGCCATCGCCGCCGCGTGCGCGAACCGGTTGCTCGGTCCCGCTACGAACGCTTCGAACGTGTAGTTCGGGAACGGCAGGCCCGGGGCTCCGAGAGCAGATCTCGGGCGCGACGCGCGTTCGGCCGAGGGCATCGGCGCCGGCTCGTCGACGGGCGCCGGTCGAACGGCGTCGGCGTCGGCCGCGAGCCGGACGCTCACAGGCGTACCCGCCGCCTCTCCAGCCACGCGCTCGATGAGCTCGACGTAGTGCTTGGCCAGGCGATCGCGGACGTAATCCGACGGCGCGCGCACCTCCAGCACCCCTTCGTGCAGGCTCGTCGCATGGACACCGGTGAACCACATCGAAAACGAGCTCTCGGGCAGCTCCGTACGAGCGCGTTCGACGACCTGCGCCCATGTTCGCGCGGCCGCGTCTTCGAAGGATGCAATGGCCATAGCTATCCACAGTGCCTTTCCACAAGTGTGGAAACCCGCTGGGGAAGGCCACGCTCGGCGTCACGGTAGGGGAGGTTCCGCGGGCCGCCGGAGTGAAGGCGCGCCGGAATATAGCACCGAGGTTTTCCACACGGTGATGCTTCCGCACGCTTTTGACGGTCTTTCTCCGCCGGCAGGCGATGTGCCTCGTTGCGCCGCTTTCCTTTTTGTCCTGGTGGACGCGCCGCCCGTATACTCGTTGTGCGCACGGGCCCGTCTCCGACACCGTCAGTACGATTCGCCTGAGGTTTGCTATGTCCAAGCGTACGTTCCAGCCGAACAATCGGCGCCGCAAGAAGACCCACGGCTTTCGCGTGCGGATGCGGACGCGCGCCGGACGCGCGATCCTGGCGCGCCGCCGCGCCAAGGGCCGCGCGAAGCTGTCAGCCTGAGTCGAGAACGCTCGGCTCCGGTGGACGTCGGGCGCGTTCTGTCGAAGGGGCGTCCGTTCCACGCAGGTCGGGTGGTAGCCTTTGTCGCGCCCGGGTCGGGGAGCGTCGCATTCGTCGCCGGTCGTCGGGTGGGCGGTGCCGTCCTGCGAAATCGGGCACGGCGCGTCCTCCGGGCGGCGTGGCGCGAGCTCGAACCCCGCGCCGAGACCGATTTCGACATCGTCCTGGTCGCCCGGTCTGCGATCAGGGGATCCAAGACGCAGGACCTGGTGGCCGATTTGGACGACCTTCTGACGCGCGCTCGGGTGCTTTCGTGAGCGACACGATCCGAAGGACGGCGTGGGCCATGGGCGCGCCGGTCCGAACGGGCCTCATCGGGATGATCCGGCTATATCGGCTGCTCCTGTCCGGGTGGCTCGGCGGTCAGTGCCGCTTCTACCCGTCCTGTTCGCACTACGGCGAGGAGGCGATTCGGCTGCACGGAGCGGTCAAGGGGGCCGCGTTGACAGCCTGGCGAATCGCCCGATGCGGACCGTTCACCCGGGGCGGCGTGGATCCGGTCCCGCCCTCGAACAGCCGCACCGCGTATGACGCCGTCGCACACGGGAGCGGGCCGTGATCGCGTTCGAGCCGTTCCAGATGCTGCTGGACGGCATGGGCTGGATCATGGCGCGCATCTACGACGTGATCCCCAACTGGGGCTTGTCGATCATCGTGCTGACGATCCTCATCCGTCTGGTGCTGTTGCCGCTCGGCGTGAAGCAGATTCGATCTATGCAGAACATGCAGATCATCCAGCCGAAGGTGAAGCAGATCCAGCAGAAGTACAAGGGGAACAAGCAGAAGCAGCAGGAAGAGATCATGCAGTTGTACCGGGAGCACGGGGTGAACCCCTTTTCCGGCTGTTGGCCTGTGCTGCTGCAGTTCCCGATCCTGATCGCGATGTACTCCGTGATCCGGTTTCCGCAGTACCCCGTCCACATCCCGGAAGGCTCCGCGCTTTACGAGGCCGTCACGGTTCAGGTGCCGGAGCCCGTGAGCCAGGACCAGCTGACACCGGAGTTTCTCTTGAGGCACGGGGCACCGGAGCCGGAGGGCAAGAGCGACCCGTGGATCGTTCCCGAAAAGTCCCCGGCGGGCACGACGTTCCTGACGATGAACCTGCTGTGCTCAGCCCAGCAGGCGGGCGACGACGCGGCCCAAGTGACCTCGCGGTACCCGGCGACCGACGGCCGTCAGGTCATCTACCAGCTCGACTGCGGCAACTCCGTGCCCCAACGCATCCCGTACTACCTGTTCGCGGCCGCCATGTTCGCGACGACGTACTTCCAGCAGCGGCAGATGCAGCGGGCGAGCCCACCCGGTGCGTCGTCCCAGCAGCAGCAGGCTCTGCTCAGGGTCATGCCGCTCCTGTTCGGGGTGTTCGGCTTCTTCTTCCCCGTTGGTCTGGTCCTGTACTGGACGACGTCGAACGCGTGGCAGATCGGGCAACAGTACTTCATGCTCAAGAACCGGCCGACCGCGGAGTCGCTCGCTGCCCGGGCGAACGGGCGCAAGGAGCGGCGCGGGTTCATGTCGTCGATGCTGGACCGAGCGGACCAGGAGCGGAAGCGCCGCAACGTCGGGGACGGCCGCGGGCCGGCGCAGAAGTCCGGTCCGGGGACCGGCCGCCCGGGGACGGCACCCCCACGAAAGCCCGGCGACGGACGAAGCGGAGGATCCGGTGGCAGCGGCGGAGGATCGGGTGGCACGGGGTCGGGAAGTCGAAAAAAACGCCCCAAGCGTTGAGGAGGCGATCGAGCTTGCGCTGGAGGAATTAGGCGCCAGTGAGCAAGAGGTCTCGGTGCAGATCCTCCAGGACCCCCGCTCGGGCTTCCTTGGCGTCGGCAGCCAGGACGCCGTCGTCCGCGTCCGCGTGACCGGGCGCGCGACAGCCGACGTTCCGGACGAGGATCTAGAGGAGCAGGCCGACATCGCGGCCGAGTTCGTCGAGGGTGTCGTCTCTCGTCTGGGGATAGAGGCCGACATCGAGACCGCTTTCCGAGATGGCACGATGTACGTGGAGATCCTCCCGCCCGAGGACCACGAAACCGAGCCCGACGACGAGGACGACATGGGCTTGCTGATCGGTCGCCACGGGCAAACGCTCGAGGCCTTGCAGGACCTTGCCCGCACCGTGGTGAGTAGCCGAACGGGGTCCCGAGCAAGGGTCGTCGTCGATGCGGAGGATTACAGGAAGCGGCAGCGGTCTCGACTCGAGAGCCGCGCCCGGGACGTCGCGCGGCGAGTTGCTCGATCGGGTCGAGAGGAGGCGCTCGATCCGATGAACGCGTACGAGCGCAAGGTCGTGCACGATGCGGTCGCGACGGTCGACGGAGTCGAGACGACCAGCCGGGGTGAGGAACCGGAACGCCGGGTGGTCATCCGCCCGGCGTCCTGACCGCTCAACGTCGTGTTTCACGTGAAACACGACGAGTTCCGTCGCGTCGCGGCACTCGTCGGTATTTCCCTCGACGCCGACCAGGTTGCGCGGCTCCTCGCCTACGAGGATCTTCTCCGCACCACCGCGGTGGCGATGGGCCTCATAGCCAGGGGCACCTCGCTCCGCGAGCGGCACGTCATCGACTCCCTTCGCGCCGCTCCGCTCGTGGGCCGGCGAGTCGCCGACCTCGGCTCGGGCGCCGGCCTCCCCGGCCTGGTGGTCGCGATCGCGCGGCCGAACGCGCGCGTTTCACTGATCGACGCCAGGTGGCGCCCCGTGGCCTTCCTGGAACTTGCCGTCCAGCGGCTTGGCCTCGAGAACGCCGTTCCGGTTCCGATGCGCGTCGAAGACGTCTCGGACTTGTTCGAGACGGCGACCGCTCGGGCGTTCGCCGGCCCGCAGGCGACGTGGGCGGCGGCGGAGCCGTTGCTCTCCCCGACCGGGACCGTCGTGTACTTCGCCGGACGCCGCTTTCGTGTTGGCGATGCCGAAGCTCCCGGCGTTCGCGTCGACCTGGTGCCTCCGCCGGCACCCCTTGCAAGCTCCGGTCCGCTCGTTATCATGACGCGGCAGTGACCCGGTCGGACCCGGCCCGCCGCCGTGGGGTGGCCGCCCGACCTCGCGACGCGGCGAGAGCCGCCGACCACATCACCGGAGGAGCGACGTCAGCTTCGACCGACCCCGGGGTCCGAACCGCCCGGATCATGGCCGTTGCGAACCAAAAGGGCGGAGTCGGCAAGAGCACCACAGCCGTCTCGCTCGGCGCGGCGCTGGCCGAGGCCGGCCACCTCGTGCTGGTGATCGATCTCGATCCTCAGGGCAACGCTTCGACCGGGCTCGGCATCCGTCACGAGGAGAGGGACGTCACCGTCTACGACATCCTGGCCGGAGACGCCGACGTCCGTCGGGCCGTTGTGGAGACGCCCGTCCCAAACCTGTTCGCCATCCCGTCGACGATCGATCTGGCCGGCGCCGAGATCGAGCTCGTAAGTCAGTTCTCGCGGGAGATGCGGCTTCGTCGCGCCCTGGATCCCGTTCGGATGGGCGCCTACGACTTCGTCCTGCTCGACTGCCCTCCCTCGCTCGGGCTCCTGACGATCAACGCCCTTGCCGCGGCGGAGGAGCTGATCGTCCCCATTCAATGTGAGTACTACGCCCTCGAGGGTCTCGGACAGCTGTTGCGCAACGTCCGGTTGGTGCAGCAGAACGTGAATCCCGGTCTCCGGCTCGCCGGCATCGTCATGACCATGTTCGACCCGCGAACCAAGCTGTCGGAGCAGGTCGTAGAGGAGGTTCGGAAGTTCTTCGGGGAGCTGGTCTACGAGACGGTGATCCCGCGGACGGTTCGGCTTTCGGAGGCGCCCGGCTTCGGAAGACCGATCACCGTCTACGACCCGCGATCGCGAGGCGCGGAGTGTTATCGCGAGCTGGCCGGGGAGGTGGCGCGGCGTCCGGCCCGGGAGGGACCCCTTCCATCCTTCGAGGAGATGCCAACGGTCGTCGTGGAGCCGGTCGCTCCCCCGCCGCCCGCGCCGCGTTCGGCGCCGCGTCCGCTTCGCGACTCGGCCGCCTCCGCCTCCGAACCCGAGCCCGAGCTAGTCGAGCCGGAACTCGAGCCGGCCGAACCCATACTCGAACGATCGAAGCCAGGAATACGTCGACTCTCGCTGGATCCTAGGGAGGTCGAGGAGGATCCCGGCCCATCCGCGCCCGATCTGTACGAAACGGGCTCCGAGCTTCCCGGCTCCGAGGACATGAAGAACCAGATGCCAGGACCGACGCACGACGCCGTGCTCCCGGAGGCCGAGCCAATCCATCCCCGTCTCGAGGCCCCTCCGCAGAGGCCAGCCGACGACGGCCTCGGATTCGAGCCGGACGCCGGCGACGAACGACCTCCTGGCTTCGAAACGCAAACGCCGCGCGCGTCGGATGCTCCACCGAAGGGCGATCACGAGGTCGTGGTGATCGATGCGTACGATCTCGACCCGGACGCGGGATCGGAACCCGAGGTCGAGGGCAATGGGTCAACACGCGACGATGAGGGTGAAGGCCGCAAACGATGGAGTCTGTTCCGAAGAGGAGGGAAGCGATGAAGCGAGGCGGGCTGGGACGCGGCCTCTCGGCCCTGATCCCCGGCGCGGTCGAAGAGGGCGGAGGGATGCTCGAGGTCCCCCTCGGGGCGATCAAGTCGAATGCGCGGCAGCCCCGGAGTACCTTCGACGACGAACCGCTCGAGGCCCTGGCCACCTCCATCCGAGAGGTCGGGATCCTTCAGCCGATCGTGGTTCGCCGCGGGGCGGACGGCTACGAGCTCATCGCCGGCGAGCGTCGACTGCGCGCCGCCAGGCTGGCCGGCCTGGCCACCATCCCTGCGGTCGTCCGCGAGAGCGACGACGCCGACTCGCTTCGCGAGGCGCTGATCGAGAACATCCACCGTGAAGACCTCAACCCTGTGGAGCTCGCCGAGGCCTTCCGCGAGCTGCTCGAGGAGCTCGGTCTCAAGCAGGAGACGCTCGCGGATCGCCTCGGCGTCTCGAGGTCGCACATCGCGAACACGATGCGTCTCCTCGCCCTGCCGGCCGAGGTCCAATCTCTCCTGGCGGAGCGCAAGATCCAAGCCGGCCACGGCCGTGCGTTGCTGTCGCTCGGCGACGGTGAGGCTCAACGGAACCTCGCACTTCGTGCGGCGGCGGAGGAGTTGAGCGTGCGCGAGGTTGAGGAGGTCGTCCGGGCGTTTCTGGACGCCCCATCGGCGGCGAGCGTTGACGCCGCCGAGGTCGTCAAGCTGACACCGCCGGCGCCGGAGCCGAGCGCGCTCGCCGAGGTGGAGGAGATTCTCTCCGAGCAGCTTGCCACGCGCGTTCAGATCCAGATGTCTCGAACACGCGGAAAGATCGTGATCGAGTTCGGCTCCGCGGACGACCTGGACCGCATCGTTTCGGAGATCGTCGGTTCGGGCCCGGGCCTCGCGCCGGAGGCGTAACCGGCCTCGGCGTTCCTTTTGCCCTTAGGTAGGTGACGGTCGCGCCGTACGTGCCAGCCCGAGTATTCGTTCGCACAGCTCGGCGAACCCGATGCCGGCCGCCTCGGCGGCCATCGGCAGAAGGCTCGTGTTGGTCATGCCGGGCGACACATTGACGTCCACGATCCAGGGGGTACCGGACGCGTCCACGACGATGTCGGCTCGGCTCACATGGCGAAGGCCGAGCGCCTCGAATGCGTGGCGCGCGGCGGCTCGGCATCCCGACGTCGTCTCCGGCGACAACCTCGCGGGCGCGTGGTACTCGGTCGCGCCGGCCGTGTACCGGGCGGCGTAGTCGAACACGCCGGACTTGGGCACAACCTCGACGAGCGGCAGATCCTCGAAGCCCTCGACGAAGGCCACGGCGACCTCGGTCCCGCTCACCCGTCGCTCGATAACGACGGCCTCGGAGAACGAGAGCCCGCTCATCACGGCCGCCGGGAGATCCGCCTCACGGTCGACGAAGGAGATGCCCATCGCGGATCCGGCGCGGGAGGGCTTCAGCACGGCGGGCAGGCCGACGCGCTCCACCGCTCGATGCAGCAGCGCTCCGCCCACGCCGAGGTCGCGAAGGGCGGCCGCCTCCACCGCCGCCCAGTCCGGCGTTGGGACGCCCGCCTCCCGGAGTCGCTCCTTGGCCAGGATCTTGTCGAAGGCGATCTCACACGCGAACGGCGTCGCCCCCGTGTACGGGACGCCCACGAGCTCGAGGACGCGCTGCACGGTCCCGTCCTCCCCGTCCCGGCCGTGCAGCGCTACGTAACAGACGTCCGGCGCGAGTTCCGCGAGCCGCTCGACGAGCGGCGTATCCGACGGGTCGACGACGCGTGCGTCGTGACCCCGAGCGCGGAGCGCTGTCATCACCCGGTGACCGGAGCGCAGCGACACCTCGCGCTCCGGAGACCGTCCGCCCGCAAGGACCGCGACCCGCGTCATGTAGACAGCGACCGAAAGAGGGTCTCCTCGTCGACGAGCAGCTCGCCGAGCCGTCGAACGCCCTCGACGATCCGGTCTTCGGTCGGGTAGCAGAACGCGAGGCGCATCCGGTCTTTGCCCCGACCGTCCGCGTAGAAGCCGGTTCCGGGCACGTACGCGACCCGCCGCTCGACGGCCGCCGCCAGCATCGTTCGCGCGTCGACGTAGTCGGGAAGCGTGACCCAGACGTAGAAGCCCCCCGCCGGATGAGTCCAGCGTGCCGCGGGGGGGAAGTGCTCCTCCAGAGCATCGAGCATGGTATTGCGGCGCGAGCGATACGTCCCTACGAGGGTGTCGAGGTTGGCTCGCCACGTCTGCCCGGAGAGGTACCGCTCGGTCACGAGCATCGTGAAGCTACTTCCACATAGGTCGGCCGCCTCCTTAGCCAGGATCAGCCGCTGCAACACGCCGGGCTCGGCGACGGCCCAGCCGACTCGAACGCCGGGGGAGAAGATCTTCGAGACGGTCCCGAGGTAGATGACGTTCTCGGGATCGAGCGCCCGGAGCGTCGGAAGACTCTCTCCCTCGAACCGAAGCATGCCATAGGGGTTGTCCTCGACGATCGGGATGCGCGCCTCGCGGCACAGCCCAACGAGTCGCTGCCTCCGCTCGTATGACATCGTCACACCGGCAGGGTTGTGGAAGTTCGGAACCGTGTACACGAACTTCGGTCGGACGCCCCGGACGAGAGCCTCCTCGAGCTGGTCCACGATCAGGCCGTCGTCGTCGAGATCGACGTGGACGAACCTCGGCTCGTACGCGCTGAACGCCGACAGCGCGCCGACGTACGAAGGGCCCTCGACGACGACTTCGTCGCCCGGATCGACGAGGACCTTGCCGACCAGGTCGAGCGCCTGTTGCGCGCCGGTGGTCACGAGGACGTCGTCGGGGTCGACCTCGGTCGACTCCTCCGCCATCAAGGCGGCCAGCCGCTCCCGCAGCAGCGGAGAGCCTTGCCCGCCGCCGTACTGCAGCGCGACGTCGGCACGGTCGGCCAGAACCGAGTCGACCACCTCGAGCACGTGCTCGGTCGGCAGCGCCTGCACGTACGGCATACCGCCGGCCAGCGAGACGACCTCCGGTCGCGAGGCGACGGCGAACAAGGCGCGCACCTCGGACGCGGACATCCCCGCCGTTCGTCGTGCGTACAGCTCGACGTACGGGTCGACGGTGAACTCGGCCATGGGTGAGCGATGGTAGCGCCGTCGTCCGCACCGGTCACGGATCCGGCGCTGTCCACGTCACCGGGCGAGGGCCGGGAGCACTTCGGTGCCGACGAGCTCGAGCATGTCGAAATCGTCGTACAGGTGGTGGTTCAGCACGATGCGCTCGACACCGGCTTTCTCGTACTCACGCAGACGATCGATGGCCTCACCGGGCGTGCCGACGATCCAGTCGCGGCCGATCTCGTCGAGATACGCGTCCAGCGGCGTGTCCGTCGACCCGTACGTCCGCGCACGCTCGGCCTTGCCTCGGAATTCGTCTTCGTCGCGCCCGATGACGAACCACGTCATCATGGACGTGGTGACGCTCGATTGCTCACGTCCGGCGTCTGCGACGGCGCGCCGGACGGCCGCGTACCGTTCCCGGATGTCTTCCGGCGTGCCGCCGACGGTGTTGAACTCGTCCGCCCACCGCGCAACGAGCTCGGCGATCCGAGGGCCACCGTGGCCCCCGACGATGATCGGCGGGTGCGGCCGCTGTACGGGCTGGCGCAGGAACTCGAGATCCTCGACGGCGTAGTGCGCCGTCTTCAGAGAGAATCGGTCTTGTGTGAACGCGGCGTGGACGACCTCGAGCTGCTCCGCCAGCATCTCGAACCGCTCGCTCCGGGTGAGGAACGGGATGCCGTGCATCCTGTGCTCCTCCTCCCACCATCCTGCGCCGAGAGCGATCTCGGCGCGCCCGCTCCCGATGTGGTCGATCGTCGTGACGACCTTCGCGAAGACGGCCGGATGACGAAACGTTACGGGGGAGACCATCGTTCCCAGACGTAGACGCCGCGTTCGCGCGGCGAGGCCGGCGATGATGGTGAGCGCGTCGAACGAGCCACGACCGGCCGGTCCGTCGCCGGGGAAATAGTGATCGGAGGAGTACAACGACTCGAACCCGAGACGTTCGCACGTATCCGCTACCTCGGTCCAGAGGTCCCAGGTCGGGCCCTGCTGCCCCTCGACCATCAAGCTGAACCGCATTCGATGCCCCCTCGTCAAATTCGCGGCGTCGCTAGCATGCCCGTGTGCACGCGTTCACTCGCGCCGAGATCGCACGGGCGCTCCGGGCGACTGCGCTCGGGATCGTGCTCGGCGTCGCGATGGCGTCTCTTCGGCCGTGGGGACGGACTCGAAGAACGCGGTGATCCCGTCGGCGATCGCGCGGGCGACCCGACGGCGCGACATCGGTTCCACCAAGAGTCGCTCCTCGGCCGGGTGCGTAAGGAACCCCGGCTCCACCTGTACGGCCGGCATCCGTGTCTCGCGAAGGAGCGAGATCGTGAGGCGGTGTGTTCGACCGTCCACAAGCCCAAACCGCGTCGTCACGATGTCCTGGATCCGCTCGGCCAGTCGATGGCCGGCCGGAGAGTACGTCTCGTCGGTGCCGAAGTAGGCGCAGGTGCAGCCTTGCTCGGCCGGCCCACCACCGTTCAGGTGAAGCGACACGCAGACCGCCGCGTCCATATCGTTGGCCGCGCGCGCCCGCTCGGCCGGCGATGGATTCGCACCGGCGCCGCGAAGCAGCGTCGGCGAGGCGCCGAGGCCGACGAGGGCGTCGGCCAGATCCGATGCCAACAGGAGCGTCAGTTCTGCTTCGGTCACGCCACTCGGTCCGACGTTGCCGGGCTCGTCGGGTCCGTGCCCCGGATCGATCGCGATGCGTGAGTCAACGATCGATCCTCGCATCGCGCGGACATGCTCAGACTCTCGGACGAACGCCCGTCCCGGTCCCGGTTGAACGGGGTGGATGCGCTCGAGGGCCTCGACGGTCTCCGGTCCGACGATGCCGTCGGCCCTCATTGCGACGTTGCGCTGAAAGTCGAGTACGGCGTGGCCGCTGGCGACACCGAAGATGCCGTCCTCGCGCCCGACGTCGAAGCCGAGCTGGTTCAGGCGGCGTTGCAGCTCGAGCACGTCGTCGCCGCGGAACAGCGGCGCCCGCAGGTACAACGTCCGGTCTCCCAGACGGTAGCCCGCCTCGACGATGCGCCCCCACGTATCCGGGCCGATCATGCCGTCGGCGGGGAGGCCGCGAGCGCGCTGAAACGCGCGAACGGCCTCGTCGGTCGAGGGGCCGAACCGGCCCGACAGCTCGTCGGCGTCGATTCGATGGCCGAGCGCCAGCAGCCGCCGTTGGACGTCTCGGACGGCGTCGCCGCCATCGCCGGACCGGATGATGCGCATCCGCGGAGGGTGCCAGTGATGGCCCACGCCCGCAACCGCGGATTCAGCGCGCCTCAGGACCCGTCACGCGGGATGTGCGGATCGATCTCCTTGAGGACCGCGTTCTTGCCGCGAGCGCCGACGAGTCGGGCCGCCGCCTCCCCGTCCTTGAACAGCATCAGCGTGGGGATGCTCATGACGCCGTAACGCCGCGTGATCTCGGGGTTCTCGTCGATGTTGAGTTTCGCGACCTGGAGATCGTCGCCCTTGTCGCGGCCGATCTCCTCGACGACGGGAGACACCATATGGCACGGGACGCACCACTCCGCCCAGAAGTCGACGAGCACGGGCTTCTGCGCATGCAGTACGCGGGCCTCGAAGTCCTGATCCGTCACGTCTCCGATGTGTGCCACCGCTCCTCCTCGTCGCGCACTCGCTGCTACAGAAGTGTCTCGTGGTGCTCGCCGAGGAACCGCTCGGCGTCGATCGCCGCCTTGCACCCCTGCCCCGCCGCAGTCACGGCCTGACGATAGATTCGGTCGGTGACGTCGCCGGCGGCGAACACGCCGGCCGCGGTCGTCTTCGTGGTCGGCTCGTCGACGACTATGTACCCGTTTGCGAGCTCGAGCTGCCCCTCGAACAGCGACGTATTCGGCGTGTGACCGATCGCCATGAAGACGCCGTCGGTTTCAAAGTCCGACAGATCTCCCGTTTCGACGTGGCGAAGTCGCACACTCGTCACCGCATCCGTGCCGACGATCTCCTCGACGACCGTGTTCCACAACACGTCGATCTTTGGGTTCGCGAAGACGCGGTCCTGCATGATCTTCGACGCGCGGAACTCGTCGCGGCGATGCACGATGGTGACCTTGCTCGCGAACTTCGTGAGGAAGCTCGCCTCCTCCATCGCGGTATCGCCGCCCCCGACGACCACGAGCTCCCGGTCTCGGAAGAAGAACCCGTCGCACGTGGCACACGCACTGACGCCTCGCCCGCGGAGCAGATCCTCACCCGGCACTCCGAGCCACTTTGCGCTCGCGCCCGTGGCGATGATCAACGTGCGGGTACGCCACTCCTCATCGCCGGCCCACACGCCGAACGGCCGGTCCGAAAGCTCGACCCTCGTGGCCGTCTGGGGCAGAACCTCGGCACCGAACCGGGCCGCCTGCTTCTCCATGGCGTCCATCAGCTCCGGCCCGAGGATGGCGTCGGGAAATCCCGGGTAGTTCTCGACGTCGGTCGTCAGCATCAGCTGGCCGCCGGCCTCGAGGCCTTTCAGGAGGACCGGTTCGAGATCCGCGCGCGCCGCGTATAGCGCGGCCGCGTACCCGGCCGGACCGGAGCCGAGGATGACGACGTTGCGCTCTTCGACCAAGCTTCCTCCGCAAGATTCTCCCACACCGACCAACGGCTCCCTATTCCCCGGACGCCGTCAGCGCACCCCGGCGGACCTTTCCGGAAACCGTCCGGGGAAGCTCGTCCACGAGCACGAGCTCCCGGGGCGCCTTGAACCGCGCGATCGCCGCCGAAGCGTGATCGCGCAGCTCGCCCAGGCTCGGCGGTGCGCTCTTGTCCCTCGCAACGACGAACGCCACGACGCGGCGTCCCCATTCCCGGTCCGCAACGCCGACCACGGCGACCTCAGCCACGCCGGGGTGCGAGGACAGGGCGGCCTCGACTTCCTCGGGCCACACCTTCTCGCCTCCCGTGTCGATGATGTCGTCGGCCCGACCCTCGACGTGGAGCCGTCCTTCGGCGTCGAGGCGGCCCGAGTCGCCGGTGCGAAGCCACCCGTCGGCGGTGAACGCCGCCTGCGTGGCGCGAGGATCGAGACGGTATCCGCGCATCGTGGTCGGGCCGCGAAGCTCGATGCCACCGTCGGTCACGCGCACCTTCGCCCCCGCGATGGGTCGCCCGTCGTAGACGACGCCTCCGCACGTCTCGGTGAGGCCGTACGTCCGAACGACGGGCGCGCCGCCTCTCCGCGCACGCTCCTCGAGCGTTTCCGACACAGCTGCCCCGCCGACCAGGATCGATCGGAACCGCCTCAGGTCAGCGGGCAGCTCGAGAAGGCGCGCGAGCATCGTCGGAACGAGCGACGTGAACGCCGCGTCGGCGTCGGCCACGGCCCGCGCGTCGAAACGCTCGTGCGCGATCACCGGCGCTCCAAGCAACACGGCTCGGAGGAGGACGAGCAGGCCGCCGACGTGTGCGACCGGAAGGCAGCAGAGCCACCGGTCGTTTGGCGTGGCCGCGAGCGCGATCGCCGACGACTCGACGGCGTTGTCGATCGCAGAGGCCTCCAGCTCGACGAGCTTCGGGACGCCGGCGGTCCCGGAGGTGTGCATCACCAGCGCGATCCCTTCGGCGGGCTCGCCTCCATCGAGGGTGGCGCACCCATCCCGGTCGACCAAGAAGGTCGGTCGGGCCTGACGGACAACCTCGCGGCGTTCGGGCTCCGACATCCGATCGTCGAGTGGGAGGATCGCGGCGCCTCGTTCCCACACATCGCGGATGAGCCCGACCCAGTCGGGGCCAGGTGCCGACGCGACGGCGACGAGGTCGCCCGGGCGGAGGTTCTCGGGCCGGAGCACCTGAGGTAGCCTATCGAACCGTTCGAGCGGACGCTCTAGGAGTGATTGGTCAGATGAAATGGACGCCGGCTGGTGAGTGGAACGACATTCGGTACGAGACGGCCGACGGAATCGCGAAGCTGACGATCGACCGTCCCGAGGTGCGAAACGCGTTCCGGCCGACGACGCTGTTCGAGCTTACGCGGGCCTTCGACCTTGCCCGAGACGACCCCGAGATCGGAGTCGTCGTGCTGACCGGCCAAGGGCCGCTCGCCTTCTGCTCAGGCGGCGATCAGCGGATCCGAGGCGACGATGGGTACGTCGACGATCAAGGCGTCGGCCGCCTGAACGTCCTCGACCTCCAGGTCCAGATCCGCAGACTGCCGAAGCCCGTCATCGCGATGGTCGCCGGATACGCCATCGGCGGCGGCCACGTTCTGCATCTCGTCTGCGACATGACGATCGCCGCCGACAACGCGAAGTTCGGCCAGACGGGGCCGAAGGTGGGCTCTTTCGACGCGGGGTACGGAAGCTCACTGCTCGCGAGGACGATCGGAACGAAGCGCGCCAAGGAGGTGTGGTTCCTGTGTGAGCAGTACGACGCGCAGACCGCGCTTGCGTGGGGGCTCGTGAACCGTGTCGTCCCGCTCGAGGTGCTGGAAGAGGAGACGCTCAGCATCTGCCGACGGATTCTGCAGATGAGCCCGCTCGCGCTCCGGCTGATCAAGGCGGGTTTCAATGCGGAGCAGGACGGCATGTCGGGCATCCAGCAGCTCGCCGGGGACGCGACGCTCCTGTTCTACATGGGGGACGAGGCCCAGGAGGGCCGAGACGCGTATCTGCAGAAGCGTTCGCCGGACTTCTCGCGATTCCCCAGGCGCCCGTGACGCCGCCGGCGTCGCCCTCCGGGCCGGCGCTTTGGTGGCATGGCGCGCGACCGCGGACGCTCGCCGCGAGCGTAGCCCCGGTCGTGGTCGGGACCGCCGCGGCCGGACACGCCGAACTGTGGCGGTTCGTGGCGGCGCTGCTCGTGGGGCTCGGCCTGCAGCTCGGCGTGAACTACGCCAACGACTACCACGATGGAGTTCGGGGCGTGGACACGCAGGAGCGGATCGGACCGGCCCGCCTGGTGTCGTCGGGGATGGCCTCGCCGCGCGCCGTTCTGATGGCCGCGCTCGCATGCATCGTCGTCGCCGCGGTCGCCGGCCTGGCGCTCGCGGTCGCGACGACGCTGTGGCTGATCCCGCTCGGCGCGCTTGCGATGCTCGCCCTGTGGTTGTACACCGGCGGGCCGCGACCGTACGCGGGACTCGGCCTCGGCGAGGTCATGGTGTTCCTCTTCTTCGGCGTGATGGCGACGGCGGGGACTGCCTACGTGCAGGCCGAGCACGTTTCCGCGGCGGCGTGGTGGGCGTCGGCTGCGATGGGCTTTCTGGCGGTCGCGATCCTCGTCGCAAACAACCTTCGCGACATCCCCACCGACGCGGCCGGCGGGCGACGGACGCTGGCGGTTCGGATCGGCGACGCGCAAACCCGCGTGCTCTACCGGAGCTGCGTCGTCGCCGCCTTCGCCGCGGTGGCGCTCGGCATCATCGTCAACATCGCGGTCGAGGGGGCGGGCATGCCGCAGTGGGCGCTGTTCGCCCTGGCCGCGTGGCCGTTCGCGCTTGCCCCGTTCGAGCTGGTCGGGACGGCGGAGGGACGCGATCTCATCCCGGTGCTCGTCGCGACAGCCCGGTTGCAGGTGGCCTTCGCGGCGCTGCTCGCGCTGGGCCTGTGGATCGCCGGCGCGACGTCTGCCTGATCCTGCGATGACGGAGGCCGACGTCGCGCTCGCGTGCCTGTCGGCGTTCGCGGACGGGCTCGTCTCCGGCGGCGTGCGACACGCCTCGGTATCACCCGGGTCGCGGTCGACTCCCCTGACGCTGGCGCTCGCTCGCCATCCCCGGATCGACGTCCACACCCACCTAGACGAGCGGTCGTCGGCGTTCTTCGCCCTCGGTCTCGCGAAGGCGTCGGCGGCGCCCGTCGCCGTCGCGTGTACGAGCGGCACCGCGGCGACGAACCTGCTTCCGGCGGTCGTCGAGGCCTCGATGGCGCGCGTGCCGCTCATCGTGTTGACGGCGGATCGCCCGCCCGAGCTTCGCGGTGTCGGCGCGAACCAGACGATCGATCAGATCGAGCTGTTCGGGCGATACGCCCGAGCGTTCATCGATGCACCGGTTCCGGGGGACGCTCCATCCTTGGACGAATGGCGGACGCGCGGCGTGGATGCCGCGGTGGCAGCCGCCGCACGACCTCCCGCGCCGGTCCACCTGAACCTTCCGTTCCGGGAGCCGCTCGTGCCGTCGTCGTCGAACGTCGGACCGCCTTCCGCGACGACGGAGTCGTTGCGCGAGCCCGCGCCGCACGCCTGGGTCGGCCCGTCGCCCCCGGACTTGACCCCGATCGTCGACGCGGTATCGAGCTCCGAGCGAGGTGTGCTCTATGCCGGCGCGCTGCGCTCGGGTGGCACCGATGTGATCGAGCTGGCGGAGGCACTTCGATGGCCGCTCGTCGCCGAGCCGCACTCGGGCGCTCGGCGACCGGGCGCCCTCGCGGCCGGACAGCTCCTACTCGCATGCGACCGGTTCGTCGACGAACACGCGCCCGATGTGGTCCTTCAGGTCGGTGGCGCCCCGACGTCACGGGCCGGGCTGGCGCTGGTCGGCCGGGCGCCGCGCCTTTTGATCGTCGACCCCGACGACGTCATCGCGGACCCGCTTCGGCGCGCGTCAGCGCGCGTGGTCGCCGAGCCCATCGACGTCCGAACCGCGCTCGAGGGCAGCCGTCGCCAGCACGGCGACTGGGCCGGCGCCTGGCTGGATGCGTCGGATCGTGCTCGCGCGGCGGTCGATGCGCTGATGGATGCATGGCCCGAACCGTTCGAGGGGCGGGTCGCGCGCGACGTCGCCCGCGCGCTGTCCGCCGGTTCGGACCTCTGCGTCGGCTCCAGCCTTCCCATCCGTGACCTGAATCTGTTCATGTCGCCGCGTGACGGCATTCGCGTCCTCGCCAACCGGGGCGCGAGCGGAATCGATGGGTTCGTCTCGACGACACTCGGCGTCGCGGCCGCGGGTGCGCCCACGGTCGGCCTCCTCGGCGACCTCACGTTGCTGCACGACGTCGGCGCGCTCGTCTGGAACGCCGGCCGGGGAGTGGGCGTCGTACTGGTCGCGCTCAACAACGGCGGCGGGGCGATCTTCTCGCTCCTCGAGCAGCGCGACCTCGCG
>JBKOWM010000005.1:0-45044 GCA_046724395.1 Actinomycetota bacterium
GGTCGCTCCCGGCACGGAGCGTCGATGGTCGGGTCCCGCGCGACGCCAACCTGCGAACCCGGTCAGGTCCGGAAGGAAGCAGCCGTAAGCGGGCGCTGGCGGGTGCCGCGGGGGTGCCTGGCCGGAGCTACCGGCCGGTGACGCGCCCGAGTCCGCAGCGGTCGACGGCGGGTGCGCGGCCACCATCTCGCTCCTTCCCCGGCGGTCCTCGGCCACCGGGCGAATGGGAAGATGGACGTTCAGGCGTCGGGGGTGATGGTGGCCGAGGACAAGCCTTACCAGTCGCTGTACCGCAAATACCGGCCCCAAGGTCCCACCGACGTTCTCGGCCAGGAGCACGTCGTCCGCGCGCTGATGGGCGCCGTGCGCGAGGGCCGCCTGGCGCACGCGTTCGTGTTCACCGGTCCTCGGGGTACGGGCAAGACCTCGACCGCGCGGATCCTCGCAAAGATGGTCAACTGCGAGCGGGGGCCGACTCCGGAGCCGTGTGGCGCCTGCGAACAGTGCGTTGCGGTGCGCGAGGGCACCCATCTCGACGTCGTCGAGATCGACGCGGCGTCGCACGGGGGCGTCGACGACGCCCGCGAGCTCCGCGAGAAGGCGCCGACGGCGCCGGTTCAGGGACGCGAGAAGGTCTACATCATCGACGAGGCTCAGCGGCTGTCGCGTGAGGCGTTCGATGCGTTGTTGAAGGTCTTCGAGGAGCCGCCGCCCGGCGTGCGATTCGTCCTTGCGACGACCGAGCCACACAAGATGCCGGCCACGATCATCGGGCGGTGCCAGCGCTTCGACTTCCGCCGGATCCCGGCCGAAACGATCGCCGATCTCCTGGAGCGGGTCGCCGACGGCGAGGGGATGGACATGACGCGGGCCGCGGCGAACGCCATCGCACGCGCCACGGAGGGGTCCGCTCGGGACGCCGAGTCGCTCCTCGATCAGGCGTCGGTTCTCGGCGGCGGCCGCGTCGACGAGGAAGTCGTCGCCTCGCTCGTCGGATCGGGGAGGTCGGATCTGCAGCTCGCGCTCGCCGACGCCATCTCGCTCGCGGACGCCAAGACGATGTTCCAGCTCGTCGACCGGACGGTCCAGGAGGGCAACGACATCCGCGTGGTCACCTCGTCGGCGCTCACGCATTTCCGCAACCTCCTGCTCGCCCGGACGGCGCCCGACCAGGGCGATCTCCTCGACGTCACCGAGGACGAGATCGAGCGCATCCGCACCCAAGCCGCCAAGTTCACGCCGGCCGAGCTCTCCCGCGTCATCGGCCTCCTGCTCGCCGCGCAGACCGACATGCGATGGACGACGTCGCCTCGTCTGACCCTCGAGCTCGCGCTGATCCGCGCGACGATTCCCGAGACCGATACCGCCGCCGAGGGGCTGGTGGCGAGGATCGAGCGGCTCGAGCGCATCGCCGGCATCGCCTCAGGTGTGTCGAACGCGGCCAGGCACGAACCTGCCGCACCGACTCAGGTGGAGCCGCCCGCGGCCGGGCGGGGGCAGGCAGCGAGGCCTCAGGTGGAGCCGCCCGCGGCCGGGCAGCAACCTGCAGCGGGGCCTCAGGTGGAGCCGCCCGCCGAGCGGACGGCGGACGGTCGGGAGACGGTCGTCGACGCCGCGGCGGCTCCGGTGCTGGGGCCGGGAACCAGCGCCATCGACATCGCGGCCATCCGACGGTCGTGGGCGCCGATGATCCAGAGCCTTCGATCGCAGGGCAAGGCCGTCCTGCCCTCCTTCCTCGAGACGGCCACCCCGGGTTCGTACGACGGAGATACGCTCGAACTCGTGTTCCCGCCCGACCGGCCCTTCGGCGTGAAGAAGGTGACGGAACGGGAGCAGGAGCTCCGCGCGGCGCTTGAAGAGACGTTCGGCATCACACCTCAGATCCGATGCGTCCTGCGAGAAGGCGTCGATCGCGTCGAGGTCATCGACGACGACCCTCCCCTGTCGGAGGAGGAGGCGCTCGAGCGAATCAAGGCGGAGCTCGGGGCGCGGGAGAGCGAGTCCTAGGTGTACGAAGGACCGATCCAAGACCTGATCGACGAGCTCTCGCGGCTTCCCGGAATCGGGCCGAAGTCCGCCCAGCGGCTCGCGTTTCACATCGTGAAGCAACCTCCCGACGAGGCCAAGCGTTTGGCCGAGGCTCTCCTCGGCGCTAAAGAGCGGATCTCGTTCTGCGTCGAATGCGGAAACGTCGCGGAGGGGGAACGGTGCCGCATCTGCCGCGATCCCGGCCGGGATCCCGCCGTGCTGTGCGTCGTGGAGGAGCCCAAGGACGCCGCGACCGTCGAGAAAGCGGGCGTGATCCGGGGGCGGTACCACGTGCTGGGCGGCGCGATCAGCCCGCTCGACGGCATCGGCCCCGAGGACCTGCGCGTGCAGGAGCTGCTCGACCGCGTGGAGCGCCAGGGCGTGACCGAGGTCATCATCGCGACGAACCCGAACCTCGAGGGAAACGCTACCGCGATGTACGTCGCTGCCTTGTTGAAGCCGCTCGGTGTGCGCGTCACGCGGCTGGCGAGCGGGCTCCCGGTGGGCGGGGACCTCGAATACGCCGACGAAGTGACGCTGTCGCAGGCGCTCGAGGGTAGGCGCGAGCTGTAGCCACGTTGCTAGGCTCCATGGGTGGTGGTGGGCTCCGAGTACCCGCGCGCGTACGCGCGGACGAAGCGGTTCACCCTCGGGGCGCCGCGAACGTTCACCGTCGCACCCGACGGACGCCGCGTCCTGTTCCTGCGATCGCGCGCCGGCGACGACCCGACGAACGCGCTCTGGTCTTTTGAGATCGAGGCGGCCGAGGAGCGTCTCCTCTTCGACCCAAGCGAGTTCGGTGACGACGCGGCCGTCTCTCGGGCCGAGCTCGACCGCCGCGAACGCGTCGGCGAGCGGGGAGGCGGCATCACCGCGTACTCGACCGACGCGGAGGCCACGAAGGCGGTCTTCGCCCTCGGCGGGCGGTTGATGCTGGTCGACGTCGACAGCGGCGAGGCGTTCGAGCTGATCTCCGATGTGTCGGCCGACGATCCCCGGCTCGATCCGACGGCCCGGCGAGTCGCGTACGTCATCGACGGCGCATTGCACGTTCACGATCTCGAGGGCGCGGATCGTGTCCTCGCTCTCGAGGACGACCCCGACGTCACGTGGGGGCTTCCCGAGTTCGTTGCGGCCGAGGAGATGGACCGCGTTCGCGGGCACTGGTTCTCGCCCGACGGCGACCGTCTGGCCGCGGCGCGCGTCGACGTTTCGCCGGTCAAGACGTGGTGGATCTCCGATCCGGCCGATCCCGAGAAGCCGCCGCGACCCATCCGCTATCCGCAGGCGGGCACGGACAACGCGGTCGTCACACTGCACGTCTTCGACGTGTGGACCGGCGATCGCGTCGACGTGCAGTGGGATCGCGAGGCATTCCCGTACCTGGCGCGCGCCGACTGGTCGGAGGGGTCTCCGCTCACGACCCTGGTCGTCTCGCGCGATCAGCGTCGCGCCCACGTCCTCGAGGTCGCGCCGTCGGGCGCAACGACCGTGCTGCGCGAGGAGACCGACCCCGAGTGGATCGATCTTCCGTACGGCGGTCCCACGCGGCTCGACGACGGTCGCATCGTTACGATTCGAGCGGATCGCGACGCCGACGCGTACCGACTCGTCGTTGGCGACGAAGATGTCACCGACGCGACGCTCCAAGTCCGATCGATCCTCGAGACCGCGGACGCGATCCTGTTCACCGCCTCCGAGGACGACCCGACCCAGGTTCATCTGTATCGGTGGACGGCTGGCGAGGGCGTTCGGCGGCTGACCGATGAGCCGGGCGTGCACTCCGGCGATGGCGCCGGATCCGTGATCGTCCGCGTGTCGTCGACGCTGAGCGAGCCCCGTGCCGAGGTCGTCGTCTCGAGAAACGACGAACCGGTCGGGCGCGTCCGGTCGAACGTCGAACGTCCGCCCCTGGTGGCCGCCCCGCGGTTTCTCACGCTCGGGCAACGCCGGCTCCGAGCCGCGTTGCTCACGCCGGGCGGGCGCGACGCGGACGGGCCGCTTCCCGTCTTGCTCGACCCGTACGGCGGTCCACACTTCGCCCGCGTGACGCGGTCGCAGGCGGCGCATCTCACGTCTCAGTGGTTCGCGAACGAGCTCGGCGCCGCCGTGCTCGTCATCGACGGGCGCGGGACGCCCGGGCGCGGACCGGCGTGGGACCGCGGCGTCCACCGGGACTTCGGCGTGACGCTCGAGGATCAGGTGGATGGATTGTTCGCGGCGGCGGACGACCTCGGCTTCCTCGACCTGTCCAAGGTGGCGATGCGCGGCTGGTCGTTCGGCGGCTACTTATCGGCGATGGCGGTGCTTCGCCGACCCGATGTGTTCCACTGCGCCGTCGCCGGCGCCCCCGTGACCGACGACGCGCTGTACGACACGTACTACACGGAGCGGTACCTCGGGACGCCACAGGACGATGCCGACGCCTATCGGCGGAGCTCGATCCTCGACGACGCGCCAAAGCTTGAGCGCCCCCTGCTGCTGATCCACGGGCTGGCGGATGACAACGTCGTGGCGGCGCACTCACTCCTGCTCTCGGCGGCCCTGTTCGAATACGGACGCCGGCACGAGCTCGCGATCCTGCCGGGCGCGACGCACCGGCACACCAACGAGGAAGCGATCCTGCGGCTCGAGGTCGACTTCCTGACGCGATCCCTGGGCATCGGCTCCGGCTGATGCCGGGCTGTCCGGATTCCCAGCCGGCATCGACGCGGCTGTTACCCTCGAATCACGCCGGTTTCGGCCGCCCGCGAACCAGGCAGGAACGTCCGTGTCGATCATCGTCCAGAAGTACGGCGGCACCTCGGTCGGCGACGCCGACCGGATCGAAGCCGTTGCGGACCGCGTCGTGCGATACCGGGAGCTTGGTCACGACGTCGTGGTCGTCGTGTCGGCCATGGGCCACACGACCGATGAACTCCTGGGGCTCGCCGCTCAGATCGCCTCGGTGCCCGAGCCTCGCGAACTCGACATGCTGCTCACCGCCGGCGAGCGGATCGCGATGTCGCTCGTGGCGATCGCCGTCAACGCCCGAGGTTGCCGCGCGGCCTCGTATACCGGCTCACAGGCAGGGATCATTACCGACACTCAGCACGGCAAGGCGCGGATCGTCGAGATCCGTCCCCGGCGGATCGTGGAGTCGCTCGACGCCGGCAACGTGGTGATCGTCGCTGGATTCCAGGGGTTGTCGACGTCGTACGACATTACGACGCTGGGGCGCGGCGGCTCCGACACCACCGCTGTGGCGCTGGCCGCCGCCCTCGGCGCCGAAGCATGCGAGATCTACACCGACGTCGACGGCGTCTACACGTCGGATCCGCGGGTCGTCCCGACAGCCCGCAAGATCGGTCGAATCTCGTACGAGGAGATGCTCGAGCTGGCTGCGAGCGGCGCGCAGGTGCTCCAGCTCCGGTCGGTCGAGTACGCTCGGCGCAACGGCGTGCCGATACATGTTCGGTCGTCGTTCGACGACGTCGACGGCACGTGGGTCGTCGAGGAGGAGCAGGTCGGCGTGGAGCAGGCGTTGATCTCGGGCGTGGCCCTGGACGTGGGCGAGGCCAAGATCACCCTCCTGGACGTCCCCGACCGCCCGGGCGTCGCGGCGTCGATCTTCCGCGCCGTTGCCGCCGAGGGCGTGCACGTCGACATGATCGTGCAGAACGTGGCGCACGACGGCCACACGGACCTGTCGTTTACGGTTGCGCGCGACGACTTGCCGCGACTCGAGCCCGTCCTCGACCGCGTCGTCAAGGAGATCGGCGCGCCGGACTACACGACCGACGACGGAATCGCCAAGGTCTCGCTGATCGGTGCGGGAATGCGGAGCAATCCCGGCGTGGTCGCCGACATGTTCGAGGCGCTCGCTGCCAGGGGAATCAACATCGAGATGATCTCGACGTCGTCGATCCGTGTCTCGTGCATCGTTCGTCGCGGCGATGCCGAGGAGGCGGTGCGAACCGTTCACGACCGGTTCGACGTCGGCACGGCCGAGCGATGATCGTCTGCCCCAGCTGCCGGCACGCGAACGACGAGGAAGCCGTCGCGTGCGAGCGGTGCGGTGGCCCACTCACGCCCGGCCCCACGCAGATGCTCGCGCGCCGGGCGCCCGCTCAGCGTCCGCCGATCGAGATCGCCGAACCGAGGCCTCCATCGCCGTGGCGGGCGGCGGTCGTGCTGGGCGTGCTGGCCGGCGTCGCGATCGGCGCCGCCGCATGGTTCGCATTCCGGCCGGATCCCTGTCAGGGCACCAACTTCACGTCGAACCAGTTCGGCTACTGCCTAATGCTGCCGCAGAACTGGGAGTGGGCGCCGGCCAAATTCGGCGAGTCCGTCACCGTGGATCAGTTCTCGCCGCCGTCCCAGTCGGCAACCGTGCTCGTCGAGGCGGCCGACCTTCCCGACGACGCCGACGTGGCGGCGTTCGCGGCCGCCGTGCGGCAGCGGGATCAGGAGGCCCAGCTAACTCCGGGACCGATCCGGGAGGCGTCCGTCGACGGGGCGGACGCGCTGTCCTGGGACATCCACTACACGTCGAACTCCGGCAGGCGGTACGCCGTCCGAGAGGTCGTGGTCGTGAACGATCATTTCGGATGGCGCCTGGTGCTGAACGACGTCGCCGACTCGTTCGATGAGCATGCACCGCAATTCGACGGGATGGTGGAGTCGTTCCGGTTCACCTGAGCCGGCCTTGCCAATCTCATCGGTACCATGGCACCCATGCGGGTCGCCGTAGTCGGGGCCACCGGAGCCGTCGGGCGTCAGATGGTCCGCATCCTCGAGGAGCGGTCCTTCCCCGTCGGCGAGCTCGTGCCGCTCGCGTCGGAGCGGACGGCCGGCACGAGGCTGCGGTTCGGCGGCGACGAGCACGAGGTCCGTGTGCTGTCGCTCGACGCCCTCCAGGGCGTCGACGTGGCGTTGAGCTCGTGCGGGAGCTCGGTGGCGAGAACGTGGGTTCCGCAGGCCGCCCGCGCCGGCACGACGTGCATCGACAACTCGTCCGCGTTCCGCATGGACCCGTCGGCGGCTCTGACCATCCCCGAGGTCAATCCCGAGTCGCTCGAGGACCGTCCGAAGATCGTCTCGGTTCCGAACTGCACCATCATCACGACGCTGATGGCGGTCGCGCCGTTGCATCGGGCCGCGGGGCTTCGCTCGCTGGTCGTGTCGTCCTACCAATCGGTCTCGGGCGCCGGCGCGAGGGGCGTTCGGGAGCTCGCCGAGCAGGTAGAGAAGCTTCACGGAATGGAGGACGACCTCGCGCGCCCGGACCTCGACGCCCTGCCCGTGGGCGAGGTCTTCGGCAAGACGATCGCCTACAACGTTGTCGCCAAGATCGACGTCTTCGACGCGAACACCGGGTTCACGTTCGAGGAGATCAAGATGCAGCGTGAGGCCAGGCGGATCCTGTCGACGCCAGACCTGGACGTCGCGGCAACATGCGTGCGGGTGCCGGTGCCGGTGGGTCACAGCGTGTCGATCCATGCGACGTTCGATCATCCGATCTCGCCCGACGAGGCGCGAGAGACTCTCTCCGCTGCGGCCGGCGTGGACTTGCGCGACGATCCGGCGAACGACGTCTACCCGAGCCCCATCGAGGCGGCCGGAATCGATGACGTCCTCGTCGGCCGAATCCGCCGTCCCGGAGGACGCGACAACGCCCTCATGCTGTTCGCGTGCGCGGACAACCTCCGCAAGGGTGCGGCCCTGAACGCCGTGCAGATCGCCGAGCGGCTTTTCGCGTGAGCGACGGCTCGCCCGCGCGCGACCCGTCGTGCATCTTCTGCGACATCGTCGCGGGGCGGGCTCCCGCCGAGCGCGTCCTCGAGGACGACCTGACCCTCGCATTCATGGATACGTCGCCCGCCTCGGACGGCCACGTCCTGGTGATCCCGAAGCGCCATCAGCCCGATGTCTTCTCGCTCGAGGACCCCGAGACCGATGCCGTCTGGCACTCCACGCTGCGCGTCGCGCACGCGGTTCGCGAGGCGCTCCGACCCGACGGGATGAACCTGCATCAATCGAACGGGCGCGTCGCGAACCAGCATGTCATGCACTTCCATATTCATGTGATCCCGCGCTACGCGACCGGCGGAACGGGTTCGCGCTCGCGAATCATCGACGCGGCGAAGCGCATCCGCGTGGTCTTCGATCGCGCCGGTTGACGCCGGGCAAGCGCCCTCACGACATATCGCACGTCACGCGGCATTCCCGGGATCGTGTCGGACGAGATCGGTACTGGAAGGGGAGTCCGACGAAGAACAATCCCGGGACCGTGGTCGAGACGCCGCGGACGTGCACGAGCCGCCCGTCCGCGTCGAACGCGGGAACGTCGAGGAACGACAGGTCGTTTCCAAGTCCAGTCGACCAGATCACGTTCGCGACCGGGAGCGCGCCGCGGTCATCCACGACCGGGAGCCCACCCTCCACTGCGACGACGCGACCGACGCGCTCGACGCCGGCGCCGAGCAGCCAGCTCGGCTTGACGCGTACGAGGGGAGCGCCCCTGCCTTCGAACTTCTCACGCATCTTCCGCCCGATGGGCGTGCGGAGCGTCACGACGTGCCGCCCGAGGAAGGTGACGACGCGTGTCGCGATGTGGCGCGCGAACCATTTGTCGATGTCGAACGGCATCGACCCGGTGCTGCGTCCGGCAAGCCACGTTGGGTGCGTTCGGACGACCTCCATTGCGATGTCCGCACCGGAGTTGCCCGCCCCGACGACGAGCACTCCACCGTGGCCGAGCTGCGAGGGATTGCGGTACTCGGCCGAATGCATCTGGAGCTCTCGATCGCGGCACAGAGCAGCGCGTTCTCGACCGACTGCCTCGCCGCGCCGGCTGGCAAGGCGTTCACGATCGCCTTCGACAACCGGGACGCCGGTGTCCCGCACAACGTCTCGATCTACACGGACGCTTCGGCCCGACCGCGTTGTTCACGGGCGATCTGGTCAGCGGGCCGAAGAAGATCGTCTACCAGGTGCCGGCGCTGGAGCAAGGGACGTACTTCTTCCGATGCGACGTCCACCCGACGATGACGGGGACGTTCGTCGTGACGTAGCGATCAGCGCTCGAGTGGGCACGCACACGGCGAGCGGCTGCACTTTGGGCAGCCGCTCGCGTATCTGGAGGCTGCTTCCTCGAGGTCCACGCCGGCGAGATTCGCGAGCGATGCGAGCCACGCGAGCACGTCCGAGAACTCGTGTCGGAGCTCGGCGTCGTCGCCACGGCGAAGCGCCCGGGCGAGCTCGCCGACCTCCTCGGTGAACCATCGGAATGTCGCGTCGCGTCCCCGGTTCGCGTCCCGGCGAAAGAACGTGCGACGCATCGTTCGCTGCAGCTCGGAGATCTCCATGAGGTCGAGCAGTGTACGAGGACGACTGCCGTCCCGGACGCGGCGACGTCCGCTTGCCGATCGATACGACGGTGCGCCGCTCAGAGCTCGACGATGGTCGCGAGCTCGAAAACCTGGTCGGGCGGCAGCTGGAAGTACATCGCGGGATCTGCGGCGTTCCGGTACATGATCGCGTAGAGGTGCTCGCGCCAGCGGGCCATCCCGGGCCGCTGGGTCACCAGAAGCGCCTGCCGCCCGACGAAGTACGAGATCGTCTCCGGATCGAACCCGAGGTTCATCGCCACGTGATCGTGCATCGCCTTGGCGACGTTCGGCTCCTCGAGGAACCCGAACCGCAGGACGACGCGGTGGAACCCGTATCCGAGGCCGGTGACCGTCTCCCGCTGCGCCGCCGGGACGTACGGGCGGCGTTCGAACATTACCGTGAGGACCAGGACCTGTTCGTGCAGCGAATCATGGTGCTTGAGGCTTGCCAGCAGGACCGGCGGCGTGATGTCGGCGGTCGACGACAGGTACGCGCCGGTCCCGGGAGCGCGGACGGGCGGATGCTCGGCCAGGCTGTGGACGAACCGATCGAGTGGGACGCCGCGGCGCAGTGTTCGCTCTCGCACGATCCGCTTGCCCGTGTGCCACGTGCTCATCAACGTGAACAGCAGGACGCCGACGACGAGCGGCACCCAACCGCCATGCGGGATCTTCGCGAGCGTCGCGAGGAAGAACGCGACATCGACCACCAGGAACGCGACGCTCATCGGAACGACGACGGCCGTCGGCCATCCGAACCGCTCGCGCACGACAACCGTGAACAGGATCGTCGTCGCGAGCATCGTTCCGGCGACGGCGAGCCCGTACGCGCCTGCCAGGCCCTCGGACCGCCGGAATCCGATCACGAGGGCCAAGCACCCGATCATCAGCGCCCAGTTCACCGAGGGGACGTAGATCTGGCCGGCGATGGTCGACGACGTATGCCGGATCCGCACGCGTGGCGAGAACCCGAGCTGAACGGCCTGCTGCGCGAGCGAATAGGCGCCCGAGATCAGCGCCTGTGACGCAATGACCGTCGCGACGGTTGCGAGCACGACCAGCGGGTAGACCGCCCAGTCCGGCGCCATTCGATAGAACGGGCTCTCGATCGCCCGGCTGTCGTCGAGCAGCAACGCGCCCTGGCCGAAGTAGACGAGGACCAAGGCCGGAAGCACGACCGCGTACCAGCCGAGCGCGATCGGCCGTCTGCCGAAATGCCCCATGTCGGCATACAGCGCCTCGCCGCCAACGACGACGAGGATGATCGCGCCGAGGACCAAGAACCCCTGAAAACCGTTGTTCGCGAAGAACGTCACGGCATGCGCCGGGTTCAGCGCCGCGAAGACGCCCGGGCGGTGCACGACCTGCGACGCGCCGAGGACGGTGATCGTGGCGAACCACAACAGCATCACCGGCCCGAACAGGCGGCCGACGGCGGCCGTGCCGCGGCGCTGTACGAGGAACAGCGCCACCAGGATCGCGACGGCGGCAGGCACGACCATCGCGTGTAGGCCGGGCGCCGCGACGGCGGTGCCCTCGACGGCGGCCAGCACCGATATGGCCGGCGTGATCATGCCGTCGCCGAAGAGCAGCGCCGCGCCGAAGACGCCGAGCAGGATGAGAACGCGCCGGGCTCTCGTCTCGTCGTCCTCGCGCTGCAATAGCGCGACGAGCGCGAGGATGCCGCCCTCGCCGTCGTTGCTGGCGCGCATCACGAACGTGACGTACTTGACCGTGATTACGAGGATCAGCGACCAAAAGGCCAGCGACAGGACGCCCAGGACGTCGGTCTCGTCGACCGCGATCGGGTGCGCGGTGAACGCCTCCCGCATGGCGAACAGCGGGTTCGTGCCGATGTCGCCGTAGACGACGCCGAGCGCTGCGAGCGCCAGGATCGCGATCCCGGATCGCCGGCACATCCAAACCTACGCGAAGGATCGCGTCGCCCGGGGAAGCCGGCGCGCGATCAGCAGCAGCACCACCGTCGCGACGAGGCCCACCGCGAACCCGCCGGCCAGGCCGGCCCCCAGCGAGGCGCCGATCGAGCGCGCCAGCGCGACGGAGGCGCCGGCCAGACCCGAGCCGAACGCGATGCCGAGCGTGTCCATCAGCAGCGTCGACGAGAGCTCGGTGGCCTCATCGCCCCGCGCCGATGCGTCCATGACGGAAAGCGGGATCGTCGGGAACGCGATGCCCATGCCCACACCCGCGATCGTCCAGCCAACGTACGGAACGGCGAGGGGGACGGCGACCGTCCACCCAAGGAGCGGCATCTCGACGGGCTCCTCGATGAGTGCGAGCAGCAGTGAGACGAGACCGATCGCGAGCCCTGTCGTGCCGATGACGAGCAGCCGCGCCGCGCTCAATCGGACAGCGGCGCGAGACTGCCACCAGCTCCCCGCCGCCCAGGCGATCGTCATGGCCGTGAGCAGGAGGCCGGCCTCGGCGATGGTCCGGTCGCGAACGGCGGTGAGCATCAGTGGGACGAATGCGTCGCCGGCCATGAACCCGAACGACAGCAGGAAGGCGGCCGCCGCCGCAGCAGCGATGCCGGGGCGGGCGCGGAGCGTCCCCGCCGGCACGATCCGCACGAGCGAGGGCAGCGCGACGGCGAGGCCTACGACGATCAGCGGGATGGTCCACGGCGAGAGATTGGTCAGTCCGGCGATGACGGCGCCAGCCCCCGCCGCGAGCAGAACGGGCAGCAGGAGCGAGACGGGCTGCCGATCGACCGCCATCGCCGTCGGCAGCGCTGGGAACACGAGCACGGCCGCAATCGCGAGGAGCGGGATCGGGACGAGGAACGCGTATCGCCAGCCGACGGTCTCCGCGAGCAGCGCGCCGAGGCCCGGACCGGCGACGCCGGGAAGGATCCACATCGCGGCGAGAAGTGCCAGGATCCGAGCGCGGATGTCGCTCGGGTACGTCTTCGCGACGGTCGCGAGGGAGACCGCGTAGATCGCGCCGCCGCCGATGCCCTGCAGAAGGCGCGCGAACACGAGCGCGAGCATGCTCGGCGCCGCCGCGGCGAAGAGGAGTCCGACGGTGTAGATGGCGAGCGTGACGGCGAGCAGCCGTCGAGCGCCGAAGCGGTCGAACGCCCGCCCGGCGATCGGGATCGCGGCGAACTGCCCGAGGCCGGTCGCGCTGAAGGTCCAGCCGTACAGCTGTACGTCGCCGAGGTCGCGTCGGACGGCGGGCATGATCGTGGCGACGACGAGAATCTGGATCGCAACGAGCATCTCGAGGAGCAAGAGCCCCGACGTCAGGCGGCCCCGCGCCCCGGCGAAGACATCCCTCCACCTGGCCGGCGCAGCGGTGGTTGCCGACCCCCCGATCTCCGCCATCCCGGGAAGACTACGGCGGTCACGCCCGGCCGAGCCGCCCCCGAGCGCCGACGACCGGTTTGGGATCGGAGACGGTCGGTCGCGTGTGCTGGGGGCTGGGTGGGAGAGTTGTCTACCAGTCGGTAGAGAGTAATAATCTGCCGAATGGTAGAGAGCGCATTCTCCTCCGCGCCGGCCCGGCACGGCTCGATCGTTCGCAAGCTCGCGGGCACAAAGGTCCTGGTCACGGGTGTGACCGGATTCCTGGGGCAGGCAGTGCTCGAGCGTCTCCTGACCGATTTCCCCGACACTCGGGTCTCGGTCCTTATCCGCCCGCAGCTCGGGTCGACCGGCCGGCAGCGGCTCGAATCCGTCGTCTCGCGGCCGAACTTCGACGAGTTCCGTTCGAAGGTTGGCGCCGACGACGTCAACACCACCCTCGACGTCCGCGTCGAGGTGATCGAGGGAGACCTCGGCGGGGACCTGCCCGCGTTCCCCGACGACCTCGACGTCGTTATCCATTGCGCCGCGACGGTGAGCTTCGACCCGCCGATCGACGAGGGGTTCGAGACGAACCTGCTCGGCGCGATGCGCTTCTACGAGGCGGTGTTGAAGGGCGGGTCGACGCCGCACGTCATCCACGTCTCGACCGCGTACGTCGCCGGCAGCCGCAAGGGCGTGATCCCCGAGGCGACGCTCGATCACAAGGTCGACTGGCGCGAGGAGGCCCGGCTCGCGCTGCAGGCCCGCGGAGATGTGGAGGCCGCCTCTCGCAGGCCGGAGATCCTCGACTCGTTCATGGCCAAGGCTCGAAGGGAGCACTCGCGGGCGGGGCCGATCAGCGTCGCGGACGACGCGGAGGAGCGGCGGCGGTCCTGGGTCAACAAACGCCTGGTGCAGTACGGCCGTGCCCGCGCGCAGACGCTCGGCTGGCCGGACAACTACACGTTCACCAAGGCGATGGGCGAGCGCGCGGTCGAGGAGCTCGTCGCCGAGCACGGCGTGCCGCTGTCGATCGTTCGCCCGTCAATCATCGAAAGCGCGCTCGAGCACCCACGCCCCGGCTGGATCGAGGGGTTCAAGATGGCCGAGCCGATCATCCTGGCGTACGGCCGCGGCACGCTTCCCGAGTTCCCCGGCATCCCCGAGGGCATCGTCGACATCATCCCGGTCGACTTCGTCGTGAACGCGATGCTCGCGATCGCCGCGAGTCGCCGGGGGGGGACGGGGGCCTCACGAAGCGAGCGCGAACGCGCGAGCGGCAGCCCCCCGGAGCAGGGGGGAACGGGGGGCTCAGAAAGCGAGCGCGAACGCGCGAGCGGCAGCCCCCCGGAGCAGGGCGACACGCCGCACTACTTCCACGTCAGCAGTGGCGCGCGCAACCCGCTCAGCTTCCTCAAGCTCTACGAGTGGGTCCGCGCGTACTTCGAGGAGCACCCTCTGCCCGAGCGCGGCCGCGGCGAGGTCAAGGTGCCGGGATGGACGTGGCCCGGCAACCTCAAGGTCGAGCGTCGGATCAAGACGGCCGAGCGTCTCGTCGACGTCGCCGACAAGGTCGTCACGCACTTGCCGAAGTCCAAAAGGATGCGTGAGCTCGTCGCCCGCGTCGACCGCGATAAGGGGCGCGTGGAGTTCGTCCGCCGCTACTCGGACCTGTACGGCGCGTACACCGAGGCCGAGGTCATCTACACGGACGATCGCACGCTTGCGCTGTTCGGCTCGCTCTCGACGCAGGACCGGGAGCGCTTCCCGTTCGACTCGGCGGCGGTCGACTGGCGGCACTATCTCCAGGACGTGCACTGCCCGGCCGTGACGCTCGGGCTACGCGCCCTGTCGAGTGCACGGATCAAGCCTCAGGTACGTGTTCGCGAGCGCGAGCAGCTTGTGCTCGCGCTGTTCGACATGGAGGGGACGCTTCTGCCATCCAACGTCGTCGAGTCCTACGTGTGGGCCCGGATGGCCGACGCGCCGTGGCACGAGTGGCCCGCGGAGTTGTACCACGTCTTCTCCCGTGTGCCCGGGTACCTCGCGGCCGACCGGCGCGACCGTGGCGAGTTCCTCAGGACGTTCTTCCGACGCTACGAGGGTGCGAGCGTCGAGGGGATCGACCGGCTCGTCGACGAGGTGGTCTCGGAGTTCATGCTGCAGAAGCTGTCGGCGGCCGCCGTACGCCGGATTCGCGATCACCACGACTCCGGCCACCGCACGATGCTCGTGACGGCGGCCGCCGAGCCGTTCGTCCGGCCGCTCGCCCCTCTGTTCGACCAGGTCGTGGCGGCCAAGCTCGAGGTCCGGGACGGCCGGTACACGGGGTTCCTGGCCGAACCGCCGCTCGTCGGCGAGGCGCGAGCCGCGTGGCTCCGCCGGTACGCCATGCTCGAGCGCGCCGACCTCAAACATTCGTACGCGTACGCCGACGCGCACTCCGATCTGTCGCTGCTTCGGACGGTTGGCAATCCGGTTGCGGTCTCGCCGGACGCGGCGCTGCTGCGCATCGCGCGGCGGAGGCGGTGGCCGATCGAGGAGTGGGGAATGTCCGGGGGCACGCCGCGTGTCCGGTTCCCGCGACCGGCGGTGCGCTGATGACGATCGCGGCGGTCGAGCTGTTCCGCTCCGCCCCTCGATACCTCACCGCGCGCGCGATCGGGGACCGGGCACCCGGGTTCGTCTCCGGTCCCATCGCACCGCTTCGCCTGGTCAACAAGCCCGAGCCGGAGCGGCCCGGCCCCGGCTGGGTGCGTGTTCGTCCGCTCCTGTCGGGGATCTGCGGCTCGGACCTCGCGACGATCGGCGGACACTCGAGCTTCTACTTCTCTCCTCTCATCTCGATGCCCTTCGTTCCGGGCCACGAAGTTGTGGGCGAGCTCCTCGAGGACGTCGACGACCTGAAAACCAGGCAGCGCGTGGTGCTCAGCCCCGTCCTGAACTGCGAGGCGCGCGACGTCGAGCCGTGGTGCGACAACTGCAAGAACGGAGCCTATGGCCGGTGCGACCGCGTGACGGCCGGCCACGTCTCGCCCGGCCTTCAGACGGGCTACTGCAAGGACACCGGCGGCGGCTGGTCGAAGTTGTTCGTCGCGCACCGCTCGCAGCTCCACGCCGTTCCGGGTGACATGCCGCCGGAGCGGGCGGTCCTGATCGAGCCGCTCGCGTGCGCCGTCCACACCGCGCTTCGCGCGAGGATCGAGCCAAACGCCGACGTACTAATCATCGGCGCCGGGAGCATCGGCGTGCTGACGCTGCTGGCCGTGAAAGAGCTGAGCGGGGCCGGGACCGTCACCGTCGCGGCGAAGCACGACAAGCAGCGGATGTGGGCCGAGGCGTTCGGGGCGACCGAGGTCGTTCGTCCCGACGACGCCCTGAACCGGATCCGTCGCGACACGCGCGCGATGAAGCTTCGGCCCGAGCGCGGGCGCCCCTTCCTGCTTGGCGGCGTCGACGTCTCGATCGATTGTGTCGGCTCGAAGTCATCGCTCGACCTTGCCCTGCGGACCACGAGGGCGGGAGGCCGCGTCGTCCTCGCGGGGATCCCCGTCCGGGCGCCCGACCTTACGCCGGTCTGGTATCGCGAGCTCGAGCTGGTCGGCGCGTACACCGGCGGGATCGAGCAGCTCGGGCGGCACGCGTTCGATGTCGCCATCGACCTCGCGTTGGAGAACCCGGTCCTCGACCGGGTCGTGGGTGCTACGTACCCGCTGCGACGCTGGCGCGAGGCGGTCGACCACGCGATGAGCGCGGGACGGATGGGAACGCTGAAGGTGGCGTTCGATCCCAGGCAGGACTGAAAGGGGCGCAGGTGACCAGACCGGGGTTCGTGCTGGAGGTGGACGAGCGAACGCCGCCGTTGTTCGTTCACTCGGGCGAGCGGTTCAGGCTGCAGAAGTTCCCGCTGGGGACACGCGTCATCTACCCGCCGGACCCTTTGCCCGGCATCCGTGACGTGCGCGCGACGATCCGGCACGCGCTCGCGAACCCGACCGACTCCGAGCCGCTCGAAGCGCTCCTCAAGCCAGACATGAGGCTCACGATCGGCGTCGACGACATCTCCCTGCCGCTGCCCCCGATGCAGTCGCCCGACATCCGGCAGCTCGTGATCGAGGAGGTCGTCGAGCTCGCCGCCCGAAAGGGCGTCGAGGACCTCAAGATCATCATCGCCAACTCGCTCCACCGCAGGATGAAGTCGGACGAGATCAAGCACGCGCTGGGCGAACGCGTGCACCGCTCCTTCTTCCCCAAAGACCTGACGAACCACGACGCCGAGGATCGCGACAATTTGACGTACGTGGGCAGGACCGATGAGGGCGAGGACGTCGAGATCAACAAGCGCGTTGCCGAATCCGACGTCGTCGTCTACGTGAACATCAACCTGGTGGCGATGGACGGCGGCGACAAGTCGGTGCCGGTCGGCTTCGCCAGCTATCGCAGCGTTAAGCCGCACCACAACGTCGATACGATGCTGCACTCGAAGTCGTACATGGATCCTCGGCCGGGGCGGTCGGCGATCCACGATTCGTGCGCGCGAATGGGCGACGTCATCCGCAGGGCCGGCGTGCGGATCTTCCAGATCGAGACGACGCTCACGAATGACGTCTTTCCCGATCCGTTCGGCTTCATGAACAAGCGCGAGTGGGAGTGGTCCGTCAAGGATCAGGCGACGTACTTGGCGGCCCGCAAGGCGAACGAGATGGCGCCCGAACAGGTGCGACATCAGGTCTTCATGCGGATGAGGTCGCCATACAAGCCGTCCGGCATCAACGCCGGCGAAACGCGCGCCGTACACGAGCTCACGCTGGCGCGTCTGCATCAGCAGCAGCTCGTCGAGGTAAACGGTCAGACCGACGTGATGGTGGTCGGGCTTCCCTACCTCGGACCGTACAACGTGAACTCGATCATGAATCCGATCCTCGTGCACTGCCTGGGCCTCGGCTACATGTTCAACATGTACCGTAACAAGCCGATCGTGCGGCCGGGCGGCGTGATGATCATGCACCACCCCGTGCCGTGGCAGTTCCACCAGGTGCACCACCCGAGCTACGTCGACTTCTTCGAGGAGGTTTTGTCGGAGACGACGGACCCATCGACGATCGAGTCGAAGTACGAGGAGCGGTACGCGACGGATCCCTGGTACATCAACCTGTACCGCAAGTCGTACGCGTACCATGGCGTGCACCCGTTCTACATGTGGTACTGGGGCGCTCACGGGCTGGACTATCTGGGCGATGTCATCGTCGTCGGCGGCAACCGGAGGTCATGCGAGCGCCTCGGGTACCGCTCGGCCACGACGTTCGCGGACGCGCTCGAGATGGCGCAGGAAACGGTCGGTCGCTCGCCGTCGATCACGTACTTCCACTACCCGCCACACACGATCGCGGACGTGCGCTGATGGGCCGTCGCCCGTTCGCCGACGACATCCGCGACATCGCCCGCGGGTGGCGATGGGGGCACCGCCCCATCCCGCCACGCGACGCGCAGGACAGCACGGAGCCGGCTACGCGGTGGGAGTTCCCGACCGACTGGGCGCGGACGGAGACCGGTCGCCTCGCGCGCGACGCGATCCTGTCCGGCGTCATGCGGCCGATCGTCCGGGCCGAGACGACCCCCGAAGTCTTCGGCGTCGCGACGCTCGACGCCCTCCGCCCGCCGGTGATGTTCATCTCGAACCACTCGTCGCACCTCGACGCCACGCTGATCCTCACGACCCTCCCGCCCAGGTGGCGGAACCGCACCGCGACCGCCGCCGCCAAGGACTACTTCTTCGACGTGTGGTGGCGCTCCGCGTTCACGGCGCTCGTATACGGAGGGTTCCCGATCGAGCGCGGCGGCGGTGAGAAAGCGACGGCCAAGGCCAAGGACCTGATCCGCGACGGCTGGAACCTGATCGTGTTTCCCGAGGGGACACGCTCGCCCGACGGCTGGATGCAGCGGTTCCGCCACGGGACCGCCAAGCTCGCGATCGACATGAACATGCCCGTGGTGCCGATCGCGATCGTCGGCGCGTCGGTGGCGATGCCGAAGGGGAGATCGTGGCCGAAGCCGGGAAGGCCTCCGATCCGCGTCCGGTACGGCGAGGCGCTGCGGCCTGCCGCGGACGAGACGCACCAGGAGCTCTCGTTGCGGATGCAGCAGGCGATCGCCGAGCTGTTCGACGAGGATCGGTCCTCATGGTGGGAGGCGAGAAGGCGGTCGGCCGCGAACGAGACGCCTCGGATGTCGGGGCCCGCAGGTCCTCGCTGGCTCCGAACGTGGGAAGGATCGAGGCCGGTCCGGCGGAGCGGAAGGCCGCCGACGTGGAAGTGAGGAGCGTTCGGTAGTCATCGCTCGCGTCGAGGGGAGGGGCGCCACGACAACCCGACCGGAGCGCCCAGGGATGCGCCGGATCGTCGGCCGGCTCGACACGCCCGACATCGTTCCGCGCTTGGCGGGCCTGCCCGCACCGGACCTCTCGACGTTCCTGTTGGAGGTCGCCGGCGTCCGTGCATCGCGCGCAGATCCGACCGACGTCCTGAGGCGCTATCGAACGGATCGATTCTCACGTCCGGCCGTCGCGCCGTTCCTCACAATGCGAGCGGTCGAGCGGGCCTTCATCAACGCCGTGTCCGAGGACTGGAGATGGATCACGCCTTCCCCCGTTCTCCCCTTCGGTTCCCACGCCGCGCTCGGCGACATCACCCAGGACTGGGTGGTGACGACGGTTCGAGGGAGCGAGGTCGCGGCGGATCCGACCGTCGCGCTCGCGCTCGAGGCGGCGGCCGCCCGGAGCGAGAGCGCACGCCGGCGAACGGAGCCGCCGCAGAAGCTCGTCGCGATCCAACGCGTCCTGCGTGGACAGCTCTACTCGGCGCCCGACGCGTTCACGCATTTCGCGATCTTCGGCATGGTGACGGCCGGTCGAAGCCGGCCCGGCAACCGGTTCGACGTCGACGCGCTGACCGAGCACCTGGGCGTCTACGTCCGAGCGGTGTCGACGATCGCCGAGTCGCTCGAAATCGTCCTCTCCGTCGCCGGCACGTCCGACGGCAGCCGGCTGCTCGAGACCGTCAGGGAGGCCTACGCCGACCGCGCCGACGTCGACGTCAAGGACGATTCGGGACGGCTGCCGGCGCAGCGGTACTACCGACGAGCGTGCTTCAAGGTCAACCTCGTTGTCGGCGGACACCGGATCGAGGTGGGCGACGGCGGGTTCACCGACTGGACGGAGCGGCTGCTCGGCGACTCGCACGAGCGGCTGCTCATCTCGGGCGCCGGGCTCGAGCGACCGGCGCTCGCTTTGCACGCACGCGCCGGATCCGAGGACGGGCGGTGAGCCGGACCGGCGGCGAGAAGCGGCGGCACGACCTCATCGAGGAGGCCATCCGCGGCTTCGGCCGCGACGGTTATGCCGGGACGAGTCTCGAGGACATCGCGAGGGCCGTCGGGATCCGCAAGCAGACGCTCCTGTACTACTTCCCGACGAAGGAGGCGCTGCTCGAGGCCTGCCTCGCGGCTGCGGGTAAGCGGTTGGCCGGGGCGCTGACGGAGGCGCTCGCCGACAAGGAAACGTACTGGGAGCGCGCAGAGGCGGTCATTCACGCCGTGTTCGCGCTCGCGGAGCAGTGGCCCGAGTTCCCGATGTTCGTCCGCGAGGCAGGAAGACTCGGGCCCGAGGCATTCGAACGGTTCGCCTCGGCGCTCGATCCGCTGCGGTTTCGGGCGATCGGCTTCCTCGAGACGGGGATGAAGGAGGGCCAGATCCGGAGGCAGGATCCGGCGCTCTTGCTGTTCACGCTGTACACCGCGGTTGTCGGTTCATTGACCGAGGCGAGTGTTCTCCGAGCCGTGGTCGGGGAGGATCGGGGCCGTGCCTCGCTGCATCGCCGCGAGCGGGAGGTGGTGGCGTTCGTCAGGAGTGCGCTGGTGCCAGCACCAGCCGACTGAGGCCAGTGAAGCGCTTCGCGCGCTGGGAGTCCTCTTCAATGGACGGTCCGAACCAGTCGAGCGTCGACGGCGTGGACGACGGGCACCGTACCGTCAACGGTGGTCCCGCCGGCTGGAATCGAGGAGATCGCGATCGTGCCACCGACCGCTTCCAAGCGATCCTTCATCCCCTGAAGCCCGCTCCCAAGACGCGTGCGGGCCATGTCGAACCCCTCGCCGTCGTCCGAGATCGTGAACCGCAGCTCCCCATCGTGTTCGACGAGGCGCACACGTGCCGAGGACGCGTGGGCGTACTTCGCAACGTTTTGGAGCGCTTCGAGGCAGCAGAAGTACACGGCGGCCTCCGACTCCTGCGGGTACCGGCCGATTCCGTGGGCCTCTATGCCGACGTCGATCGGGGACTTCCGAGCCTGCGCCTCCAACGCCAAGACGAGGCCTCGATCCGCTAGCAGGGGCGGGTAGATGCCGCGAGCCAGGTCTCGCAGGTTTTCCAGGGCATCGGTCGCCTGCTCTCTTAGACGATCCAGCATCTCCGCCATATCCGGCGCGGACCGTTCGGCGATCCTGCGCGCAAGGCCCAATTGAACGCCGAGAGCGACGAGCTGCTGCTGAGCGCCATCATGGATGTTGCGCTCGAGCCGTTTGGCGCGGTCGTCCTGTGCGGCCACGATGCGCCGCCGCGATGCGCGGAGCTCCTCGATCAGGCGGACGTTTCGCAGGACGAGCCCGGCCTGAACCGCGAGATCGCGCACGAGGCGTTCCTTCGAGGCGTTCATCGGCTCGTTCGGCGGCATCGTCACCGTCAGGGCGCCGAGGAGCTCGCCCTGATGGCGTACCTCGACAGCGGCCTCGCCGCGCCCGAAGTCCTGCGGATGGTCCTCGGCGACCTCCACGGACGCGACCTCCCCATTCTCCGGCCACGACGCGGCCGGCCAGAGCTCGTCGTCGAGTCGCAGCCATACGCGAGCGGACGTCGCACCGGTACCGTTCGCGAGGATCTCCGCCATGCGGGACAGGACGTCCTCGGCCGCGTATCGGGTCGCCACGCGGTCGGCGAACTCCGACAGGACCTCGTACGGTGTCGCCCGCGGTCCGTACACCAGACGATTGGCCAAATGGGTGACCCGTTGGCGGACCGGTTGGAACCCGAGCGCGATCGCCACCGCGGCCACCATCGTGAGCAACGGGCTCTCGCGACCTCCGATGATCGTCCCGACGCCGATCACGATCGCCGCGTACACCAGGGTGAAGACCGCGGCCAGGAGCCCGTAGACGAGTGTCTTGTTGACGACGAGATCGAGGTCGTAGAGCCGGTATTTGAACAGTGCGACGGCGATCGATGCCGGCACGCCGAAAAGCACGATGAAGATCAGGACGAGAAACGACACGACCGCAATCGGCGACTCGTCGCAGCGACATCCGACGAGGCTCGCGAGGGCGAGCAATACGCACGCTCCCCCGATGGCTGCGAGAAGGCCGAGCCACTTGACCTGCTGTCGGAGTTCGGAGCTTCCGTGCCGGAAGCGCTGGATCAAGCCCGCGAAGCATCCCACCACACCGAGCACCGTGATCCATGACGTGGCGACCAGCGCGGGTCCGATCAACCGGCTCTCCACGCCGAACGGGTTCGGGAAGCTCTTGACGCTCTGTACGGGTGCGACCGCCATCGGCTTCAGCAGGAACAGGAGATAGCTCGCGATCGCGCCGCCCGCGGCCATCCACAGGACCGGGCGCCATCGGCTGGATGGTGGATGACCGTCCGGGAACAGGAGCAGCAACACCGCGAGGCCGACGAGCCCGAAGATCCACGCCAGACTGAGCGCGGTGCTGACCTCCTGCGCTGCGGGAAGAGATCCCGGATACGTCACGAGCCCGACGGCGCCGTAGGCGTTCCCGAAGGTCAAGAGGCCGTACGTGAGCCCGACGCCCGCGAGGAACCACCCGATCACACTCCGGGCGCGAACGGCGATCAGCAGCCCGATCGCGACGTACAGCACCGACCCGACCGCCGAGATAATGCCGAAGAAGAGATCGCCCTCGGCGGTGTTGAGCGTGTCGCGCCCGAGCCACAGCAGCACGGCGCTCGCGAGCGTGAGGGCGGTTCCGAGCGCGCCTACCACAAGCGCGGTGCGTTCGGTTGCCCGTGTGTTCATCCGGCCATCGCGTCGATGATGAACGCCTAGCGGCACCAACGGAAGGGTGCCCGGGGTGCGACAGGCACGGTCGGTTCGAACCTACTCCGCGGTCGTCGATATGGCGGCTCAGTCGTGGAGGAAGTCGATGATGCCTCGGACTGTTTCCTCTGGCGCCTCCTCCGGCAAGAAATGGCCGCCTTCGATCGGTCGGCCGCGGACGTCGCCGGCCCACGTCCGCCAGATCTTCAGCGGGTCCCATTCGGCCATCCAACCGGTACCGCTCCAGAGGACGAGGACGGGGCACGCGATCCGGCGCTCGCCCCTGTCGGCCTCGTCGTGTTGGCGATCGAGCGTCGCCGCGGCCCGGTACTCCTCGCACACCGCGTGAATCCGCGCCGGGTCCTGGAAGGTGGCGACATAGGCGGCGCGAACCTCGTCCGGGAACGCAAGTGGCCGCTCGGACCACTCGTCGAGCATGTGGTTCACGAAGGCGTCCGGATCCGCCTCGATCAGACGCTCGGGCGTCGGCTCGGGAGCCGCGAGGAACGACCAGACCCAGAAGGACAACATGAGGTTGCCATCGACCAGGCGGAAGACGTCGCCCGTCGGCACGATGTCCAGCACGCCAAGGCGTGTGACGACGGGCGGATGATCGAGCGCCAGGCGATACGCGCACCGCGCTCCCCGGTCGTGTCCGATTACGGCGAACCGATCGTGTCCGAGGGCGGCCATGACCTCGATCTGGTCGCGCGCGATCTCGCGCATGCTGTATGGAGCGTGATCGGGCGTGCTGCGGGGCGCGCCGCTGCCGCCATAGCCCCGGAGGTCGGTCGCCACGAGGGTGTAGCGCTTCGCCAGCTCGGGCGCGATGCGATGCCACATCAGGTGTGTCTCGGGGATTCCGTGCAGGAGCAGCAGCGGCGGACCATCGCCGCCGACGCGTCCGTGGATCGACGTTGCCGACGTGGCGATGTCGAACGGCTCGAACCCGTCGAACACGACCCATCGTTACCCACAAAAGAATCGGGCCGAAGAATCGGGCCGAGGATCGGGCCGAGGATCGAGTAAGGACGTCGGCGGGATCTTCGCGCACCCTAGCCTTCGTCTCCCGAGGGGGGCACACGATCGTCGCCGGCGCGTAAAGTCGCTGTGTCGCATGCGAAGCCGCCGCGAAGGAGGGGTTCGGCCGACCTGCTGGGCGTTCGCCCAAGCCTCCCGACGGGGACGGGTTCGGAACGGGGGGACTCGATGGAACGGATGGCCAAGGACGCTCGGTTCCCGGTCGAGGGGAACCTGCCCTCCCTGGGCGGTGCGACCGGCTGGCTGAACTCACCCCCGCTGACGCCGGAGGGCCTGAGTGGCAAGGTCGTCGCCGTCGACTTCTGTACCTACACATGCATCAACTGGCTGCGGTCTCTTCCGTACGTCCGAGCGTGGTCGGAGCGGTACGCAGACGACGGACTCGTCGTGATCGGCGTGCACACGCCGGAGTTCTCGTTCGAACGAAACGTCGATTACATTCGCCGCGCCCTATCCGAGATGCGGGTCGAGTACCCGATCGCGATCGACAGCGACTACGCCGTGTGGGAGGCGTTCGCGAACCGGTACTGGCCCGCTCTGTATCTGATCGACGCCGAGGGACGCATTCGTCATCACAAGTTCGGAGAGGGCGAGTACGAGCGCTCGGAGCGGGTGATCCAACGGTTGCTCGCAGACGCCGGCGTCGAGGGCGTCGCGCGAGACATCGTGCCGATCGATGGTGTCGGAGCTGAGGCCGCCGCGGACTGGGGGAACCTGCGGTCCCCAGAGACGTACGTCGGGTACGGGCAAACCGAGAGCTTCGCGTCTCCGGGTGGCATCGTCCCTGAGCAGCATCACGTCTACGGTGTGCCCGACCGGCTCGGGGTGAACGAGTGGGGCCTGTCTGGCGACTGGACGGTGAAGACGGAGTACGCGGTCTCGAACAAGCCGAACGGCAAGATCGCGTTCCGGTTCGACGCGCGTGACGTCCACCTGGTGATGGGACCCAGCTACGAGACCGGCTCGATCCCCTTCCGCGTGTTCATCGACGGAGAGGCGCCCGGCGAAGCGGCCGGCACCGACGTGACTGCCGACGGAGCGGGGAAGCTCGACTTCCCCCGCATGTACCAGCTCATTCGGCAGCGCGGCCCGATCGCGCCGCGTCTGTTCGAGATCGAGTTCGAGGAACCCCGCGCCGAGGGTTTCGCCTTCACGTTCGGTTGACGCCTGCGTCGCAAGAGGTTCGCGAGGGCAGTCAGCACCGGGCAACGGCGCGAGGATGAGGACGTGGAGGCCACCGACTCGGAGGCACGACCTTCGACGGCTTGCGCTTCGTCTCGAGTACGCGACCATCGCGTGGAACGTCGGCGAGGCGGTCTTCACGTTCGCCCTGGGGGTCTCCACCGGCTCGCTTGCGCTGATCGGGTTCGGGGGTGATTCGCTGATCGAGGTCTTCGCTTCGTCGGTCGTCGTCTGGCACGTCAGGGGCCACGGCGTCGAGAGCCCCGAGCGGACTCGGTTCGCGCTTCGACTCGTCGCGATCGCCTTCGCGGCGCTCGCGCTGGGGCTCGCCGCGGCGTCCATTCGGAACCTGATGTGGGGAGCCGAGCCCAGCCATTCCGTGTTCGGCATTGCCTACCTCGCGGTGACGGCCTGTGTGATGTTCGGTCTGGCGATATGGAAGCGGCGGGTCGCCGAGCGATTGTCTTCCGCGCCGTTGCGCTCCGAGTCTTCGGTCACGTTCCTGGACGGAGTTCTCTCGGTGCTGACGCTGACCGGCCTCGCGCTCAACGCGGCGTTCGATTGGGCGTGGGCCGATTCCGCCGCCGCCTTCATCGTGGCGGTCGCTGCGGCGCGGGAATCGCGCGAGAACCTGCTGCAGGCGCGTGAGGCGCCCGCGCCCCCGGACGACTTCACCGCACGGCCCCCGAACCCTGCCGGGGGCGAGCGGCCAGAGGTTTGAGCCGAAACCATTCAATCGCGGGCGCGCCGCAGAGACGGTGGTACCTCAGTACTCGTTGCTATGGTTCTCGTCGGCGATCGGAGGACGGGGACGATGCGCGCAGCGATCTTGACCGCGCCCGACAGGATCGAGACGACGTCGGTTCCGGAGCCCGTTGTGACCGACGGCGACGTGCTCGTCCGCGTTCGGACGGTCGGTGTCTGCGGGACCGACGTGAAGATCGCTTCCGGGCGGATTCATGTCCAACACCCCCGGATCCTCGGACATGAGATGGTCGGACAAGTCCTCGCCGACGGGGACCCAATCGCAGACGGTCAGACGGTGCTCGTGGATCCGGCGATCGCTTGTGGTGTCTGCCGCCAGTGTCGCGAGGGCCGGTCGAATATCTGCACGGCGGGCGCCCTCATCGGACGCGACCGCGACGGCGGGCTCGCCGAGCTCGTCTCGGTGCCGCGTGCGAATATTCACCGTCTGCCGCTAGGGATCGACGCCGGCGAGGCTCCGCTCCTGCAGGTCCTCGCGACGTGCGTCCATGCGCAACGTCTCGTCTCCGTCTTTCCGGGCGATGCCGTGGCCGTGATCGGTCTCGGCGTGACGGGATTGCTCCATCTCCAGCTCGCGAAGGGGCGCGGCGCTCGACCACTCGTCGGCAGCAGCCGCAGCCACGCCGGACGGTCCACGGCGAGCGCCCTCGGCGCCGACGCGGTCATCGACGCTACTGGGGATCCCGTCCCTGCGCTGAGGGAGTCAGCTCCGGACGGATTCGATCTCGTCATCGACTGCGTCGGAAGCGTCCGAACGCTCGCGCAGGCCGTTGCACTCGCCCGCGTCGGCGGGCGGATCCTCGCATACGGCACGGTCACGTCCCATGAGGGCGAATTCCCCTGGTACGAGCTGTACTACAAGGAGTTGGTCGTTTCCCATTCCCGGTCGGCGAACGCCGAGGACTTCCCCGCCGCGATCGCGCTCGTGGCCGGACGATTCGTGGACATCGCACGGCTCGTCACGCATCGGTTCGCGTTGACCGACACAGACTCCGCCCTAGCAACGGCGAGCGCCAGCGGCGTTCTCAAGGTCCTCGTCGACGTCTGAGTGATGGATACGGCCGTCTCGCTCAGGAGCGTCGTCGTCCGCGTCGATGGAAGAACGATCCTCGGTCCGATCGATCTCGCCATCGGTCGCGATCAGCGCTGGATCCTCCTCGGTCCCAACGGCAGCGGCAAGACGACGTTGCTCGCGGTCGCGGGAGGCCGGCGGCGGCCGTCTGCCGGTACGGCGAGGATCCTCGGGCAGGAACTCGGTCAGGTCGACGTACGAACGTTGTGGCCGCGGATCGCGCACCTCAGCCACGTCCTCATCGACGCGATGCCGTACGGGCTCACGGCCGAGAGCGTCGTGCTGACAGGAAAACGTTCGTCGCTCGTTCCGTGGATGGACGTCTACACGCCGTCGGATCGTGAGCGGGCGACCGAGTTGCTCGTCCGCTTCGGGTGCGAGCACCTGGTCGGACGGTCACTCGCGAAGGCGAGTCAGGGAGAGCGGCAACGAGTCCTCCTCGCCCGTTCGGCGTTTGGCCATCCCGAACTCCTCCTGCTCGACGAGCCGTGCGCGGGTCTCGATCTCCCGGGACGCGAGGAACTCATCGCGTCGATCGACGTCGTCGCGGACGATCACCGTTCGGCGCTTGTGCTCGCCACGCATCACCTCGAGGAGATTCCGGCGACGGCCACCCACGCCGCGCTCCTGCGCGAGGGCCAGCTGGTGGCGAGCGGGGCGATCGAGTCGGTGCTCGTTCGCCAATCCCTGCGGGCGTGCTTCGGCATCGACGTGGGCATCCGCCGACACGGCGGCCGGTGGTCGGCCGTCGCCACCCCGAGCGATCAGGGCGTGTTCAGCGCATAGATCGGTCGCTGGCCGGCGAGCGCCGCGACGACCTGCTCGGTCGCCTTGCGTCGAAGCTCGAGTACGGATTGTTCGCTCGCGAACGCGGCGTGTGGGGTGACGATCGCATCGGGATGCTGGAGCAGCGGGTCGCCCGCATCCGGCGGCTCGCTCTCGAGGACGTCGAGACCGACGCCGCCCAGACGGCCGTCGACGAGCGCGCCTCTCAGCGCATCGGTGTCGACGAGTGCGCCGCGGGAGGTGTTCACGAGGAACGCGCCCTGTCGCATTCGCGCAATCGCCTTGGCGTCGATCAGATGCCTGCTCTGCGCCGTGAGCGGCGCGTGGATGGAGACGATGTCGGCCTCCGACAGCAACACGTCGAGCTGGCGCGGAACGACACCGGCCGCTGCGATCGCTTCGTCGTCGACGTATGGATCCGTCGCGAGCACGACGAACCCCACGGCCTCGGCCTTCGTCGCAAGCGCACGTGCGATCCGCCCGAAGCCAACGAGGCCGAGCCGCTGCCCACGCAGCCGATGCATGGGCGAGGCGTCGCCGACGTTCCACCCCCCGGATCGAACCGCTCGGTCGAGCCGGAGGATGCGGCGCGTGAGCCCCAGGATCAGCGCGAGCGCGTGGTCCGACACTTCGTCGATGCAGTAGTCGGGGACGTTCGTCACGAGGATTCCGCGCTCGGTCGCCGCGGCCACATCGATCGTGTCGACGCCGATGCCGTATCGGGCGATGATCCGGCATCCCTCGAGGGCGTCGATGACCTCTGCGGGCATCGGCGCGTAGCAGTTGAGGACGGCGTCCGCGCCTTCCACCGCGCGTCGGACCTCGTCGACGATGCTCGAATTGCCGGAGAAGCGCAGCTCGTGCCCGGCCGCGAGCAGGAGCGCGCGCTCGATGTCGAGATCGCTGAAGACATGATCGGTCACGGCGACGACGCCCACCTCAGCCTCCTTCCGTCGCGAGCACCGCCGTGCGGACCGAACGCGTTGCGGGTTCAGGCAAGAAATGCACGTCGCCTCGCCAGCCGTCGACGGCGACGAGCGATGGACGCTCGCCGGTCAAATCGACACCGCTCACCGCCGGCACGCTCAGCGAGCGCGCCACCTCGAAGAGATGCGCAGCCCGATTCCCACGGGCGACGACCGAAGCCGACGCTCGCCAAAGGGATCGAGGACATGGTGCTCGTGACCGAGGACGAGCCGCGCATCCTTTCACGCGTCGAATACGAGGAGCAACTGCTCGCCTGGTCCGTCGTGTTCCCACGCTTCGCCTCCCGCCCGACGCTGCGAGAACCCGAGAGGAGCGCCGCGCCCTCATCATCGTCCAGCGAGTGGTCAGACCCGCCGGATCGATTTCCCTTCGGCCTCGGCCTCCCGTTCGCGTAGCCGCTCGATCCCGTCCAGGAGCAGATCGAGTGCGAACTCGAACTCGAACTGGTCGTCGCAGCCGGCCTGGCCGACGACCGAGTCCGGGTTGTGCGAGATCAACCGGAGGATCTCGGCGATATGCGGGAACGCATGAGCGAGATCGGTCGGGATCTCCGTCGGCGACGAGGACGCTGGGTTCGCGGCCTCGTACAGCTCCTGCGTGAAGCCAAAGATCCGGCTCCCGATCGCGTGCAGGACGTGGTGCGTGAGGTCGAGCGAGAAGCCGGCGTCGCGGAAGAGCCCGACCATCGAGTCCTGATATGCGAGGACGATCGGCGTCGGCGTGGCGCGCGTCTCGAGTGCTCGGCGGGCCCACGGGTGGCGGAGCAGCGCTCGCCGGGCGGAGAGGATCCGCGCCCGGACGGCGGGCTTCCAGTCCACGCCCGCAATCGGCGGGTCGATCTCGGCGATGACGAGATCGACCATTCCGTCGAGTAGCTCGTCCTTGTTGGTCACGTGCTTGTACAGGGCCATCGGGACGACGTCGAGTTTCGTGGCGAGCCTTCTCATGCTCACCGACTCGATCCCGGACCTGTCCGCAAGCTCGACCGCGGCACCGAGCACGAGGTCCTTGCTCAGGCGTGACCGCTGCGGCGCATCGGCCGACCGAACGATCCGCACCACCCCATCATCTACTTCGAGTTCCGGTTGACGAGTGTACGACGTACACCTAGCATTCCCGCGGTGGTGTACAACGTATACCGGCGGGAGGAGGCGCGATGAAGGCGATCGTTCAGGACGGGTACGGCTCGGCCGATGCGCTCGAACTGCGCGACGTCGAGGAACCGGTGGCCGGCCCCGACGAGGTCCTGGTTCACGTCCGCGCCGCGGGATGCGGGCCGGACGTCTGGCACCTGATGACGGGGCTGCCGTACTTCGCGCGGGCGATGCCGGGTTTCCAGAGGATGCGGGGCGCCGCTCGCGGCAGGGACGTGGCCGGGATCGTCGAAGCCGTCGGCGCGAACGTGACCGATCTCAGCCCGGGCGATGACGTGATGGGTATTGCGGAGGGCTCGTTCGCGGAGTTCGCCGTCGCTCGGAAGGACAAGCTCGTCCGCAAGCCGGCGCGGGTGAGCTTCGAGGATGCGGCCGCGGTCCCGATCTCGGGGCTGACCGCCGTCCAGGCGATCCGCGACGTCGCGAAGGTTCGGCCCGAGCAGTCGGTTCTCGTGATCGGCGCCGGCGGAGGCGTTGGGACGTTGACGGTCCAGATCGCGAAGGCGTTCGGTGCGATCGTGACGGGCGTGTGCAGCGGGTCGAAGGCGGAGTTAGTCCGCTCGATCGGCGCCCACGACGTCATCGACTACAAGCGGGAGAACTTCGCTGAGGAACCCAGGAAATGGGACGCCATCGTCGACACTGCGGGTCGTAGGCCGCTGCGCACGCTCCGCAAGGCGCTCGCGGCGCGCGGGACACTCGCGATCGTCGGCGGCGACGGTGGGGGGAAATGGACCGGCGGCTTCTTCCGCCAGATTCTCCGCGCGCCTGTCATGTCCATGTTCGTCGGCCAGCGGCTGCGCCCGGTCGTCGCCGGCGAGAACCGTCGCGACCTCCAGATGCTCGCGGAGATGGTCGACGCCGGTCGCGTCAGGCCGGTCGTCGGCAAGACCTTCGCGCTCGCCGAGGCGGCCGACGCCGTCCGTGAGCTCGAGGCAGGGCATACGCGGGGGAAGATCGTCGTCGTCGTGCAGGGCTGATGGCTCACGTTGTCGGATCGGTGGCCCGGGCGTCTCGCGCGGGCGTCCCGGTCGACCGGTTTACCGATCGCGGGATCCGTCGTAGCGTCGACGTGATCGGTTCGGGGATGCCGTGGCGGTCGTCCTCGACGAGATGACCCGGGGGTTCAAGATGCGAGAGATGATGGGACGGATGCGACGAGCTGGGCGACCCCGCCCGACGGTCACGGTCGTCGACCCGTATGGAAGTCTTCGGCACCACGCGGTCCGGCGCGCGCACGAGGCACTCGACGAGGTGCCGGGCATTCTGCGGGGCTTCAGGATGTTCCTGCTGATGGCGTCGTTCGCGATGGTCGCGTTGGCCGTCGGCATGGTGTTCGTGGTCTGGCGGGTCGTCGCGTAGCCGAGAGACGCTACGGCCGTTCCCGTCGGACCTCGACGCGGTGCTCGCGGTAGTGCATCAGGTCCCAGGCGATCAGCGCGCAAGACACCACCGTGGCGAGCCCCAGCGAGGCGAGCGCGGGCAGCTCCAGCGCCGGCGGGATGAGCGCCAGCATCGCGAAGCCCGCGACGAGCCGTCCGGGGCCGATCCACGCAGGTCTGTCCGCGGTTGTCCGGCGGATGAAGTGGACGAGCCGGAACCGAAGTAGGACGTGTGTCAGGAAGTAGAGTGCGAGACCGCCGCAGAGCGCGACGGCGGGAACGGCGGACAGCGGCTCGTCGACGTTCTCGATCGTCTTGCTGAGCCCGAGCGCGAACAGCACGATCCCCCCGATCATCGGGAGATGCAGGTATCGGTAGTAGTCGCGTGCCAGCTGCGTCTGCGCAGCGCCGTGAGAGCGCGACAGGGTGCGATGGGCCAGCACGGCGTACACGTCGAAATACGCCCACCAGAGCGCGGTAATCACGGCGATCCCGAGGATCGAGGCCGAGACGATCCCGGCGTCGAGCGACAGGTCGGCGCCTCCGACGCCGAGCGCGATGACCGATTCGCCGAGGGCGATGATGACGATGAGGCCGTAGCGCTCGGCGAAGTGACTCGGGGAGATCGGCCGATCCCGCCCGCGACCGATCACGGCGCCGGAATAGATGACGGCGAGCGCGACGACCCAGAGCAGCTCGCGCCAGCCGCCCTCGAAGAATCCGGCGACGAGGATGATCATCGGTCCGATCGTCGCCGTCGCCGCGAACCGCCTGAGCGACCGGACCAGGTCGCCATCTTCGCCGGCGGCGATCCGGTAGAGCGCCAAGTTGATCAGGCGTACGACCATGTACGAGACGCCGAACAGCACCCCCGCCGCTCCGAAGGCCTGCGGGACCGCGAGGGCGACGAGGAACATCGCGGCCATCGCCACGAACATTCCGGCGCGAACCAGGCCCTGTTCGGGCTCGAGCGAGTTCGTCAGCCAGGCATAGCCGGTCCACAGCCACCAGACCGCCGCGAGGACGAGCAGCCCGTCGCCCATTCCGCGCCAGCTCAGCTCGTTCGACATGAGCTCCGTCACCTGCGTGATCGCGAAGACCACGACCAGGTCGAAGAAGAGCTCCAGGGGTGTGACGCGCTGTTCGCGCTCGGCAGGCCGGTCGGGCATCGCTATGAGGTGATAGATCGAGGCGCGAGCCTGATCGTTGCCGCTCGCGCCCGCGGCGTCAGGACGCTTCCGACGATGCCCGCGGGATAGCGGCCGTACTTGCGCCTGTACGCCCCGTCGATGCCATCGTCCAGGTCGCCGCCGGCATCCGCGAAGGTGACGTCCCTCGTGATCCCGCCCGCCGAGATCCGGCCCTCGTGGCGGCCTTGTGTGCCTCGGAACCAGGTGGCACCTCGACCGTTCACGGACCGGACGAAGAGTTCGTCGGCGAGGCGGACGACCCATACCGTCGTGGGCTTGCGAAGCGTCCCGTCGAGGCGGACGGAGGCGATCTCCAACTCCTCGGCCGCCTCGAACTCGCTCAGCTCCTCAGTCGTCCAGGCATTCATCTCGTCATGATCTCGCAGCGGACGAGCCCGTGAGAGCCCCGTGGGCAACGCCGGGAGGGATCGAGGCCAATCCAACGTCGATTCCGACTCGCGGGCAGGACGACTACGCTCGAGCGCGGGAACAGTCGCTCCAGGTCTCCGCCAACGCCGGGATCCGACGTCCGCGGCGCTGCTTCAGGGGGTGCGTGATGGCGTACGTGTCACGAGGGTTCCACGGGAAGCGCGGACAGGAGCGAGACCGCTCGCGGCTTCCTCCGGGGCAGTACCTCACGCCGGATTTCCCTGTGCTGTCCGCCGGCCCGACGCCGCACACGCCGCCCGAGCGGTGGACGTTCTCGATCCTGAGCGGCGGCGGGGCGGCCGCGACGTGGACGTGGGAGCAGTTTCGCGAGCTCCCGAGCGAGGATGTTCGCGCCGATATCCACTGCGTCACGAAGTGGTCGAAGCTCGACACCGCGTGGGAGGGCGTGTCGATGGATGTCCTGCTCGAACGAGTCGACCTCGGAGCTACGACTCACGTGCTCGCGTTCTCGGACGGTGATTACACGACGAACGTGCCGCTCGAGGACCTCCTCGACGGCCGCGCCTGGATCGCGTTCGCGTACGACGGTCAACCGCTCGCGGCCGAACACGGCGGCCCCGCCCGGCTCCTCGTTCCCCACCTGTACTTCTGGAAGAGCGCGAAGTGGGTTCGAGGCCTCCGCCTGATGGACCACGACCAGCCGGGCTTCTGGGAGAAGTACGGCTACCACAACTACGGGAACCCATGGCGAGAACAGCGGTACTGGGGAGACTGAACTGGACGCTCGCCGACGTCGTCGACGTCGTCGATGAGACGCCGCGCGTTCGTAGCATCGTCCTGCACGTGCCCGGCTGGCCCGGGCACCGCGCCGGGCAACACGTCGACATTCGGCTGACCGCCGAGGACGGGTACCAGGCCCAACGCAGCTACTCGATCGCTTCGGCGCCCGAGACCCCGGCGCTCGGGCTCACGGTGGAGCGCCTCGCCGACGGGGAGGTATCGCCGTACCTCGTCGACGAGCTGCGGCCGGGGGACAAGCTGGAGCTGCGCGGGCCCATCGGCGGGTACTTCGTCTGGGAGTCGTCGATGGGCGGCCCATTGCTCCTCGTCGCGGGCGGATCGGGCATCGTGCCGTTGATGGCGATGCTGCGGCACCGGGCGGCCGTCGCGGCGGCGGTTTCCGCTCGGCTGCTGTTCTCGTCGCGATCGTGGGAGGACGTCATCTATCGAGGCGAGCTCGAGGGGCTATCGGCGCAAGGCGGCGTCGAGGTCGTTCACGCGCTGACGCGTTCGCAGCCACCCGGCTGGAGCGGCTATGCGCGGCGCGTCGACGCCGCGATGCTCGGCGAGACGGCGTGGGATTCCGTGACGGACCCCTTGGCGTTCGTGTGCGGCCCGACACCCTTCGTCGAGTCGGTCGCGAGCGGGCTGGTGCTGCTTGGATATCCGGCGACGCATGTCAAGACCGAGCGGTTCGGACCAACGGGAGGGTAGATGGAGACCGCGGACATGATGGTCGACGGCAACGCGGTCGCGGGTGCGCTCGGGGAGGTCTTCATGCCCGAGATGACAACCGCCCGGATCGTGTGCGAGAGCTGCGGTAGCATCCAGCCCATCGGCGCGGAGCACGGGTTCGTGCACGCGCCTGGCATCGTGCTTCGCTGCCGCGAGTGTGACGGGGTCGTCCTTGTGATGACCCGCGCGCCGGGAAGGTACATCATCGGCTTCCACGGCACCGTCGAGATTCTGTCGTAGCGGGCCCGTATCTGGCGGCCGCTTGGCCGGACGCCAGGGCCTCCGGTGCTTCGCCGAACGCCACGGCCTCCGGTGCGGGCGGCCGGTGTCGAAGTCGCGTGCCGTCAGGCGTCGGTGCCTGTGGGCTCCGCGATGCGGGTCATCACGCCCTGCCAACACAAGGGGTCGCCGCCCGCCCCACGAACCAGCTCGGCGTCGTCGCGGATCCAGACGACGCGTCCGTCTTTGGTCATCACCCGGTAGACCTCGTGGTACGGCGTACCGGAGCGGTTCGCCGTCTCGCATGCGTCGACGACCCGATCCCGGTCGTCGGGATGGATGCAGCGTTTCCACCGGTTCGCCTCACCCATCCACTCCTCTTGCGTGTACCCGAGGATCCATTCCAGTTGCGGGCCGATCGAGTAGGTGCGGCCGGTGCCGACCGCCTCGACGTAGGTGATGGACGGCACGAGCTCGACGAGCGATCGGTACTTTGCCTCTGCCTCTTCGGCACGGCTCAGCGCGGCGCGCAGATATCCGTCGATTGGTGGGTCGACCACGCTGACTCCCGGCCCGGGGATGCTTCTTCGTTATCGGCAGGATGAACGGCTCCGTTGAGGACGAGGGGGCGTGCTCCTTCGGGGTCGCGGACGGTAGCCTCCTGTGCGGTTCCCGACATGAGGACGATGCGATGCGGTTCGGTCTTGACGTCGCACAGCACCAGCTCACATGGGACGAGCTGCTCGATCGCGTCCGGGTCGCGGAGGAGGCGGGCCTGGACGGCGTGTGGGTCTTCGACCACTTCAAGGCGTTGTACGGCGATCCGAGCGGTCCGACGCTCGAGGCGTGGACGCTGCTCGCCGGGCTCGCTCGAGAGACCTCGCATGTGCGGCTCGGAACGCTCGTGACCGGGATGACGCACCGGCACCCGTCGGTCCTGGCCGCCGAGGTCGTCAGCGTGGATCACCTCTCGGGAGGGCGCGTCGAGTGCGCCGTCGGCGCCGCGTGGAACGAGCCGGAACATCGCGAGCTCGGCATCCCCTTCCCGTCGACCGCCGAGCGCATGGACCGCCTCGAGGAGGGGATCGAGGTCCTTCGGCTGCTCTTCACGCGGGACGACGTGACGTTTGCCGGCGACCAATACCGAGTGGAGGGCGCCACCTATAATCCGAAACCCATTCAGCGGCCGCACCCGCCGATCTGGGTCGGCGGGGAGGGTCGCCGGCGAACGCTTCCCATCGCCGGTCGCCTCGCCGACGCGTGGCATGGCTGGGCGGCCGACGCCGAAGAGCTCGCCGAAATGACGGCCATCATCGACCGCGCCGCCGAGGAGGCCGGCCGAGACCCGCGATCGATCCTGCGCGCATCGAGCCTGTCGATCTCCGAACCCTGGGACGATGTCAAGGCGTCGTACGAATGGATGACCGCCGGCGGTATCGGCTACCTCGTCATCGAGTGGCCGAGCGAGGGCCGCGAAAGGCTGGAGGAGTTCCTCGAACGGATCCTGCCGGGGCTGTAGCCGGTCAGAGGGAAGCCGATCGCCGTCAGTGGGGCGTCTTCGTCGCCGGGAGTCGCTCGTTAGCCGTCAGTCACGTCTTTGGGCAACGGATTGGACTCGGTCCGTCGGCGAAACGCCGCCGGTGCGACGTCGAACCTCGAGCGGAATGCCCGAGCTAGTGCCGCCTCGGATCCGTAGCCCACCCGGCCGGCGATTTCGGCCACGGTCATGTCCGTCGAGCGCAGTAGACGAGCCGCGCGGGCGAGTCGCAGCTCGGTCACGTAAGTCATCGGCGCGACGCCAACCAGTGACCGGAACCGATCGGCGAACGCGGACCGCGACATCACCGAGGTCTTCGCCATGCGCTCGACGGTCCATACCTCCTCGGGCGCATCGTGGATGCGGGCGAGCGCCGAACCGATTCGCTCGTCGGAGATCGCGCGCGCGGGCGGCATCACATCCCGCGTGGAGTCGACAAGCGCGTTGCGGAGCGCGTCCACGAGCAGCGCCTCCAGCAGCCGGTTGACGACAGCGGCCCCGCCACGCGTCGGGTTCCTCGCCTCGTCGCGCAGGCTGGCGCCGACCTCCGAACGCCATCCACCCTGCGCGCCGCCGGAGCGCGACGCGACGACCGAGGGAAGACGATTCATCCAGCGCGGGCGCTGGCCCTCCAGCGTGAACACGCCACACACGATCTCCGTCGTCGGCCCGTCGTCGGCGCCGAAGTGCAGCTCGCCATCGACAACCTCGTGTCGGTCGAGGATGCTCGTGAGCCATGGCGCCGTGGTGGTCGGCGCGTCCCTGACCCAGTGCGCATCGCCCTTCGGGAGCACGACGAGGTCTCCGGCGCGCAGGGCGATCCGATCCAGCGAACCCTCCACCTCCAGCCATCCGCTTCCGTCGATGACCATGTGAAACGATCCGGCGTCACGGCCCGCGACGCCGAAACCCCATGGCGCGCCCATGACCGACCGGCAGAGGACGGAGGACTCGACGCGTACGCCGCGCAGCAACTCGCCGGTGATGTCGCCGCCGGCGAATCGCGCGACCGTTTTCCTCATGTCCCGCCTCCCGAGCGGACGGTCCTCAGAGATCCGGGTTCGGATGTTCGCCCGAACCCACTCCCGCTCGCAAGGCGGCGTCCGACGGCCGGACGCTCGGACACGCCTTCCGGAGTCTGGATCATTCACGTCGGCGGAAACGGCTCCCAAGATGACCGGGGACCGTCGGGAAGGGAGACGTTCATGGGACGCGATGTGGTCGCCCGGTACCAGGCCGCGCTCGGCGCGGGAGACCTCGGGCAGGCGCGGGGTCTCCTCCGCGACGACCTCCGGTTCGAGGGTCCGTTCGACGCGTTCGACAGCGCCGACGATTACTGGAAGGCGATCCAGGGGCTCTGGACGATCGTCGACTCGGTCGACGTCCGTCACGTGTCCTCGGACGGGAACCAGGTTGTCGTGCTCTACGACATGGTGACGAAGACGCCCGCCGGGACACAGCTCGTGTGCGAGTGGTACGGCGTCCAGGACGACAGAATCGCTTGGATCCGTGCCGTTTTCGACTCGGCGCCGTTCGCGTTTCTGCGTGCCGGCCGGGCGTCCTCCGGTTGACGTCGAGTTGCAACGACCCGTCGCGCGAGTGATCCTTCGTACGTGAAGTACTTCGACGAGCAGACCCTTTCGTTCCTCCGCGACCTCAAACGGCACAACGATCGGGACTGGTTCGCGCGGAACAAGGATCGATACGAACGGCATGTCAAGCAACCCCTCCTGGACTTCATCGAGGACGCCGCCCCGGAGCTTCGCGGGATCAGCCGTCATCTCGTAGCGGATCCGCGTCCGACGGGCGGTTCGATGTTCCGGATCCATCGCGACATCCGTTTCTCTCGGGACAAGAGTCCGTACAAGCCGTACGCGGCAGCGCACTTCCCGCTCGGCGGGGGCATGCACGGACCCGGCTACTACCTGCACATCGAGCCGGGCGGGTCCATCGTCGCCGGCGGCATGTGGATGCCCGACGCACCAGCGCTTCAGCGCATTCGCGAGCGGATCTCGGCGCGCGCCTCTGACTGGCAGAAAGCCCGCGGGCAGCTCGACGAGGACGATGCGGCCCTGAAGCGCCCCCCGCGGGGGTTCTCGCCGGACGACCCGATGATCGAGGACATCAAGCGGAAGAGCTTCACGTCGTCGATGCAGCTCACCGACCAGCAGATTACGCGTTCCGACCTGATGAAGACGTTCGCTCGCGACTGCGAACGGCTTTCACCGTTGATGCGGTTCCTCGCGACGGCGGTCGGCGCTTCCTGGTAGTCGCCGCTCGAGACTATTCAGGCTCAGGTGGATTTGACGTCGATGCGCCGACGGTCATCGCGCCGGCTCTTCGGGACGCGGACGACGAGGACGCCGTCGGCGATGTTCGCGTCGACCTGCTCGGCGTCGACGGTCGAGGGAAGCGTCACCCGGTACGAGAAGCTGCCGGTCCGGCGTCCTCGTCGGTGCATCACGCCGGTGTGGCCGTGGTCCTTGAACACGCCGGTAATCTCGACGTCGTTCCCGACGAGCTCGACGTCGACGTCCTGAGGCTTGACGCTCGGCAGCTCCGCTTCGACGACGTAGGCGTCGTCGGTCTCCTCGAGGTCGATGGGCGGCGCCCATCCCATTCGGGAGGAGAAGAAGGACGGCCACGCGAAGCCGCCGAACGCGTAGTCCATCACTCGGCGCATGCGGTCGCTCATCTCCTCGAGATCGCGGAACGGCCGCCGTTCGATCGCGGCGGGCCGGCGCTCCCCGGTCATGTGCTCCGGCGTCGCCGGCTCTCCGGTCGGCCGCTCCGGCGTGGACTGATCGTTCATCTCCTGATCCATGACATGTCCTCCGCGATTCGACGACAACAACTATTGTGGCGACAGCCGGCCGATCTCGTCACCGCCGGCCGCCATCGATTCCGGTGGCAGGGCAATCGCGCGTCGCCGCCGCTCATCGTTCGGGCGGTCGTCCTTCGGTCTCCTCGAGATACTCCTCGACGGCGTCGACGTCGTCGTCGACGAGCGGTTCGACGTGGTCGGTCGCGCCGGGCGGGTCATCGGTGACCTCGAGCGCGACTTCCTCCGGCGCTGCGAAGGGATCTGCCACGTCCACGGCGTCGCCGACGAGCTCGTCCTCCTCGTCGGGCGCAGCCTCGTCGATGAGCTCGAGCTCGTCGTCCGCGCGTTCCGGCTCGGGCAGTTCCTGGGCGAGGGCGCGGTCGAGGCCCTGGCCCGCGAGGGCCTCCTCGGCCGTCGTTCCCCACCGGGTGGCCGCAAACGGGTGGTCCGCCCTCATGATCTCGGCCTCGAGCTCCTCGGACTCGTTCTCGTCGTCGTCCTCGATCTCCGGCTCGTTGTCTTCCGTGTTGTCTCCCATGGTGGCACCTCCGTCCGCCGCAACTCCCCGACCGTATCCGTTCCCTCACCTTTGGGCATTCATGGAGGTCCCGCATCCCGCGCAGTGGATGTCGATGGACCCCGACTCCGGGGGTGGGCGCACCGCCTCGCGCCAAGGGGCCTTCCGCGAACGCCGCGACGCCGCACCTAGACTCCCGATATGGTCGATGCGACGCCCCAGCGCGGCGTCCCGCGGCTCGGGCCCACGATCCTCTTGGTGGGCTCGATCGTGTTCGTCGTCGGCTGCTTCCTCCCGCTCTGGGAGCCCCCCGCGCCGTTCCCGGGCCGCGAGCTCACCGTGTCGCTGTACCGCCTGAACGTCACGGGCGTGGCGTCCGCCGGCCTTCGTCTGAAGGTCGGCGGATTCGTCTCGCTGTTCGCGGGCATCGCCGTCATCGCTTCTATCACGATCGCCCACGTCACCGGACGATTCGTGCGGTGGAGCCTCCCTGCGTTGGTCGGCGCGGCGGCGGTATGGTCGCCGTGGTGGATCGGGACGCTGCTGCGGTTGTCGGGAATCCAGTTCGCTTTGGGAGTCGGGTACTGGCTGGTCCTGGTCGGTGTGGGCCTCGTGGCGGCCGGAACGATCGTCTGCGTCAGCGCATCGCAGACGAGGTTCGATCCTCTCTCGGCGCCACCGGGGCCGACGGACCAATCGAGTGGTTCGAACATTCCGTGAGCCCTAGGTAAGGGATCCCGTCGCCTCATGGGTCCGGTCGTGGGCGATCCATTCGCCGAGAAGTCGGAGTGGTTCGACGAGCACTACGGGACGACCCGAGGCCGTATCCGCCTCGCCCTCGTCCTCGAGCGCGTGCGGGCGCTGCTTCCACCCCCACCCGCGACGATCCTCGACGCCGGCGGGGGCACCGGCGCCTTTGCCATTCCGCTGGCGACCGACGGGTACGACGTCACCGTGTTGGACAGCTCGGAGGAATGGCTCGAGCGCGCCCGGGCCAACGCCCGGAGCGCTGGCGTCTCCGTCCGCAGCGTCCGGGCCGAGGTCGAGAGGGCGGCCCTCGTCGTTCACACGCGGTTCGATGCGGCGCTTTGCCACGCCGTTCTGATGTACACGGCCGACCCGCGCGTCGGCCTGGAACAGCTTCGCTCGCTCGTTCGCCAGGGCGGAGGGCTCTCGTTGCTCGAGAAGAACGCGGATGCGATCGCGCTTCGTCCGGGGCTTCGCGGCGACTACGCGGAGGCCCGCCGGGTGCTGCACGACCGCGTCTCCGCGGGCCGGCTCGGAATCCAGAACCGTGCGCACACGATCGAGGAGTGGGACCGGATGCTCCGGGAGACGGGGTGGACCCTCGTTGACTGGATCGGGGCCCGGCTGTTCTCCGATCTGGCCCCCGACGCCGTTTCGGACGACGCCTTCGAGGCCCTTATCGCGCTCGAGCGCGAGGCCGGCGAGCTCGAGAGCTACCGCCGGATGTCACGGCTGGTCCACATCTGGGCGCGATGACCGCGCTGGCGGGACGACGCCGAGATCCCGCCTGCTCGTCCGCGGCTAGACGCGCGCGCGGGCACAGGTGGCGAAAGGCCGGGATGCCGTGCGAGGACCGACTCACCAAGGCGCCACCGTCACGCCGCCCCATTCCTCGGGTTCCACGTCTCGAAGGGTCTGGGTCAGTTCCCAGCGGTGACCGGCCAGGTCGTCGAGCATGGCCGAGCGCTCTCCGTACTCATGCGTCGTCGGCTCCTCGATGACGCGGGCCCCGCAACCTCGGGCGCGAGCGCATGCCGCGTCGACGTCCGAAACCCGAATCTTGATGACGTGCGTCACGACGCCCGGGCTGGGCGCCACGTGTTCGCGCCGGCTGTCCGCGACGATGATCGCGCCATCGGTTCCCACCCGCATCTGGGCGCGATGGGCGTCGCCCACGCGCACCCGCTCCTCGAAACCGAGCGCCGACGCCAGCCATTCGACGGCGGCGCGGACGTCCGGATAGACGAGCACCGGCGTCACCGTGACCGGCGGCGCGGAACGGTTCGTCCGCATGCGGAGAAGTCTACGGTTGCGGTAGGCCGCCGATGAGTCCGGCAGCGGTGGGCCGTCTCATCCCGGCGTGGACGGTCCACTCGGGGAACCACCCGGAAAGGGAGGCGAGAGATGAGGAAGCTGCTCGTGACGACGTTCCTGACGCTCGACGGGGTCATGCAGGCGCCCGGCGGCCCGGGGGAGGACGACGACGGCGGCTTTGCCTACGGGGGCTGGTCCGTGAACTATTGGGACGACGTCATGAATCAGGTCATGACCGAGTTCATGAGCCCGCCGTTCGATCTGGTTCTCGGGCGTCGAACGTACGACATCTTCGCCTCGTATTGGCCGAACGCGCCCGAGGAGGAGGGGAAGGCCCTGAACGACGCGACCAAGTATGTCGCCTCGCGCGGCCGTCCGGCGCTGGACTGGGGACCGGCCGTTCTGATCCAGGGCGACGCGGCGGCGGGCATCGCCGAGCTCAAGAAGGGGGACGGTCCCGAACTGCAGGTCCACGGCAGCGGGAACCTCATCCAGACGCTGATGCGTCACGGCCTCGTCGATGAGTATCACGTGTCGGTCTTTCCGGTCGTCGTCGGTTCGGGCAAGCGGCTGTTCGCCGACGGTTCCGTTCCGTCAGGTCTCAGGCTCGTCGACAGCAAGGTCTCGACGAGCGGTGTCGTGATCGGGACGTACGAGCCGGCGGGTGAGCTCGTCACGGGGACGTTCGCGCCGGAGTGAGCGGGCCGGATGAAGTTGCGGCTTCGACGCGAGCGGATTCTGGTCGGCCTCCGCGGGCTGGCCCTCCTTCGTGGATGGCCGTTCGGGCATCCGGAGGAGGCTGACACTCAGCTCGACGCGGTGCGTGATGCGGTCGCCATGGACGCCTCCGCGATGACGATCGATGCGGACGGCGTCGGGGTGGCCGAGGCCTATGCGTCATGGTCGCTGACCTACGACGCTCCGAACCCACTCATCGTCGCGGAGGAGCCCGCCGTCCGCGCGTTCCTCGAAGGCATCGACCGAGGGCTTGCGCTGGACGTCGCGACGGGAACCGGTCGGCTGGCCCGGCTTCTCGGCGAGCTCGGTCATCGTGTCATCGCTCTTGACGTCTCCGAGGAGATGCTCGATCGAGCTCGCGTGAACGCGCCCGGCGCGGCGCTCGTCCGCGGGGACGTCCGTGCGCTGCCCGTCCGAGATGCGAGCGTCGACCTGGTGACATGCGCCCTGGCGCTGACCCACGTCGCAGATCTCCGTGCGCCGATCGCCGGGTTCGCCGGGGTGCTCCGGCCCGGGGGCCGCCTGATCGTCTCGGATATACACCCGGTCGCCGTCGCGACCGGCGCTCACGCGTTCTTCGTGCGAGCCGACGGCACGCGGGGGGTCGTGAGGAACGAGATCCACTGGCCGAGCGAATACGTCGAGGCGTTCCGCTCGGCAGGTCTCGTGATCGAGCGCGCCGCCGAGCCGGCGTTCAACGAGTCCTTCGTCGACGAGATGCCGGAGCAGGCGGTTCGCGATGCGGCGAGGGAGGCGCTGATCGGACTGCCGTTCGCCCTGGTCTGGTTGGTCGAGAAACCGTGAAGGACGGAGCGCGGCCACCCCACGACGGGGCGGGCTGTCTGGTCTCGCTTTCGCATCACCTAGGTGCGGCCGAGCACGTCGGCCGCGATTCCGCCGACGCGCTGGGGGTCGGCGATGGCGTCGATCTCGACGATCCGGCCCGCGGCGACGATGAAACCTATTACCGCGATCGGCCGGTCGGCCACGGTCACGATCACGCCGGCGGCGCCGTTGACCAGCGCAGGGTGCAGCTCCGCGGCGGGGTTCCTGAACGTGAGCGCCTGTCGGGCAACCGTCGCCGCCCCGCGCACCACCCTGGTGCCGGGACGTCCGGCGCCGACGTCGGACCGGAGCACGACGTCGGGGTGGAGCACCGCGACGAGGGCATCGAAGTCGCCGTCGCGCGCCGCCGAGAAGAAGGCGTCGACGACGGCTCGTTGATGATCGACGTCGGCGTCGGGAGCCGGGATGCCGGCGCCTTTCACCCGTCGCCGCGCGCGGCTCGCGAGCTGTCTGGCCGCGGTGCGCGTCCGGCCGACCATCGGGGCGATCTCCTCGAACGGCAGCTCGAACATGTCATGAAGGACGAAGGCGAGCCGCTCGGCCGGGCTCAGCGTCTCGAGTACGACCTGGAGGGCGAGGCCAACCGAGTCGGCGAGCAGCGCCTCCTCCTCGGGCTGCAGCTCGCCGTCCGGCGTGACGACCGGGTCCGGCACCAGAGCGTCGAACGACTCCTCGCGTCGAGCGTTTCGCGAGCGGAGGGCATTCAGGCACACGCGCGCGACGATCGTCGTCAGCCATGCGCGCAGATTCTGCACGTCGTCGGCCTCCGATCGGCTGACGCGCAGCCAGGCATCCTGAAGCGCGTCGTCGGCCTCCGTCAGTGAGCCGAGCATCCGATAGGCCACCGCCCGCAGGTGCGACCGGTTCTCCTCGAATCGATCCGCGAGCCATCCGTTCCTGTTCATCCGTCACATCCTCTCGCCGCTCCGGGTCATCCGTGTTGACCCGGGCAACGCGGTCGATGTGACCAGGGAAGGAGCTCCGATGGATCGGATCCTCGTGACAGGCGGTACCGGAACGCTGGGCCGGCACGTCGTGCGCCGGCTGAGGAGCGCGGGCGTCCACGTCGACGTGCTCACGCGTCGCGCGAGCGGGGAGGAGGACGGTGTTCGCTTCGTGACCGGCGACCTCTTGTCCGGTTCCGGCATCGGCTCGGCGGTCGAGGAAGTCTCCACGATCGTCCACTGCGCGGGAGCGGCACGAGGCGACGATCGCGCCGCGCGCAACCTCGTGGAGGCGGCCTCACACGCCGCGCGGCCGAACATCGTGTACATCTCGGTCGTAGGTGCCGACCGCGTGCCGGTCCGTGGCCCGATCGACCGGCTGATGTTCGGCTACTTCGCCATGAAGCGGAAGGCGGAGCGTGTCATCGCGGCGTCCGGCCTTCCGTGGACGACGATGCGGGCGACGCAGTTCTACGACCTGATGTTCAAGGTCGTGCGAGCGCTGACGAAGCTTCCCGTCGTCGCGGTCCCCGCAGGCGTCTCGTTCCAACCCGTCGACACCGACGAGGTGGCCGCCCGCCTGGTCGAGTTCGCGTTGGGCCCGCCGTCGGCACTCGTTGCCGACATCGCCGGGCCCCGCGCGTACGCGATGACCGATCTCGTCCGCACCTATCTCGCGGCCGCGCATCGACGCCGGCCCTCGGTCACGCTTCCGTTGCCTGGCGGCGCGGCTCGCGCCGTTCGCGCGGGCGCGAACCTGCCGCTCGACGGCGTCGTCGGAACCCGGAGGTGGGAGGACTTCGTGAAGCAGCACGTGGAACGCCCGCCCCAAACGCTTTCCGTAGACTGAGGCACACCAAGGCATCACGCCTCAGCCGGGCAGCTCCCACGCGGTTCGTTGCCAGTCGTCGATCCGTTCCCGTCCGCCGAGCACGAGTGAGGGGAGCGGCATCTGCAGCCATCTCGAGAGAGCGACGACATAGGGCTCGTAGAGTCGGCGGAACGCCTCGAACCGCTCGAGCGCGTGAGGATTGAGCCGCACGTCGCCAGCGTGTAGCGCCCGGCGCATCTCCTCGGCA
>JBKOWM010000058.1:0-12777 GCA_046724395.1 Actinomycetota bacterium
GAGCCGAAGCGGATCGAGATCCGGGAGATGAGCTATCCGGACGTCGCCCCGACGCAGTTGGGCATCCGCACCGTCTTCTCGGGGATCAGTCAGGGCACCGAACGTTGGGCGCTCACCGGCCGCTACGGTCATTTCGACCACGACTACTCGGCGTACTACCCGTGCTCACCGGGGTACCAGGCCGCCGGTATCGTGGAGGAGGTCGGGTCGGACGTCCGCGACGTCACGGTCGGCGACCACGTCTTCGCGTTGGGGACCCGGTTCGACGACCCGAACCATCACTACCCGGGCCCCTGCCAGGCCTCGCACTCCGCGTACCTCGTCATCGACCGATCCGAGGCGACCAAGGTCGCTCCGGAGGTCGACCTGGCCGGTGCGTCGCTGTACCACATGGCCGGCGTCTCCCGGCACGGCGTGCGCCTCACCAAGGTGCAGCCGAACGACGTGGTTGTCGTGATCGGGCTCGGCATGATCGGTCAGATGTCGGGCCAGGCCGCCCGCCGCGTCGGCGCGCGCGTGATCGGGACGGACCTGATCCCCGCCCGCGTGGAGGCGGCCGGCAAATATTCGGTCGACCGCGCCGTGGACGCGAACGACGAGAAGCTCGAGGACGTTGTCCGGGAGGAGACGGGGGAGGGGGCCGACGTGGTGATCGACACGACGGGCGACCACCGGATCTTCGGCCGGCTGCTCGGCCTGATCCATCGCGAAGGGCGGATCGCGATGCAGGGCTACTACCCCGACCCGATCTCGATCGACTTCCACTCGACGCATCTCCAACGTCCGACCGTCACGTTCCCGTGCGGCTGGGACGACGAGTTCAACGGCGAGCTAGCCGACGACATGGCGACGGGCAAGATCGCGCTCGATCCGCTCATCACGCACCGGTTCTCGTTCAACGGCGCGCTGCAGGCGTACGACCTCGTCGTCGAGCACCCGGAGCAGTCGCTCGCGATGGTGTTCGACTGGGCCGGCGCCTGATCCGCTCGATGCATCGACCGAACCGTCTTCGAGGGGGGAGCTGAGCATGGAACGTGGCGTCTACTTCGACGGGTGGTTCCCGCGGCAGCACAACTACCACCCGAGCCTTCCGCCACGGCGGCTCCGGATGATCGAGGACCTGCAGGCGTACCACGCGACGGCGCTCGTGTGGTCGGCGCTCGGCGGCGGCTCGATCTCGCTCCCGTACCTGGAGGAGGAGGCCTGGGGAGAGATCGATCCCCGTTTCCGTTTCTACGGATTCCTCAACGACTCCGAGTTCATCCGGCACTGCCAGGAGCGCGGGATCAAGGTCTTCGGCATCGTCTTCGAGGTGCAGGGCTGGGAGTTCCCCGTCGAGCTCAACGAGGACGAGAGCACGGTCCTGTCGATGAACGAGCTCCGCGGCGCGGGCAAGCCCGGTTGGCTCGGCCTGCGCGAGTTCACGCAGAACACGTATCCGAAGCTGTGGAAGCCGCTCGAGCACTACTTCCCGGACGGCCTCGTCAACAGCGACGGCGAGCGGGTCACCGACATCCTCGAGGAGTGCACGTCGCGAGACATCTACGGCGAGCCGTGTCATTCGACGTGGGTCGAGTGCCCCGACCGGCCGCACTACGCGTACCTGATGGACCGGAACAACCCGGTCTGGCGCGAGTACCTGAAGGCGATCATCCGCATCCAGATCGACGCTGGTGTGGCCGGGGTCGAACTCGACGAGGCGGACCTGCCAATCTTCGCGACTGGCTACGGCGGCTGCTTCTGCAAGGACTGCATGAAGCTCTTCCGCGCGTACCTGCGCGGGCTGCCCGAGGACGAGCTGCCCAAGGAGCTCAAGGACGAGGACCTCGCACAGTTCCACTACGGCGCCTGGCTGCTCGAGCGCGGCTACGACTTCAAGGCCAACCGGGAGACCACACCTCTGTACTGGGACTACATCAGGTTCCAGCGCAAGACCATCACCAAGTACTTCGCTGAGCTGTCGGACTACATCAAGGAGTACGGACGCTCGAAGGGCCGCGACGTGCTGGTCTCCGGCAACTTCTATTACTTCACGCCTCATTACTACGCGTTCGAGCCGAAGGTCGACGTCCTGATCACCGAGATGGACAGCACGAGCTACCGGCAGCCGTCATGGTGCCGGTACGCGGCCGGGTTCGCGCAGGGCAAGCCGGTGATCGTCGTCGAGAACCCCTACGGCGGCGTCCCGCCGGAGCTGCTGCCGAAGCTAAAGGCCGGCAAGGCGTACGACCTGTTCCGCATGATGCAGTACGAGGCCGCGGCGCTCGGGATCAACATGAGCGTCCCGTACGGCGCGTGGATGGGTAGCGTGATCGAGGACGCGTTCTACGCGCCGCACGACGTCGTCGTCGAGATCCAGGACTTCCAGGCCGAGCACGAACACACGCTCTACGGGACGGAGACCTACTCGGAGACTGCCGTCGCGTTCAGCGTGCCGAGCAGCTACGAGTTCTTGGAGGAGAACGGCTCGGCCGTCAAGTTCCCGTTCTGGAAGGCGTGCGACCAGCTCGTCGAAGGCAAGCAGCCGTTCGACGTGGTCGTGCTGCCCGAGGGCGAGCTACGTGAGGACAGGATCACCATCGAGTCGCTTGCGCAGTACCGGACGCTGATCCTTCCGGAATGCCGGCACCTCACGCCGGCGCAGGCGCGGGTTGTCGAGGCCTTCCTCGCGCGCGGGGGTCACGTCCTGACGACGGGCCCGCTCGGCATCAACCTGCCGGACGACGCGCGAAGTCGTCTGCTCGGCCACCAGCTGATGCTGCGGACGACCGGCGTGAACCCAGACGACCTGGCGGGGGGGCCGCAGGTGTGGTTCGACGGGGCTGCCCCCGACCTGGCGATCAACGTGCAGAAGGTGGGGGACAAGCAGGCCGCGATCCACATCATCCGGTATGACTACGACGAGGACCGGGACGAGGTCCCCGTCCTCGATCGGCTGAACCTCGAGGTGCGGCTCGGTCGTCCGTTCCGGATGCCGAGGGCGTTCAGCCCGACGACCGATGTGAGGGCGCGGCTAACGTACAGCCGGGAACGGCGCGAGATGCACAGGCTGGAGCTTGAGCAGGTGCCCCTGTACACGGTGATCCTGCTCCAGGGCTGATCCGCCGTCGAGTCGGGGTGAACGATTGGAGGGTCGATGCCCCGTTTCAAGGTGGGCGTGCAGCTCGAACCGCAGCACTGCACGATCGAAGACCTGCGCCGCGCGTGGCGCGAGGCGGACGACATGGGTGTGGACTCGATCTGGACCTGGGATCACTTCTTCCCGCTGCGAGGCGATCCCGACGGCGCCCACTTCGAGGGGTGGTCGGTCATGGCGGCCATGGCGTGCGAGACGAGGAAGGCCGCGGTCGGCGTCCTGGTGTCGGGTAACTCGTACAGGAGTCCGGATCTGTTGGCGGACATGGCTCGGACGATCGATCACCTCAGCGGCGGGCGAGCGATCTTGGGGCTCGGCGCCGGGTGGTCCGAGCGCGATTACCGGGAGTATGGCTTCGACTTCGGCACGGCCGCCTCGCGGGTCGCGGCGCTCGAGCCCGCGATCGCGCGTGTGAAGACACGGCTTGGCCGGCTGAACCCGCCTCCGCTCGGCCCCCTACCGCTCTTGATCGGCGGTGAAGGCGAACGGATGACGTTGCGCGTCGTCGCGAAGCATGCCGACATCTGGAACGGTTTCGGCCCGCTCGAGAGGTTCGCGCGGAAGAACCGCGTGCTGGACCGGTGGTGCGACGACGTGGGCCGCGATCCCGAGCGCATCGAGCGGAGCGTGCTCCTGCTCGAGCCCGGCGATGCCGATCGGGTCGAGGAGTTCGTGGAAGTGGGCGCTCGGCACGTCATCCTTGCCGCGGGTGCACCGTTCGATCTCGCGGAGGTCGACCGGATCCTGCTCATGGCCAAGCGGGGGAGGTGACGTGAGGGACTACGAGGTCGTCGACCTGTCGTCGGTGCTCAACGCGGGCCCGGACGTCCTGGCCGGGCACCGAACACCGGTCGTCGGTCGATGCAGCTTCCACGGGGTCCCGTTCGCGATCGGCTCGTTGGCCGGCGGCGATGGTCCATGCTTCGTGCGGCTCGACCCGGCTTCGGAAGTCGTGAGCGTCAAGCTGGACGGTGGGGCCGACCGGGTGATCGTCGCGCACCGGCGCCTGCGGAGCCGCGAGATCGAGGAGGACTTGGTGATCGGCGACGAGGTGGGCGTGTACGTCTTCCGTCTCGGCGACGGGTCCTCGGAGACGGCGACGATATTGGAGCGGCACCACATCGCCGTCGCGCCCGACGAGGGGTTCGACACGAACGGGCCGTTCTTCGCCGGCTCCAGCTCGCAGATCCATCTGCCCGACCGGTTCGTCGGACCGTGGGAGGAGGTCGGCGCGAGACAGTGCGAGGCCGCCTACGATTGGCTTCCCGACTACTACCTCTACGTCTGGCAGAACCCGCACCCCGAGGAGCCGATCGCCAGCATCGAGCTGCGAGCGACCGGTGGCCCAATCCTGGTCGCCGCGATCACGATCGGCAACGCCGGTGAGGACCCGTTCCCTCGGGAGGCGGCCCGGACCGTCGGGTTCAGCGCCCGAATGCCCGACGACGGTCCGCGTCCGCTCCTGTTCCCAGTCGTGGAGGTCGATCGCGGCGCAGCCTCGTACGCCTTCGTCCTCCCGTCGAAGGATGTCGAGGGATACATCGACGATCCGTTCAAAGGATGGGGGGAGCGCGTGGACCCGGACAGTCCGCACGCGTACGCGCACGTGGCCGCGACGCCGTCCGCCGAGGTCGTCGTTCGCGACGGCGTCGAGGAGCTCGGGCGATTTCGGTGGGGCGAGCTGGACTTCGACCGTCCGGTCGAGGCCGGCGCTCTCCGCGTGCAAGTGCTGGAGCAGGGGCGTAACTGGGTTCACGTCACGGTCGAGGATGCTGACACCGGCCGCCCCGTCGCCTGCCGGGTGCATTTTCGCTCCCCCGAGGGCGTTCCCTACCCTCCGTACGGGCACCCGGCGCACGTCAACTCCGACCTCGGGACGTGGCACGTGGACGTCGGGGGCGACGTCCGACTTGGACGCCTGACCTACGCGTACATCGACGGAACGTGCCAGGGATGGCTGCCTCGCGGGGACGTCATCGTCGACGCGACGCGAGGCTTCGAGTACGACCCGCTGCGCGAGCGCATCCACATCGAGCCCGGCACACGCGAGATCACGCTTCGGCTGAGGCGGTGGACGTCGATGAACGACCGCGGCTGGTTCTCCGGCGATTCGCACGCGCACTTCCTCTCGGCGCAGGGATCGGTGACGGAGCAGCAGGGCGAAGACCTGAACGTCGTCAATCTGCTGCAGAGTCAATGGGGGAACCTGTTCACCAACACCGAGGACTTCACCGGGTCTCCGATCGGCACGTCGAACGGGCGATACGTGACGATGGTCAGCCAGGAGAACCGGCAGCCGTTCCATGGGCACCTGGCGCTGTGGGGGCTGCGGCGACCGGTGATGCCGTGGTGCAGCGATGGGCCCAACGAGGCCGAGTTCGGCGGCTGGCTGGAGGCGACGCTGAGCGACTGGGCAGACCGATGTCACGATCACGACGGGACCGTCGTTCTCGCGCACTTCCCGCTGCCGAACGGCGAACCCGCCGTCTTGATCGCCACGGGCCGCGCCGACGCGGTGGAGATGATCACCCAGCGCCGATCCTTCCATGATGAGTACTACCGCTACCTCAGTTGCGGGTACCGGCTGCCGCTCGTCGGCGGCACCGACAAGATGAGCGCGGACGTCCCCGTCGGCGCGTACCGGACGTATGCGTACCTCGGCGATGAGGAGTTCTCGTTCGACGCGTGGTGCACCGCCGTCCGCGCCGGCCGCACCTTCCTCAGCGGCGGCCCGATCATCGATCTGCGAGTGGAGGGCGCGGGCATCGGCGACGCTGTTCGTCTTCGCGGCGGCGGCAGGGTGGCCGTCACCGCGACGGCCGAAAGCATCTTCCCGATCGGGACGCTCCAGCTCGTGGTGAACGGGAGGGTCGTCGCCTCGACGGATGGTCAGTCCGGGGCGCGCAGACTTGAGCTCGCGGTGGATGTTCGCGTCGAGTCGGACAGCTGGCTCGCCGCGCGTTGCGGAGGACCGGCGTACTGGGACGCGCCGAGTTACCCGGGTCCGTGGGAACGCGGGGTGTTCGCGCACACGTCGCCGGTCTACGTCGCCTGCGCCGGCGAGTCGTGGTCCATGTTCGACCGGAACCACGCAAGGACGATGCGCGCGCTGGCGGAGGCGGGGCTCGAGCGCGTCCGTCACCGACGAACGGTTTATCCGGAGGACCGGATCACACATCACCACGGTGAGGCCGACCACGGCGCGTGGCTGGAGCGGCCGTTCCTGGAGGCGCTCGAGCGCATCGACGAGCGTCTGGTGTCGGCCGGGCGCGCGACACGGGAGCGTGGTGCCGGCTCGTGAAGATCGGCGTCTGCTCGGCCAACTCCGGTCCGTACGCCACCCGCGAAAGGCTCTCCGAGCTGGCGCGTCTTGCCGAGGCCTACGGCTGCGAGTCGATCTGGGTCTCCGAACACCCGGTCGTGCCGGATCCCCGCGAACCGCCGGCGCCCATGGAGCCGGAGGACCCGATCCTCGACCCGGTCGTCGCGCTCGCGTTCCTCGTCGGGCAGACGGAGTCGGTGCGGTTGGGTTCGGCGGTGATCGTGCTGCCGCTTCGGAATCCGCTCATCCTCGCGAAGGCGCTTGCCAGTATCGACGTGCTGTCCGGCGGCCGGCTCATCTTCGGGATCGGCGTCGGCTACGTGCAAGGTGAGTTCGACGCACTCGGTGTCCGGTTCGCTAGCCGAGGAAAGCTCGCCGAGGAGTGCCTGGCGGCGATCAAGGCGATCTGGGCGGACGAGCAACCCAGCGTCGACGGCGAGTTCGTATCGTTCCACGGCGTCCAGGCTCGCCCGAGGCCGCTCCAGCGTCCGACGCCGCCCGTCGTGATGGGTGGGTACGCGCCCGTCGTGATGCGGCGGACGATCCGCGAGGCCGACGGCTGGTACGGATGGGGGCTCGACGTCGAGGCTACGGCTCACCGCCTCGAAGTGCTGCGCGAGACGAGGGCGCGGGTCGAGCGGCGTGCCACGCTGGGCGATCTCGAGATCACGATCACGCCACCGGGCGACGTCGAGCGCGACACGGCGAGGCGGTACGAGGACCTGGGCGTGCATCGGCTCAGCCTGCAGCTGCCGTGGCGCGTCGCCGGCGACGAACTGGAGCGGTACTTCGCCGACGTGGTCGGCCCATTGGTGGACGACGCAGCTCGTCGATAGCTCGCGAACGAACGGGAAGGAGGATCGTCGTGGACCACGTGCATCTGGGACGGCTGGGGCTGAAGGTGAGCCCGCTGTGCCTCGGAACGATGAATTTCGGGTGGGACGTTCCCGGAACCGACGACGCCGAGGCGTTTCGCATCATGGATCGGGCGCTCGAGCACGGCATCAACTTCTTCGATACGGCGAACGTCTACGGATGGCGGGGCGGGAACGGCCGGGGTGAGGGGATCACCGAGAAGATCTTGGGCCGCTGGTTCGCGCAGGGAGGCGGCCGCCGCGAGAAGGTGGTGCTCGCGACGAAGGTCTACGGCGACATGGGGAAGTGGCCGAACGAGTCGCGGCTGTCGGCGCTCAACATCCGACGGGCGTGCGACGAGAGCCTGCGCAGGCTGCAGACCGATGTGATCGACCTGTACCAGTTCCACCACGTGGATCGCGAGGCGCCGTGGGACGAGATCTGGCAGGCGATCGAACAACTCGTCCACGCCGGGAAGGTCCTCTACGCAGGCAGCAGCAACTTCGCCGGATGGCACATCGCACAGGCCAACGAGGCCGCGCGGACGCGGCATTTCCTGGGGCTCGTCTCGGAGCAGTGCAAGTACAACCTGACCGTTCGGATGGTGGAGCTTGAGGTTCTGCCGGCGTGCGAGCGCTATGGGCTGGGCGTCATCCCGTATAGCCCGCTGGCGGGGGGAATCCTCGGCGGCGCCTTGCAGAAAGCGAACGAGGGCCGCAGGGCCGGTCAGCAGGCGAGGAGCGAGATCGAACAGCGGCGGGCGCAGCTCGAGGCGTACGAGAAGCTCTGCGCCGACATCGGCGAGAGTCCCGCGAATGTGGCGCTTGCGTGGCTGCTCTCGAACCCCGTCGTCACGGCGCCGATCATCGGTCCGAGGACCGTCGAACAGCTCGACGACGCTGTTCGCGCGACGGAGATCCGGCTTTCCGACGAGACGATGCGCGACCTCGATGGGATCTTCCGCGGCCCGGGCGGCCCCGCTCCCGAGGCGTGGGCCTGGTGAACTCAGCACCGTGAGGACTGCCGGGCTCGGAACGTCCCGGCTGACTATCAGCCGGCTCGGCATCGGCGGCTGGCAGGCGGGTGGTTCCGGCCCGTGGGGCGCCGGACCTCGGAGCGATGACGACGAGGCGATCGCCGCGATTCGTCGAGCCGTGGAGGGCGGCGTCACGTGGGTGGACACGGCGGCGTCGTACGGTCTCGGTCACTCGGAGGAAGTAGTGCGACGCGCGCTCGAGCCGTGGTGCATCGGCGACGACGTCCTGGTATTCACCAAGTGTGGTCATCCGTGGGACCCGCCCGATCACATCCGCACGGACCTGTCTCCGACCTCGATCCGGCGCGAGTGCGATGCCAGCCTTCGACGTCTGGGCGTGGAGCGCATCGACCTGTACCAGTTCCATCACCATGACCCTTCTACGCCCGTCGAAGAGTCGTGGGGCGTGATGGCGGAGTTGGTGCGGGTTGGCAAGGTGCGCTGCGCCGGCGTTTCCAACTTCGACGTCGATCTCCTGACGCGGTGCGAGGCCGTTCGCCATGTGGACGCCGTTCAGCCTGAACTGAGCCTGCTGCGACCGCGAGCGTGCCGCGACGTGATCCCGTGGGCGGATCGCCACCGTGTGGGAGTGATCGTCTACTCGCCACTCGCCTCGGGAATCCTGACCGATGCGTACGACCCGGCGGGGCTGCCATCGCTCGATCAGGCCGACTCGCGCCGGTTGGAGGCGGGTCGCATTGTCGAGACGACGGCGGCTCTGAAAGGAGTCGCGAACCGAGTCGACCTCACCCTTTGTCGCTTGGCCGTCGCCTGGACGCTTGCAGTCAACGGGGTGAGCGGCGCGATCTGCGGCGCCCGGACGCCACAGCAGGTCGACGGTTGGATAGGGGCCGCCGAAGACGTCATTGACGAGGCGACGCGAGCCGATATCGAAGAGATCCTCCGGCGCATCCAGCCTGGACTGTAGGAATTGAGCAGCGAGCTCGTTTCAGCGAACTGATCTCGAACCACGCGACAACAAGTGCTATGAGCGGGCGGACGGGCTACGTTCCCCGGAGAACGTTCTTAGTCGTACAGTTCAGGCACCTCTTCAGCTATGTCAGTTCTATAGCGCTCTAAGGCGCTCACATACGTGGAACGGTCGAGGACCGATTCCGCGGTAGACGCCTCGTCGATCGCGGGGACTGTCTTCAGGAACGCATGAAGACGATCGAGGGTGGAAAAGATGTCCTGCGTCTCAGTCCGCCTACATACGCGTCTTCCCTCGTCCGTCAGCCGCAGGGAAGCGTCGGAATAGTCCACAAGACCGGCAGCGCCGAGGAATCGCATCGCGTGGTCTACCTCTTCGATCGTTGGAATCGCGTGGTTGATGGCGTCTGCGGCTGCGACGATCTTGGCGAGGTCGGCATCAGCCGCCCAATCAACGGCCGCAAGGATCCAAGCGTCGCTCCACCGTGGCCGCATGGCGGAATCATCTCCTATCTTCTCTCGAACCGCGCACCTGAGCGCGTGGAGCGTTCCCGAGAGGACGTCCGCGTTGACGCTGAGGGATCGGCGAGACGAAGGCGGAGAGGGCGGCCGCGAGATTCATCACGATGATTCGGTCCTCGGTCGGCCCAGCAGCGGTCGTCGTCACCCGACCCATTCCCTGGCGAAGTAGGCAACCTGTCAGGCGGTGTCGCACGAGTTGCACGAACCCACCAGTACCCCAGGCCCTGCCGTCCCTGACTCTCAAAACGACCCGAGGCAAGCGGGCTCGGTCGGGAGGCGAACTCGCACTCCGGCGCGTGGTGGCTGGCCTTCGGATGGAGCGGGTCGAGCGGACGACGCCGGTCAGCGTCGCGGTAATCCTCGATCGCGGCGAGCCTTACGAGTGTCGAAGCGTGTCCGCTGCTAGTTTCCGCCACCGGCGTTCTTGTGCCCACGTCTTGGACTAACGCCGCATGTCGTTCGGTCGCCAATACCTGCCCGATGCGGTCCTCACCGACTGATGCCGGAAGCCGACTGGCGGCCGCGAGCTGTTGTACCCGCTGTCGCGACACGCTGAGATACTCGGTGATCTCACGTTGGCGCCAACGCCCGTCATTGAGGCTGCAGCATACGGACGACAGGGCCGGCTCGCGGCCGAACTCGGTCAGTTCGTCAACCCCGCCGTCTGCGCGCGTTCAAGAGATCATCAAGCCTAGACTTGGCGGAGCTGGCGATGCTTGAGGAGGTGCGGGCCTGCGGGCGTTCGCCTTACCCAAGGCCCCGGCCATCTGAGTATGAGCACCATGCTGCCCCCGCAGCTCGCGCCCCACGCACCGTGGAAGGTCCGCTTCCGCGGGCCCCACCTCCTCAGCGTCCAGGTCGCGGAGACGGATGCCGCGCGGGCGCTCGTCGTCGCCAATCGGGCGGAGGATCCGACATTCCAGCTCCACGGCATGAACCTTGCGACCGGCGAGACCTGGCCGCTCACCGACGAGCGCGACGGCGAGGCCCATGGCTATCTCTGGCCCGACGGACGGTGGATCGATTACCTCCTCGACGTCGAGGGCAGCGAGGTCGGGCATTTCGTCCGGGTGCCGTTCGAAGGCGGGCCGGCCCAGGACTTGACCCCGGATCTGCCCCCCTACTCGTCGTTTTCCCGAGCGGCGAGCTGGGACGGTCGCGTGTTCGCCTTCGTCGCGGGCGATCCGCAGGGCTCGGTGCTCTACGTCGTCGACCTCGTCGACGGATCGATCGGACCTGCTCGGCCCGTCTGGAGGAGCGAGCACCTCGTGTTCGGGCCCGAGCTCTCGGCGGACGGCTCCGTCGCGGTGGTCCGGACGAACGAGCGGTCCGAGGAGCTAGACATGAGCCTCGTGGCGATCGATATCGGCACGGGTGAGCGGATCGGGCAACTTTGGGACGGTCCCGAGGCCAGCGTCTGGTCCTCGCGCTGCTCGCCGCTTCCCGGCGACGCTCGCACGCTCGCTGCCTCGAATCGCACCGGAGATGTCCGACCGATGATCTGGGACCCGCGGACGGGGAATCGGTCGGAGCTGGACGTCGGCGATCTGGCCGGCGAGATCTGGCCGCTCGACTGGTCGCCTGACGCCAACCGGATCGTCCTGCTCCACGCCGAGCGCGCCCGCCATCGCCTGCTCATCGCCGATCTGAGGGACGACACGACGGCCGTGCTGGCAGAGCGCGGCGGCGCCTTCGACCCCGTGCGCATGTGCCCCCGCATGTGCCCCGATGGGACGGTGCTCGCGCTCTGGCAGGACTCGACCCACCCGCCCGAGCTGGTCCGGATCTCGGACCGCGGCGAGGCGACGACCGTCGTGCCCTCCGCTGATGTGCCGGCTGCGCGGCCCTTCCGCTCGGTCGACTTCCGCTCGGCCGACGGCTCGGACGTGCAGATGTGGGTCGCTCAGCCCGAGGGTGACGGGCCGTTCCCGCTCGTCCTCGAGACCCATGGAGGACCGCAGGCCACAATGCTCGACCTGTTCTGGCCTCTCGGGCAGGTATGGCTCGACCACGGCTTCGCGTTCTGCACGGTCAACTTCCACGGGTCCACAGGGTTCGGCCGTGCGTTCGAGCGCTCGATCTGGGGCAACCCGGGCGACCTCGAGGTTCAGGACATCGTCGCGGCGCGCGAGCACCTCGTCCGACTGGGGATCGCCGATCCGGACCGCGTGCTGCTCACCGGATGGTCCTACGGGGGCTTCCTCACGCTGATGGCGCTCGGGCTCGCTCCCGAGCCGTGGGCGGGCGGTATGGCCGGCATTGCCGTCGCCGACTGGACGGGGATGTACGAGGACTCCTCGGATGTCATCCGCGAGTTCGTGCGCGGCATCATGGGCGGGACACCCGAGGAGGTCCCGGAGCGCTACGCGAGCAGCTCGCCGATCACGTACCTGGAGCGGGTGCGAGCGCCGGCGCTCATCGTGCAGGGCCGCAACGATTCGCGATGCCCGGCCGCGCCGGTCGAGCGGTATCGGGCACGGGCCACAGAGCTCGGCAAGGACGTCGAGGTCGTCTGGTTCGATAGCGGCCACGCCGCATGGACCGACACCGAGTCCATGATCGCCCACCACGAAGCAATGCTCCGGTTCGCGTACCGCGTTCTGCAAGCGAGGTCGGGGTGAGCACCGAACGCTTCTTCGAGCCCGTCGGTGAAAGGACAAAGGACCATCATCCGCTGTTGATGCTCGAGCTCGGTGTCGAGCCGACCGAACGGCTCCGGACGCTCGTCACCGATCTCTGGGCCGTCACGCAGCGGTAACGGGCAAACCCTCAGCATGAGGCCATGGTCCACTCGACCGGAGTCGCGCTGCTGACGATCCGCGCGTGGTGCGAGGAGGGCTCGCAGCACCCCCTTCGTGCCGAGATTCGGCTCGCGGACGATGTCGCCGACGGCTTCCGATCGACCGAGACGACGGTCCATGCGGAGGTGGTCGTGGAAGCCGTCCGAGCGTTCCTCGCCACCGTCGCCTGTACCTC
>JBKOWM010000122.1:0-12682 GCA_046724395.1 Actinomycetota bacterium
GGGCACACCGGAGGAACGCTCGACAAGCTCGAGTCGATCCCGGGGTTTCGCACCGATCTGTCGCCGGATCGGTTCGAGCGGCAGGTCGAGGACGTCGGCTGCGCCGTCGCCGCGCAGACGGCGGAGATCGTCCCGGCCGACGGAGCGCTGTACGCCCTGCGCGACGCGACCGCGACCGTTCCGTCGATCCCGCTGATCGCCGCGAGCGTCATGTCGAAGAAGCTCGCGGTCGGTTCCGACCTCATCGTGCTCGATGTGAAATCGGGAAGCGGCGCGTTCATGAAGACCGAGGCCGAGGCGACGGAACTCGCCCAGGCCTGCGTCCTGCTCGCGGGCGGCTGGAACCGGGCGTGCCGCGCGGCCGTCACGGACATGTCGCAGCCACTCGGCGAGGCCATCGGCAATGCCCTGGATGTGGCCGAAGCCGTCGACGTGCTCTCCGGTCGCCACGGCGGCCACCTGCGCGATGCCGCCGTAGTCTTCGCCGGTGAGGCGGTCTCGCGCCTGCGCGGCGTCGGGATGGGGGAGGGTCGTGCCGCCGCCGCCCGGGCGCTCGACGACGGGAGCGCACTGAACACGTTTGGGCGGATGGTGGAGGCCCAGGGCGGGAATCGTCGAGTCGTCGAGGACCCCTGGGCCGTCCTGCCGAGGGCGCCGGCCGTCCGCCCGATCGAGTCGAACCGCGACGGGCTCGTGCACTCGATCGACACGGAGGCTCTGGGTCGAGCGAGCACGGATCTCGGCGCCGGCCGTCAGCGAAAGGGCGAAGCGATCGATCCGTCCGTCGGTATCGTGTTCCGGCCGAAGATCGGCGATCGCGTCGAGCGCGGGGCGCCGATCGGCGAGGTCCACGCGAGGGAGCAGGACGCGGCGATCGCGTGCTCGCTGCGGGTGCTCGCGGCGCTCGACGTGAGGGACGACGAGGTCGAGCCGCCGCCCCTCGTATACGGGTGGTACGGCGGCTGACGGCAGGGAACGACGCGGGCGGGGTCATGCGCATCCCCGCGCGGGCGCCGGGAGGGCGTTGTGGACGACGTTCGGTTCGCGCTGTACCTCGCGATCGCGCTGCTGCCTAGCCTCATCCTGCACGAGCTCGCGCACGGCTACACCGCCGACCGGCTCGGCGACCCGACGCCCCGGCGGTGGGGTCGCCTGTCGCTCAATCTGCGAATGCTGATGGACCCGTTCGGGAGCGTCATTCTCCCCGGGCTGATCCTGATCCTCGTCGCTTCCGGTCAATTCTGCCTGCTGCCCATCTTCGCGTACGCGAAGCCGATGCCGATGGACCCGACGTATCTGCGCAACCCGAGTCGCGACTCCTTGCTCGTGACGCTCGCGGGCCCGGTCGCCAACCTGGTACTGGCCGCGGCCGCCGGACTATTCACTCGGGTGCTCTCGGGGGAGCTCCAGGTGTTCGCGTTCGCCTGGGTCATCGTGAACGTCTTCATGTTTCTGTTCCAACTCGTTCCGATCCCGGGTCTGGATGGGTCGCGCCTGCTGATCCGAGTCCTCCCGGCTCGCGCGCGCGGAGTCTACGCGAATCTCGACCAGTACCTCGTCCTGTTCATCCTCGTCGTGTTCTTCGTCCTGGCGGCACCCCTACTCGGGATCGTGCGGGCGCTCGGAAACGTGCTGTTCGAGTTGCTCACCGGCACCTCGCTTCCCTGCTGAGCGCTCCCGGGAGTCAGCAAGGGCGGCGGTATCATCCGACTTCGCATGGGCGAGGACGCGTCCGACGCCGCGACCCGCTTCGCGGTCGAGCTGCCGGCGTTCACGGGGCCCTTCCGGGTGCTGGCCGATCTGCTGCTCGACCAGAAGATCGACGTCTGCGACGTTCCGATCGCGGCTATCACCGACCGGTATCTCGCCTACTCCGAGCAGGCCGCGCAGTGGACGCTCGACGAGGCGACCTGGTTCCTCGCCGTGTGCGCGATCCTGCTGGAGCTGAAGGTCGGTCGGCTCATGCCGAGGCAGGAGGCGCTGGACGAGGAGGACCTCGTGGGCATCTCTCCGGATCTGGCCTACGCGCGATCCCTCGAGCTCGCGGCGATTCAGCGCGTGGCGGTCGACCTCGCGGCCCGGTTCGAGCGTGAGGCGCTGCACCACGCGCGGGGGGCGGGGCCGCCGCCTGAGCTCGCGCACCTATACCCGGACGTGCTCGAGAGGGTGCGGCCGGACGATCTCGCGCGGGTCGCGGCGACGCTCCTGCGCCCGCCTCCGGCGCTCGACCTGTACCACGTCACCCCGATCCTCTACACGATCGAGGAGGCGCTCGCGGCCGTGACGACGCACCTCGGCCGCGCCGGCCGGGCACGGTTCCGGGAGCTCGTCGCGGACTGTGACGAGCGCATCCAGGTCGTCGTTCGGTTCCTGGCCCTGCTCGATCTGTACCGTGAAGGAAAGGTTGACCTCGCTCAGGCAGAGACGTTCGGAGAGATCGATGTCGAGTGGCAGGGAAGTGGTCTCGGGTGAGCACGCAGGCCGACCACATCCGGGATCTCGAGTCGCTGCTCTTCGTCTCGGACGAGCCCGTCTCGTCGACGGTCCTCGCGCAAGCCCTCGACGTCGAGCGTCGAGAGGCCGATGCACTGTGCGAGGAACTCGCCCGAGAGTACGAGGAGCGGGGGGCCGGGATCGTCTTGCGTAGCGTCGCCGGAGGGTGGCGCCTGACCACCCACCCAGATGCCGCGCCCATCCTCGAGCAGTACGTGCTGAGCTCGCGCCACACCCGGCTGACGAAGGCGGCGCTCGAGACGCTCTCGATCGTGGCCTACAAACAGCCCGTCACCCGGCACCAGGTCTCAGCGATCCGCGGGGTCAATTCAGATGGTGTCCTGCGCGCCCTCGTCGATCGAGGGCTGGTCAACGAGGTCGGCCGGGAGGACGCCCCGGGGCGTCCGATGCTCTACGGGACGACGCCTGAGTTCCTCGAGCGCCTCGGGCTCTCGTCGCTGTCCTCCCTCCCACCGCTCGCTCCGCTGCTGGGGGCGGCGGACGACGACGCCGACCCAGGGTCCGCGCAGGGCGAGTAGCCGCCGGATGACCGAGGAGCGACTCCAACGGGCGCTCGCGCGCGCCGGCGTGGGGTCGCGCCGCGCGAGCGAAAGCCTCATCCGCGACGGACGGGTGACGGTGAACGACAGGGTGGCCGTCGTCGGGGACAAGGTCGAGGCGGGGAGGGACCGCGTCGCGGTCGACGGCGTGGGCGTGAACCTCGACCCGAAGCTGAGATATTTCGCTTTCCACAAACCCGCCGGCGTCACGTCGACCGCGGCCGATCCGCACGCCGACGTCGACCTTCGGGCGTTCCTTCCCCATGGGCCTCGGCTGTTCGCCGTGGGGCGTCTGGATCGTGACACGGAAGGGCTCCTGCTCTTTACCAACGACGGCGAACTCGCGAATCGGCTGCTCCACCCTCGCCACGGTGTCGAGCGCGAGTATCTAGCCGAGGTGGACGGAGTCCCGACAGAGCGTCAGCTGGCGCGGCTTCGCAGAGGTGTGTCCCTGGAGGACGGTGTCGCGCGCGCGTCGTCTGTCCGCTCGGTAGCACGAAGCCGCGTGCGCGGGGCAGTGCGAATCGTTTTGACGGAGGGTCGAAAGCGGGAGGTCCGGCGAATGCTCGCGGCCGTTGGCCTCCCAGTGCGCCGGCTCGTCCGTGTCCGCTACGGCCCGATCCGCATCGCAGGCATCCAGGCCGGACGCACGCGAGAGCTCTCGCAGGCGGAGGTGCGCGCGCTCTACCGCGTCGCCGGTCTGTAGGCGACGGTACCCTTTCGCCGTCCACGAGGTCCGAGGGGCGGCGCATGAACGTTCGAGCGGCGCGAGGCGCCATCGTGATCGACCGAGACGCAGCGCCGGCTGTGCTCGATGCAACGCAGCGTCTGCTCGAGCGGCTGATGGAGCGCAACGACGTGGTGGCCGAGGACATCGTGAGCGTCTTCTTCACCGCCACGCGCGATCTCACGTCCGTCTTTCCGGCGGAGGCCGCGCGGCGGATGGGGCTCGGCAAGGTGCCGCTCCTGTGCGCCCAGGAGATCCCGGTGGCCGGCTCGATGCCTCGCGTGGTGCGCCTGCTCATGCACTTCGAGACGACGCGTTCGCAGGCCGAGATCGCGCACGTCTACCTCGATGGCGCGGAGTCGCTCCGCGATGACCTCTGAGCGCGTCGCCGTCCTGGGGACGGGGCTGATCGGCACATCCGTGGCCATGGCGGCCCTCCGCGTCGGCGACGACGTGATCGGCTTCGACCCCAACGCCCGCAACCTCGATCGCGCCGTCGCTCGCGCGATCGGACTCGCCTCGGCGCCCGATCTCGAAGCGTGCGTCGCCGACGCCTCGCTTGTGTTCGTCTGCTCGCCAGTCGACGTGGTCGCCGGCCTTGCGATCGGGGCGCTGAGATCCTCACGCGCCACCGTCTCCGATGTTGCGAGCGTGAAGTCTCGAGTGATGCTCGAGGTCGAGGATGGATCGACCCGAGATCTCCGGTCGAGGTTCGTCGGCGGCCACCCGATGGGCGGATCCGAACGGTCCGGACCGGACGCCGCCTCCGCCTCGATCCTCGACGGCGCGGTGTGGGTGCTGACGCCTGGCCCGGACACGGATGCCGATGCGACCGGCCGCCTGTCGCACTGGATCACGCGCGTGGGCGCCCGTCCCATCGTGATGAACCCGGAACGACACGACCGTCTCGTAGCGTTCGTGAGCCACCTGCCGCAGGTCGCATCGACCGCGCTGATGGACGTCGCGGCCTCCGAAGAGGCCGGTGAACCGGACATCCTGCTGCTCGCGGCCGGCGGGTTCAGGGACCTGACACGGCTCGCCGCATCCAACCCGCGGCTGTGGAGCGAGATCCTGCTCGCGAACCGGGATGCCATCGCCGACGCGATCGACCGATACGCGAAGCGGTTGCTCGAGGTTCGAGACAGCGTCGCGAACGGCCTCGGCGCGGACGTGGAACGGACGTTCGAGGCTGCCAAGCGCGCTCGGCTGTCGCTCGCCGCCAAGCCACAGGTCAAGACGGGCGTGGCCGTCGTTCAGGTGCCGGTTCCCGATCGTCCGGGGGTCCTCGCGGAGCTGGCCGCGGCGCTCGGCGCCGCCGACGTGAACATCGAGGACCTGCAGATCGTTCACTCACCCGAGGGCGGTCGGGGAACCGTCCACCTGACCGTCGCGGCCGCAGCCGCGATCGTCGCCGCCGACGCGCTCACGTCGCGCGGCTTCGAGGCGCTTCGGCTGGCGTGAGCGGGATGCGGCTTGTCGTCCGGCCGGGGCCGCGTATCGTCGGGGCGACTCGCGTCCCCGGCGACAAGTCGATCGCACATCGCTGGCTGATCCTCGCCGCGACGGCTCGTGGGCGATCGGTCGTCGGTGGCGTCCCGCCGTCGCTCGACGTGCGGGCGACCGCCGCCTGTCTCTCGGCCGTCGTGCCGCAAGCTCGATCTGAACTCGAGGTCTGGGTCGTCAAGCATTCGGATGCCGGCGAGGGCGACCGTTTCACGTGGGACGGTGACCAGCCCTTCTCCTCGAGGTTCCGGGTTGAGGTATCGGGCGAAGGCCGGGAGGCGCTTGCCGAGCCCGCTCGCGAGCTCGACTGCGCGAACTCGGGAACGACCATGCGACTTCTCGCCGGCTTGCTCTCCGCTACGACGTTCTCGTCGAGGCTCGTCGGTGACGAGAGCCTGATGCGGCGGCCGATGGAGCGCGTGGCGGAGCCTCTGCGCCAGATGGGCGCGGTGGTCGAGACGTCGAGCGGTCACGCGCCCCTCTCCGTGACGGGCGCGTCCCTGCACGGCATCTCGTACCGTGCGCCGGTTCCGAGCGCACAGGTGAAAGGGGCCGTCCTTCTCGCAGGCTGCGCGGCGGACTCACCGACGGAGTTCACGGAGCCCGCCGCGACGCGGGACCATACCGAGCGCGCGCTGGCGGCGCTCGGCGGACCCGTCGACATCGGCACCCAGTCGGTCCGGGTCTCGGCCTTTCAGCACGGCGGATTCGAGGGGACGGTCCCGGGCGACGTGTCGTCGGCGGCGTTTCTGATCGGCGCGGCAGCGGTCACCGGCGGCACGGTCGAGATCGTCAACGTCGGCGTGAATCCGAGCCGCATCCGGTTCCTTGACGTCCTGCGCCGGATGGGCGTCGAGATCGACATCGTCCCGCGAGCAACGGAGGTGGGCGAGCCGGTGGGCGACCTTCGCGCGCGCGGTCCGTCCGCCCTCGAAGCGACGACCATCGAGGCCGCCGAACTTCCGCTCGTGATCGACGAGGTGCCCGTGCTGGCGGCCGCCGCGGCCCATGCCCACGGCGACAGTTGGTTCGTCGGCGCCGCCGAGCTTCGCATCAAGGAGAGCGACCGGCTGAATGGCCTCATGACGGCGATCCGGGACCTCGGCGGTGCGGCGGCTGTCGAGGGCGACGACCTCGTCGTCGCCGGAGGCGGGCTGCGCGGCGGTCGGACGGACTCGCGCGGGGATCACCGAATGGCGATGGCCATGGCCGTCGCGGGCCTCGCCGCCGACGACGCCGTCGAGGTCGAGCGCGCCGAGGCGGCGGACGTATCGTTCCCGGGCTTCGTCTCCGCCCTCGAGTCGTTGGACGCCGACCTGGAGACCGCCGAGATCTGATGCTCGTCGCGATCGACGGTCCCGCCGGAGCCGGCAAGTCGACGCTCGCGCGCCGACTCGCGGCCGAGCTCGGGCTGCCGTACCTCAACACCGGGTTGATGTATCGGGCGGTGACGCTTCGCGCCCTGCGCTCGCGGACGGACCTCGACGACGGCCCCGCCCTTGCGGCGATCGCGGCCGGCATCCGTTTCGATGTCGTCGACCGCGGCGGAATAGCCGAGCTCGAGATCGACGGGGCGCCGCCGGACCCGGAGCTTGCGGGCCGGGACGTCGAGGCCGCCGTCTCTGTCGTGGCCGCGCACGGTGAGGTCCGCGACGTGCTGCGCGACGAGCAGCGACGGCTGTCTCGCGCCGGCGGCGTCGTCGAGGGGCGTGACATCGGGTCGATCGTCCGCCCGGACGCGGACGTGAAGCTGTTCCTCACGGCGCCCAGCGCGGAGCGCGCGGCTCGCCGTTCCGTCGAGCGGGGGAGCGATCGCGAGCCCGTCGGCGAGGCACTCCGGGACCGCGACTCACTCGACAGCCGTGTGAACCCGTTCGTCCCGGCGTCCGACGCGGTGAAGATCGACACGTCGGACAAGGGCGCCGACTCAGTGTTTCGGGAGGCGCTCGACCTCGTTCGATCCGCCGCCTGCCGATGACCCGTGACGTTCCCGTCGTGGCGCTCGTCGGCCGGCAGAACGTCGGGAAGTCGACGCTCGCGAACCGGATGATCGGCCGCCGTGAGGCGATCGCGGACGCGATGCCCGGCGTTACGCGCGATCGCGTCGAGCTGCAGGGGAGCTGGAATGGCCGCGACTTCACGTTGATCGATAGCGGCGGCTATGTGCGTCGTGCGGCCGGCATCGAGGCGCTCGTCGTGAGGCAGGCGCGGCTGGCCGCCGAGGACGCTGACGTCGTTCTCCTCGTCGTCGACGCGCGGACGGGCGTCCTCGAAGAGGACGCGGAGCTCGCACGCCGGCTCCGCCGGGCCGCCGGGCCTGTGCTTGTCGTCGTGAACAAGGTCGACGACGAACGAGACGAGGGCGATGCGCTCGTGTTCGCGCAGCTCGGCCTCGGAGACCCGGTTGCGGTGTCGGCGCTGCACGGACGCGGTGCCGGCGACCTGCTGGATCGCGTCGTGGCGCTCCTGCCCCAACCGCAGCCACACGCGGCTTCGCCCTCGAGCGTCCCGACGTTCGCGCTCGTCGGCCGGCCGAACGTCGGAAAATCGTCCCTGTTCAATCGCCTCGTCCGCTCCGAGCGATCCGTCGTCTGGGAGGACGCCGGAACGACGAGAGACGCCGTGGACGCGGTCGTGGAGTGGCAGTCGGGCCCGGTCCGGTTCGTCGATACGGCGGGTCTCCGCCGGGGCCTTCGTGCTCAGGGCGTCGAGTACTACAGCTTCCTTCGCGCGGAGCGCTCGATTTCGCGCGCCGACGTCACGCTGCTCGTCACGGACGCGTCGGCGGGGTTCACGGGCGAGGACAGGCGTATCGCGGCGAAGGTCGTGGAGGCCGGACGCGGCCTCCTCGTCGTTGCGAACAAGTGGGATCTCGTGGACGAGCGCGACCGGACCTTCCGTGCGCTCACCGAGGAGCTCCGGCCGTTCGCGCGGGCGGATCTGCTTCGAACGTCGGCCACCGGCGGCTCGGGCGTGTCGAAGCTGCCGCCCTCACTGCTGTCGGTTCGGGCGCTGTGGCTGACGCGCGTGTCGACCGCGGAGGTCAATCGGGTGATCGAGGCGGCGCAGGAGGAGCGACCCGCGCCGGGCGGAGCGCGATATCGATACTCGACGCAGGTCTCGGCGGGACCACCCACGTTCGTGCTGTTCGGGGCCCGCGCTCCCAATCCGTCGTACCACCGGTTCCTCGAGAACCGGCTGCGTGGCGCGTTCGCGTTCAACGGCGTGCCGATTCGACTCCGTTTCCGGCCCAAACGCGCACGCGGATGAACCCGGTCGGGCCGGCCGGATTTGAACCGGCGACCTTCTGACCCCCAGTCAGACGCGCTAACCAAGCTGCGCCACGGCCCGTGTCGCCGATTCTACCGAGATGCCTGGCACAGGGCTCACCGCCGTTGGCACGGCGTCGCGGGCAGAAGACGAAAACGAACACGCAGGCGGCCCGGGGGGAAGGCCCCGGGCCACCTGAAAGCCGGAACCTGATCCTTCCGTGCGCTTGGAGGCTGCGGTCCGGCAAATCCGAAGTGTAGGTCAAGGGAGTGGGGGAATGCACGTCGATCGGCACATTCTGTCGAACTTCTCGGGAGATATCTCTGAAGGTCCGGGTGAGCTCGCATGTCATCTGGTATGGACGATGAGGTGGTAGCGTCCGGCCGATGTCGCGCGACCGGCGCGTTTCGACCTCTGCGATCCTCACCCTTCCGAATGCACTCTCGTTCGCCCGGATCGCGTCCATTCCGCTGATCGCCTGGGCGATCGTCCATCGCGGCACCGAGGCGGCCGGGCTCGTCGCCTTTGGCGTCATCGCATCGACGGATTGGATCGACGGGTACATCGCCCGCCGCACCCATCAGGTCACCGAGGTGGGGAAGATCCTGGATCCGCTTGCCGATCGACTGGCGATCGTCGCGGTTCTCGCCGCGCTCGTCGTTCGGGGCCTGTTCCCGGTATGGGCGGCCGCGCTGATCGTCGTGCGCGACGTTGCGCTCTTGCTCGTCGGCGCCATCGCCCTGTGGAGGCGAGGCATCCGCATCGACGTGCGACGCATCGGCAAGGCCGCGACCCTCGCGCTGATGATCGCGATCCCGGCAATCGCCTGGGGCCAACTGGACCTGTGGGCCGGCGTCGCTGCGTCGATCGTCGGATGGCTCGCGTTCGCCGCGGGCATCGTGATGTCGTACGCGGCCGCCGGCCTGTACGTCGGGGACCTCCGCCGCGGACTCGCGCGGCGTCGAAGTCAAGCCTGAGAACGAGCCGCCCGGGCCGTTCAGCGGACCGCGCTGGAGGTGGTACGTTCCGCGCCGTGCCCTCGCGCGGCCGCGATGGTGCCGCGATTCGGCGCAGCCGATCGAGGGAGCGAGCCGAAGAGGAGACGACGCGATGGATTTCCCCGACGACCTTCGGTACACCAAGGAACACGAGTGGGCCCGCAACGAGGGGTCGGGCCGGGTTCGCGTGGGCATCACCGACTACGCGCAGGATGCCCTGGGCGACGTCGTGTACGTGGACGTTCCGCAGGTGGGCACGTCAGTCACGGCGTCTCAGCCGTTCAGCGAGGTCGAGTCGACGAAGTCCGTCTCCGACGTCTACAGCCCGGTCACCGGCACGGTGATCGAGCGCAATCAGCTGCTCGAGGACCGCCCGGAGCTCGTGAACGAGGCGCCGTATGGCGACGGATGGCTGGTCGTCCTCGAGGCGGCGGACGCGGCTCAGCTTGCGGACCTCATGGACGCCGGCGCCTATCGCGCGTTCGTGCAGCAGGCTCAGGGCGAATAGGAGGGTCCCGCGCCGGGGCCTTCCTCAGCGGCCTCCACGTGCTGCCGATGTATCCGTTGACCCTCGAGCCCGCGTACAATAACGTTCCCGTCTCCATCGAGGGTTGAGGTAACGGGGTCAACCTCGACCTTCCCGGACGAGATCGCGGTTCCAGCCGTCCCGCGTCCTCGAGGGCGGGGCCGGGACGCCGCCCCAGGAGAGCGCCCCAGGAGGGCGCCCCCAGGACAGCGCCCCCAGGAGAGGTCGACGTGTACTGCACCCGGTGCGGACATCCGAACAAGGACGAGGCTCGGTACTGCGCCAACTGCGGCGCACCCCTTCACGAGGACACGACGATGGGCATCGCGCCGGTCGACGTGGAGGAGGAGGCGGCGGAGGATTTCCCCCTTCCGGGCGATCACCTCGATCCGGGCCAGGGGCTCTTCCTCGTCAAGCGCGGCCAGAACGCCGGCTCCACGTTCCTCGTCGACGCCGAGACGACGACGATCGGAAGGAACCCCGAGAGCGACGTGTTCCTCGACGACGTGACCGTATCGCGGCGCCACGCAGAGCTGCGTCGCGCAGGCGGCAGGTTCGAGCTCCACGACGTGGGGAGTCTGAACGGCACGTACGTCAACCGCGAACGCGTCGATGCAGTGACGCTCCGCTCCGGCGACGAGGTGCAGATCGGAAAGTTCAAGCTCGCGTTCTTCGATTCCGGAGAGTGAGGATGCCCACCCGGAACTATCAATCGATCGGAGAGGTTCTGGTCTCCGTGAAGACCGAGTTCCCGGACATCACGATCTCGAAGATCCGGTTCCTCGAGGCAGAGGGGTTAATCCAGCCCGAACGCACACCTTCGGGATACCGCAAGTTCTACGAGAAGGATGTAGATCGGCTCAAGCACATCCTGCGGATGCAGCGCGACGAGTACCTGCCGTTGAAGGTGATCAAGGACCGTCTGCTCAAGCAGGAGTCCGGACGCGACGTCGTCGATGACGACGAGACGGCAGCCGTCGCCGCCGAGGACGAGATCGCCGAGCCGCCGACTGGATTGCAGATGTCCATCGACGAGATGTCGGCCGCCACCGGAGTCGAGAAGGAGCGGATCAAGGAGCTCGAGGGATTTGGTCTCGTCAGCTCGCATGGACCCGACGGCGCGCGCTATTACGACGGCGACGACTACGTCGTTCTCTCGATCCTGCGAGACTTCTTTCGATACGGAATCGAGCCGCGGCACCTCACGATGTACAAGCACTTCGAGGAGCGCGAGGCCACGTTCTTCGAATCGATCGTCATGCCCCAGCTTCGCCAACGAAATCCCGACGCTCGTCGCGTAGCGGCGGATTCCTTGGCCGACCTCGCCCGGGCCTCGCGCAAGCTGAAGGGCGCTCTGCTGCGGACCAACCTGCGGCAGTACCTGCAGTCGCCGTAGACGGAATGTGTCGCCGAGCCTCCCGTTGGTTCGCGGTCGCGCTCTCGGCGCTCGCGGTGGCGGCCGCGTGCCTGCCGCTCGCGGCCGCGAGCGGTCGGCGCGATCTTCCTCCGCCGACGCCGGTGCCGGTGCCCGGTGGCGGAACGTCGCCGTCACCGTTCCCGACGGCCCTGGACGTGCCGTCTGCGTCCGCGTCCGTCCCGCGGCTCGCCGTCGGATCCGCCGTGCTGGCGGATCTCGACACGGGCCAGGTCCTGCTCGCTCTGGACGGCGAGGAGGAGCGGCCGATCGCGAGTCTGACCAAGCTGATGACGGCCCTCCTGGTCCTCAAGCGCACGGAGCCTGCCGAGGTCGTCACCGTCTCCGAAGACGCTTCGACGTCGGTGGGAGGGTACGGCGTCTCCGAGCTCGGGCTCCAGATGGGCGAGCGCATCAGTGTCGAGGAGCTCCTGTACGCGTTGCTCCTGCAATCGGCGAACGACGCGGCGGTCGCGCTGGCCGAGCACGTGTCGGGCTCCGTCCCGGCGTTCGTGAAAGCGATGAACGCCGAGGCGGCGCGTCTGGGGATGCGCCACACCCGCTTCTATTCGCCCAACGGTCTCGACGACCGCGGCTACTCCACCGCGCTGGATCTCGCAAGGCTGACGAGAGCGGCGTACGCGCAGCCGCTGTTCGGGCGGATCGACTCCACGCGATTCCACGAGATTCCGTCGCCGGACGGCCCGCCACGGATGATCCAGAACCGCAACGTCCTGCTGTGGCTGTACCGGGGAGCGATGGGCGGCAAGACCGGCTACACGACCGCGGCCGGATTCTGCGTCGTCGCCACCGCCCAGCGCGAGGGCATCCGGCTAGTCTCGGTCGTCCTCGGCGCCCCCGGAGAGCCCTTCTCCGACGCCGCGGAGATGTTGAACTACGGGTTCGCGGCCTTCGACCGCAAGCGCCTCGTCGAGGCGGGGCAGCCGTTCGACGCCGTCGACATCGGCGGCCGGTCGGTCGATCTCGTGTCCGCCCACCCGCTCGAGGCGCTTCTTCGAACAGACGCGCCGGTCACCTATCGCGTCGTGCCCCGAGAAGGCGTTTCGTTCCCGCCGACGCTCGGCGAGCCAGTCGCGACGCTTCGCGTCCAGACCGGCTCGACCGTCGTGCGACGGATGGCGCTCGTCGCCGCCCGCGTGCCGGCGCCACCGCCGCCGTCCGACTCCGGGC
>JBKOWM010000002.1:0-62593 GCA_046724395.1 Actinomycetota bacterium
GTTCGCGGACGGCGCGCCGACGAAGGCGGATGTCTGCAACGCGACGACCGCGCCAACGATCAGCGCCGCTCGACGGGCACCAAGCCCCGTCGCGAGAAGACTCAACACCCCTCCCCTCGTGCGACGATGGTTGACGTCCCAACTCCGTGGGCCGTTCCCAGCGTTCGCCGAAACCCGCCAAGGGTGCACTAGTGCGGGATCTCCCGCAACTGCCAGTCGGGGGTCGGTGAGGGCCCTACGCGGGAGCGAGAGCCGCGTCGACGGTCTCGGTCCTGACCAGCGAGAGATCGACCGAATAGAGGGTCGCCTGGTCCTCCCAGAAGCGCAGGACGAGGTCGAAGCGGCCGGCCTGCGCCAGTTTCTTCGCGAGGCGGGAATCGTCCCCCGCTGGCCATTCGACGAGCGTGTACGTGCCGGAGAACGCGTAGACGGTCGTTCCGTCGTCGGGGTTGGTGAGGGCCGCCAGCGCCCCCGTGCCCTCGTATCGGTACCGGCCGTTCTCCGTGTCGAGGATCAGCCAGAGTGTTGCGGTCCCGTCCACGCCCTCCGCAGATCCGAAGTACCGGGCCTGAACCGAGATCGGGTTGAGGACGCCGAGGCTGCCGCTCGCCGTCTGGTTGAAGAAGACGCTGTCACCCGCCGTGCCGGAAACCTTGGTCGAGCTCAGCTCCGCGAGCGACGCGGTCTTGCCCATCATGGAGAACTGCATCGCCCAGTCCGGCGCCGGCGGGGGCGGCGCGGGCGACGTCGTCTCCGTCGGCGCGGGCGTCGGGCTGACGTCGGTCGCCTCCGTGGTGGTCGACGTTTCGGACGTCGCATCCGTCGGCTGGACGACCGGCTCGGAGGTGGCCGGCTTCGCGTTCTTCGGTTCCTTCTCGGTCGTCCGCTTCGGCTCCCGGTCGCGCGCCGGCCTTCGAGCCGGCTCGACGACCACGTTCTTCGAGTCGTGCTCCTTCGGGGCCGGCGACTCGGCGGACGGCACGACGACGACTTCGCGGTGACGGTCACGAGTCGGCTCCCGGTCCTTGTCGATGCGGTCGCGCAGGGTCACGGCGCCGACGGAGACCGTCGTGGCCATCGCGATGGCGACCGCGGCCGCGGCGACTCGCTCGCCGGCGTTCACGACCGTCGTGGAGACGACCGGACTTGCGGCGGCACTCCCGCCGCTCGCCGCGGCCTCGCCGGCCGATCCGATCAGGCGGCGAACCGAGTCCGGAAGCCGAAGCGGCGCGAGCAGGATCGGAACGATGGCCGCCAGGCCGCGCCGGTCGCCATCCCAAACGCGGCGGAACGCGACCTTCGCCCGATGGATCAGGGCCTTCGCCTGCTTGGGCGTGATGTCGAGGGCCTCCGCGATCTCCTCGTGGGAGCGACCTTCGAACTCGCGCAGGACGAGCGCGCGGCGGTGATGTGGCGGCAACGCGTCGAGCGCGGCGTTGACGCGAGCCCGCTCGAGCTTGCGCTCGACGATGGTCTCGGGGGCGCGATCCTCGAGGTCGACGGTTTCGTGCGCGTCGTCGATGGGGAGGTGGGCTACCGGACGCCGCTGCCGCGCGCGGACGATGTCGAGGCAGACGTTCGTGGCGATCCGGGCGACCCACGGTTGCACCATGTAGCGACCGTTGAACCGCGGGAGACCCTGATAGACCCGAAGCATGGTCTCCTGCGTTGCCTCGTCGGCGTCCTCGGCGTTTCGCAGGATGCCCTGACACACGCGGCGGGCGAGCCCCGAGTACCGACGATGGATCTCCTCGAACGCTCGATCCGAGTTACCGGCCTGGAAATCGAGCACGAGAAAGCGATCGTCGAGGTCCGCATACGTCCCTCGTCCGCCGCTTTCCCGAACTTCTTCCAGGCGTGTGGCCAAAGAACACCCCTACAACGCTTAACGACGAACGAGGGCCGTGGTTGCGTCGACAACCCGGGACGATCGGCTGTTTTGCCGCAGCCTTTTGCCTCCCCCCCTAAAGGCGGAGCTTATAACACAGGGACGCAACGTGGAAGTCATGGGTTCCCGCACATCATCGGCAGCCTCATGCGGCCGACTGAACCCCCGTTGCGACTTTCTAACCCCATATCGGTCCGCACCGACACGACTTGGTGCCGCCACGACTTGGTGCACCAGGAGGGAGGAAGCCGAGTGAGGCGTTCCGAGGTCGTACTGAGGGTCGTTGCGACGGCCGCTGCGGGTTCGGAGGCGGGCTACGGGCGGAACAGCCCGAGAGCGTGCTGTCCGGCGTCCTCGGAGTCGTAGACCTGGATGATGGCGTTGGGGATGCGCCGGAGCTCGGTGGCTCGCCGGTACGTCGTCCGCACAAGCACCGCATGAGGGACTCGATCGACGACCTCGGCCTCGAGCTCCGCCTCCGTCAGGTCGACGATCTCGTCGACGATGTCGCCGATCGCGAGCACCCAGCGTTCTTGATCCGTGAGGTTCCGCATGTGTGTAGGGCAACTATCCGATAGCGGGATGATCATGCCTATCCACAGAAGGCACCATCGTCGCCTCCCCCGTTCGCGCCGAAGGGCAGCTCAGACGAACTACGTCCGCGGCATCGGGCGCCCGCCGCTCGATCCCCACAGTGACCCATATTCGCCCCCTAGTGCCTTTAGCCGTAGATACAACGCAGTTGCCTCACGTACCTTTGAGCGCCATGCGAGCTCCGAATGCCCGCGGAGCCGGCGCAACCGCACGTCCCCCCCGCACTGCGGCAGCGCTGCTCGTCGTCATCTTGCTGGCGATTACGCCGGCCGGATCGGCGCTGGGCGCCCCCCCCGACGCGCTGCACCATGCTCGGGAGGAGCTCCGCGACACCAAGGCGCTCATTCGCGCTCGCGCTGCCAAGCTCCGCCTCCTGCAGAAACGGATGAACAGGCTGGCGACACGCATCGGACACAACGAAAACCAGATCAACCACACCGTCGAACGCATCCATCAAGTGCAAGGGGAGATCGGGCCTCTCGAGCGTCGCCTCAGGCGTCTGAGCGAGCGACTGGCGCAGCGCTCGCGACAGGCGTACATGATGGGACCGGCGACGCCCATGATGTACCTGCTCACCGCGACGTCGGCCGTCGATGCGGCCAACCGGATCGGTCTGCTCGAGGAGATGAACCGGCGCGACGTCGTCCTGGCCGACGAGGTCGCGTCCGTCCGCGACCGGCTGGATGTTCGCCGGACGCAGCTACAGCGCTTCACGTGGTATCTGGCCAGCGTGCGCGCGGAACTGCAGGACGACCAACAGGCGCTCGAGGCGCTCATGGCGAGGGCCCAGACCGTGCTCTCCAAGCTCCGGACGCACAAGGAAGTCGTGCTCCAGAAGATCTCGATGATCCGACCGTTCGCGGTCTGCCCGGTCGGCGATCCGCACGCAGTCGGCGACGATTTCGGGATCTGGGTTCACAAGCCGAAGAAGTGGGGCGGGGACCACATCCACGAGGGCAACGACATCATGGCTCCCGAGGGCACGCCGATCTACGCGCCGTTCGACGGGGTCGCGTTCGAATCGACGAACCACATCGGCGGGACGTCCGTGAGCGTCAAGGGGGAATACGGCTACGTCTACAACGCGCACCTTTCTCGACTCGGACAGCTCGGACCGGTGCAGACGGGCGACGTGATCGGCTACGTCGGTCACACGGGCGACACGAGTGCCAGCCACGACCACTTCGAGTGGCACCCGAACAACGGCCCGGCCGTCGACCCGAACGACTTCCTCATGCTCGTCTGCTGAGCGGGCGAGCGTCCGCCAGGCGCTCGACGTCCTCCAGGTACCGCAGCAGCATCGCGGAGTGCGCCACGAGGTTGATCCCGCTCCGGCGGACGAGCCGCGACCCGATCGGCCTTGCCGTATTGACGATCTCCTCCCAGATGCCGCCGCCCTCCAGACGCGGCAGCGCGAAGAGCCGGGAGCGGCTGCCGCCGTTGAGCAACAGCAGCAGTGTGTCGCCGAAGACCGGGCGGCCGCGTTCGTTGACCTCGTCGGTCGCGCGGCCCGGAAGCAACATCCCAAGAACCCGCATCTCGGCCTCCGACCAGTCGGCATCGCGCATCTCCGCACCGTCTGGGCGCAGCCACGTGACGTCCTTCACGCCGCCGTCCTCCGAGACGCTTCGTCCCTTGAAGAAGGACCGCCGCCGAAGCACGGGGTTCTCGCGGACGATTCGCAGACAGTGGCGCGTGAACGCGAGCAGCTCCCGCTGCTCGTTGTCGAGATCCCAGTGCACCCAGCTGATTTCGTTGTCCTGTGAGTAGGCGTTGTTGTTGCCTCGCTGCGTTCGGCCTATCTCGTCGCCCGCGAGCAGCATCCGAACGCCCTGGGAGAACATCAGCGTCGCGAGCAAATTCCGTTTCATCCGCTCGCGGATCGCGGTGACGCGCGGGTTGTCTGTCGGGCCGTCGACACCCCAGTCCCGACTGAAGTTCTCTTCGGCGCCGTCGCGGTTGTCCTCCCCGTTGGCGGCGTTGTGCTTGCCCTCGTACGAGACGAGATCGTTCAGGGTGAACCCGTCGTGGGCGGTCACGAAGTTCACGGTGGCGTACGTGTTGCGCCCCGAGGCCTCGTACAGATCGCTCGAGCCCGTCAACCGGTACGCGAGCTCGGGCAGCTGCCCACGATCCTCGCGCCAGAACCGTCGGACGTTGTCCCGGAACCTTCCGTTCCACTCGGCCCAGCCCACCGGGAAGTTCCCGACCTGATAGCCGCCCGGCCCAACGTCCCACGGCTCGGCGATCAGCTTGGCCTGTGAGAGCGTCGGATCCTGCTGCATGATGTCGAAGAAGGCCGACAGTCGGTCGACCTCATAGAGCTCGCGCGCCAGCACGGGCGCCAGGTCGAACCGGAACCCGTCGACATGCAGGTCGGTGACCCAATATCGGAGAGAGTCCATGATCAGCTGGATCGTTCGCGGATGCAGCATGTTGAGGCTGTTGCCGGTGCCGGTGAAGTCCGTGTAGTAGCGCCCGTCTTCGGGTGCGAGCCGGTAGAACGCCGCGTTGTCCACGCCGCGCAGGGACAGCGTCGGACCCAGGTGGTTTCCCTCGGCGGTGTGATTGTAGACCACGTCGAGGATCACCTCGATCCCGGCACGGTGCATCGCCTTGACCATCGACTTGAACTCGTGGACCTGCCGACCGGTTCCGGCGGTCGCGTAGCCGACGTGCGGCGCGAGGAACCCGATCGTGTTGTAGCCCCAATAGTTGGACAGCCCGCGCTCGACGAGACGGCGCTCGGACACGAACTGGTGGACCGGCAGCAGCTCGATCGCCGTCACGCCGAGCGAGAGCAGGTGCTCGACGATCGGATCGAACGCCAGGGCCGTGTACGTTCCGCGGACCTCGGGCGGGATGGCGGGATGCATCATCGTCAGGCCCCGCACGTGAGCCTCGTAGATGACGGTTCGGTTCCATGGCGTGTTCGGCTTGCGGTCGTCGCCCCATGTGAACGCTGGGTCGATCACGACGGACTTCGGCACGCACGGAGCGCTGTCTCGGTCGTCGAAGGACAGGTCCTCGGCCGGGTCGCCGATCCGGTAGCCGTACACCGCGTCGTCCCACTCCACCGAGCCCGTGATGGCCTTGGCGTAGGGGTCGATCAGCAGTTTGTTGGGGTTGAAGCGGTGCCCCGCGTGCGGCTCGTACGGCCCGTGAACGCGATAGCCGTACAGCTGCCCCGGCCGGACGTCGGGCAGGTACGCGTGCCAGATGAGGTCGGTGCGGGTCGTGAGCGCGATGCGGTGCGACTCGGCTCCCGCCCGGGCGGGGTCGTACAGGCACAGCTCGACGGCCGTCGCGTGCTCCGAGAACAACGAGAAGTTGACGCCCTCGCCGTCCCAGATCGCGCCCTGCGGGTACGGCTGGCCAGGCCAGATCCGAAGCTGCTGCGTTGTCACGCGGCGGGCCTCATCTCGGCGCCGACTCGTCGGGCGCCAGGAACACGCAGCCGAGCGGCGGCACGCGCAGCTCGAGGCTCTGCCCCCGCCCGTGCGCGCCCGGCGCGCCGGCCTGGAGCGATCCGGCGTTCACGACACCGCTGCCGAAGTAGGCCTCGGAATCCGAGCTGAGGATCTCCCGCCACGCGCCGCCGCACGGGACGCCGAGACGGAACGCCTCGTGCGTGACGGGCGTGAAGTTCGCGATGAAGACAACGGCGTCCCGCTCGTCGACGCCTCGGCGCGCGAACGACAAGACGCTCTGGCCGCGGTTACCGGCGTCGATCCATTCGAAGCCGCGGGGGTCAACATCGAAGGCGTGCATCGCGGGGATGTCGCGGTACACGCGGTTGAGATCGCGGACCCATCGACGCACGCCCTCGTGCTCGTCGTAGCGCAGGAGCCCCCAGTCCACCGAACCGTCGTGATCCCACTCCCACGGCTGGCCGATCTCGGCGCCCATGAACAGGAGCTTCTTGCCGCTCTGCCCGTACTGATAGCCGATCAACAGCCGCAGGTTGGCGAGCTGCTGCCACCGGTCCCCCGGCATCTTGCGAAGCAGGGAGCCCTTGCCGTGGACGACCTCGTCGTGCGAGAGCGGGAGCACGAAGTTCTCGTGCCACGCGTAGACCTGCCGGAACGTGAGCTCGTCGTGGTGGTACCGGCGATGAACCGGATCGCGCCGCAGGTATCCCAGCGTGTCGTGCATCCAGCCCATGTCCCACTTCAGGCCGAACCCGAGCCCGCCGACGTCGGTCGGGCGCGAGACCATCGGCCAAGCCGTCGATTCCTCGGCCAGGGTCTGGACGTCGGGGAACTCCGCGTACACCCGTGCGTTCAGGTGCCGCAGGAACCCGATCGCGTCCAGATTCTCCCGGCCGCCGTACTCGTTCGGCAGCCACTCGCCGTCCTCGCGCGAGTAGTCGAGGTACAGCATCGATGCCACCGCATCCACGCGCAGCCCGTCGACGTGGTATGCGTCCAGCCAGAACGTCGCGCTGGACGTCAGAAAGCTCTGAACCTCGCGGCGTCCGTAGTTGAAGATCAGCGTGTTCCAGTCGGGGTGATAGCCGCGGCGACGGTCGGCATGCTCGAACAGGTGCGTCCCGTCGAAGTACGCGAGGCCGTGCTCGTCGGACGGGAAGTGCGACGGGACCCAGTCGAGGATGACGCCGATCCCCGCGCGGTGCAGCGCGTCGATAAGCGCCATGAGATCCTGCGGTGTGCCGAAGCGGCTCGTCGGCGCAAAGTAGCCCGTTGTTTGGTAACCCCACGAGCCCGCGAACGGATGCTCCATAACGGGCAGCAGTTCGACGTGCGTGAATCCCATCTCGACGACGTGCTCGGTCAGGCGCTCGGCGAGCTCGCGGTACGTGAGCCAGCGTCCGCCGTCGGCGCGCATCCACGATCCCACGTGGAGCTCGTAGATCGACATCGGCGCCGAGAGGGCGTTGCGGCTGCGTCGGCTCGCCATCCAGTCGGCGTCGTCCCAGTCGTACGACAGATCCCAGACGATCGAACCCGTCCGCGGCGGCGTCTCGGCATGGAAGGCGAACGGATCGGCCTTGTCGACGCGGTATCCGCCCCACCTTGACCGGATGTGGAACTTGTATATGGTCCCCGGCAGCATGCCCGGCATGAACCGCGCCCAGATGCCGGAGCTCTCGACCGGCTCCAGGGCGTCGGCGTCCGGGTTCCAGCCGTTGAAGTCGCCGATCACGCTCACGCGCTCGGCGTTCGGCGCCCACACGGCGAGCGATGCGCCGTCCGGCGCGGCGTGCACGCCCATCTTCTGCCACAGCCGCGTGTGGGTGCCCTCGTTGAACAGGTAGACGTCGTCGGACGACAGCGCCGACGACGTTCGCGCGTTGACAGCGCTCAAGCTGCCTCCGTTCGCCGCGCGACCGCCGCCCGCTCGCGCGCCAGCGCGTCGATGAACCGGTTCAGCTGCGTATCGGCCATGAGCTCGTCGATGGACATCCGGGACCTGCCGCGCCAATTCGCCCGTTCCAGGCCCGTGCCCGGGACGTTCTGCGGACGCTCCTCGAGCCAGAGATCCTCGAGGGAGACGATCGCGAGCGCGGCGTCGCTGCGTCCGAGGAACCGCAGTGCGGCCTCGAGCAGATCCACATCTGCCGGGTCCCCCGCGCCGAGGAGTCCGCGGTCCCGCAGGCCCTCGACGATCGCCTGCCGGATCCGGACGCGCTCGAGAGCGCGCCGGTCGGCTTCGAGGGCGTCGAGCAGGCCGAGCTCCGCGACCATCCGGACGTCGTCGCCGGAGCAGAACGAAGCCCACGTCGGGAGGTCGTGCGTGCCGAGGGAGGCGACGGACCCACGAGGTGGATCGCGCAGCGCCGGCTCGGCTTCGAACTGGACGACGTAGCTGGTGTGAACCCGGTGCCGGCGCATCGCCCGCCGGACGTACCCGGGAACCGTGCCAAGATCCTCGCCGACGATCGCCGCGCCAGCGCGGTGGGCCTCGATCGACAGCAGTGCATACCACTCCTGCGCGCGGTAGCTCACGTACGCCCCATGTCGCGGGTCGATGCCCCGCGGGACCCAGAAGAGCCGATGCAGCCCCATGACGTGATCGATCCGCAGGGCGGAGGCGTACCTGAGGAGGTTCGCGACGACCGCCCGCGGGTAGGCGTAGCCGTCCTCGCGGATGCGCTCCGGATGCGGTGGTGGAAACCCCCAGTCCTGCCCGCCCGAGAAGAACTGGTCGGGCGGCGCCCCGGTCGAGGCCTCCAGGGCGAACGCGGCGCGATGCCGCCAGACGTCGTAGCTCGCCCCATTGGCGCCGAGCGGCAGATCGAGACACAGCCCGCGACCCTCGGCCGCCGCCTTCTCGACGACGCCGGCGAGCTGTCGCTGGGCGAGCCACTGCGCGAAGAGGTGGTAGCGGCCGAGGGGATCGGATTCGGGTGCGCCGCGGAGTCGTCCGTCGCGCGCGCCGGCCGGCCAGGTCCCCCACCACGCCCGGCGTCGGTCGACCTCGGCGCGGAACCGGGCGTAATCGCGCAGCTGCGGCGTCTCAGACACGAAGCGCTCGTACGACCGTGGGCGCGCACGCCGAAAGAAGCGCTCGGCCAGCGGCTCGAGCGCCGCCCGCTTGGCAGCCGCCACCGTCCGGTAGTCCACGAGGCCGCCACCGCCCCGTGTCCGCGGAGCGCCGGCAAGCCGAGCATTGGGATCCGCGCCTCGCGCCCGGTCGACGTCGACGAAGATCTCGTTCCAGAACAGGCGGCTCGCCGGCGAGTACGGACTCGGCTCGAACGGCTCGTCGAGGAACGTCGCCAGCAGCGGTAGCGTGCTCAGCATCGATGCCCCCCCGCGGGCCGCCCAGCGGTCGAGCTCGCCGAGCTCGGTGAACGAACCGATCCCCGCAGCGTCGGCGGTGCGGCGGAGCGCGTACAGCGGCGCGAAGACCGCCCAGGAGCCGGGAGGCATGGCCGGCGCGCGCGTCGGTGCGGAGAAGATCGTCGCCGTCGATCGCGTCGACGACGTCTCGATGCACAGCGTGTGGTACCCCGCCGGGAGCCGCTCGGGCGTGGAGACGAGGGAAGCATTGGGTCTCGACGTGTCGAGGCGGATGCAGCCCCCGTCCTCGAGCTCGACCCGCAGGCTGGCCGATGCCGGCGCGCGGATCTCGGCGTCCCGAAGTCGCCCGTCCCATGCGACCAGGACCGGCTGCACGATCCGCCGCTCGAGCTCCCGCCTCCGCTCGACGAGGGCGCCGGCGGCGTCTGGAACGTGCTCGATCGGCGCGCCGAGCGCGCGGAGGGCCGCAATGAGACTCTCCGATGGGGTCCGGACGCTCCGCCCGCCGGAGTCCGTATAGGAGGGCTGCACGCCGTACTCTCGGGCGAGGTCGGCGAGCGCCTGCATAGCGGGCTGGGTCACGCCTCGTCGCCCAGCAGCTCGAGGATTCCTCGGACGGGCGTCCCGATCCACTCCGGCCGGTTGTCGATCTCGTAGCCGAGCTCGTAGACGGCCTTCTCCAAGACGAGCGCCTCCAGAAGGCGGCGAGCGTCGTCCGGGTCGTCGGGCACCAGCTGGCCCGCCGCGGCGACGTCGAGGTACCGGCCGAGGAACGCGGCCGAGGTCCACCGCCGCCAGGCACGCCCCCAGTCCCCAAGCACCCTCCGCGGGTCGTCGGGGACGAGCATGGCGGTAGACGGCGCGCGAAGAGCCTGCTCGGCCGCGTAGTCGAGGGACCGCAGCATCCCGGCGACGTCGGCGAGCGGCGACCGTTTGATCCGCCGCTCACCCAGCGACCGCGCCGGCTCGCCCTCGAAGTCGATCATCACGAAGTCCGAGCCGGTCCAGAGCACCTGGCCGAGATGGAAGTCCCCGTGCGTTCGGATCCGCATCCCGCCGATCCGCCCGGCGCGAAGCAGCGAGTCGAGCCGCTCGAACACGGCCCGTTCGCGACCGAGGAGCTCGTCCGCCCCCGGCACGTCGGGAAATCGCGTTCGAAGCCGCCGGAGCATGCGCGCAGCCAGCGAGCGAATCGCCTGGTAGAGCGAGCGCTGGTACATCGTCGTGAACGACTCGGGCGCGAACGCGGGATCGCTCGTATCCGACGCGAGCGCCAGATGAAGTTCGGCGACGCGCTGGCCGAGCATCTCCGCGTTCAGAAGGAACGTTCCGACGAGGTCGCGCGCCTCGTCGGAGGGCGGCTCCGGCGGGATCGCGGCAAGCGGCGACGGCGGCGTCGGCGCGGCGTCGCGAGTCGCGCTGGCCAGCACCTGCTCGTAGTAGTCCCCGAGGGCGTCGAGCGCGTACGACCATGCGTCGCCCTCGTTCGGGACGAATCCGTGGACGATGGCGACCGTGCCCGGCTCGCGGGCTACGCCGCGCGCAGAGATGGCGCCGGCGACCGGCGCGACGTTCGTGAACCCTGCACGCTCCGTCAGGAAGCGCCCGATTTCCAGGTCAGGGTTGCGCCCCGACTCGAGGCGCCGGATGAGCTTGAGGATCAGCCGGTCGCCGAACGCGACGGATGTGTTGCTCTGCTCGGCCGAGACGACCTGCGGGGTCAGCGGCTCGCGGCTTCCGCGGATCCTGCGGAACGCGGTTGTTCGCTCGACGTCCAGGCCCGAGGATCGCGGCGGCCGCCGGTCGAACATCGCGAGCAGGGACTGGACCACCGAGCCCTCCCAGACGCCGTCGATGAGGAGCCACCGTCCATCCGCGGCCTCGACCTCGGCGATGACAGCGTTCTCGGGCGGCGGCCAGCCGTCGCCGTCGGCGGGGCGGGCGGCAATGGGCAGGGCGTACACCTCCGCCTCACCCTCGGCGTAGGACACCGTCACGAACGTCAGCGCACCGGCACCGCCGCCGGCGTCCGCGGATCGACCGTTCGTCGAACCGTCGGGAGGGCCGTCGAACGGGCCGCCCAGCGGGACGGCGTTCGAGATCTCCGCCCCGGTGATCCGCTTGCCCTTCGCACCGAACCATCGCTGGCGCGCGAGGAACGCCGGGAGCGCCGCCTCGAGTTGCCTTCGGCGCCGGCGCTCGAGCAGCGTCGTCCAGTCGCCGCGGACCGAGATCGTCGGGATGCGGGGGGCGGGCTCCGACGCGTCGTCGTCGCGGGTGAGCGCGAACCAGTAGCAGCCGTACGGACCGAGCGTGAGGAAGTACGGCAGCTCGCCGATGCGCGGGAACGGCGTCGGCCCGAACAACTCGACGGGAACCATGCCCGCGAAGGCGGACAGGTCAAGCTCGACGAACTGCGCGGAACGGGCAAGGTTCGCCACGACGAGCACGCGCTCCTCCCCGACGGTTCTCAAAAACACGAGGACCTTGCGGTTGTCGGGGAACAGGAACTCCACGTCGCCCGTCGCGAGGACCGGATTCGCGCGGCGGACCTGAATCAGGTGACGCATCCACCACAGCAGGGACGATCGATTGTTCTGCTGCGCCTCTACGTTGATCGCTCCCGGCTGGTACTCCGGATCGGCGATCACCGGCAGGTACAGACGCTGCGGGTTCGCCTGCGAGAAGCCGGCGTTGCGGTCCGCCGTCCACTGCATCGGCGTGCGCACGCCGTTTCGATCGCCGAGGTAGATGTTGTCGCCCATGCCGATCTCGTCGCCGTAGTAGACGACGGGGGCGCCGGGCAGCGAGAACAGCAGCAGGTTGAGCAGCTCGATGCGACGTCGATCGTTCCCGAGCAGCGGCCCGAGCCGGCGGCGGATCCCGAGGTTGATGCGGGCCTCGGGCTCCTCGGCGTAGACGCGGTACATGTAGTCCCGCTCCTCGTCCGTCACCATCTCGAGCGTCAACTCGTCGTGGTTGCGGAGGAACGTCGCCCACTGCGTGTTCTCGGGAATCCTCGGCGTCTGCCCCAGGATGTCGACGACCGGGAAGCGGTCCTCCATTCGGTTGGCCATGAACATGCGGGGCATCAGCGGGAAATGGAAGGCCATGTGACATCGGTCGCCCCTCCCGAAGTACGCCACCGCGTCTTCGGGCCACTGGTTCGCCTCGGCCAGGAGCATGCGGTCGTGGAACCGTTCGTCGACGTGCCGGCGGAGCGCCGAGAGATAGTCGAGCGTCTCCGGAAGGTTCTCCGAGTTAGTCCCCTCGCGTTCGAACAGATACGGGACGGCGTCCAGACGCAGCCCGTCGACCCCGAGCTCGAGCCAGAAGTCGACGACCTTGAACATCGCCTCGCGCACCGCCGGGTTGTCGAAGTTCAGGTCGGGCTGATGCGAGTAGAAGCGGTGCCAGAAGTACGCGCCGGCGACGGGGTCCCATGCCCAGTTCGACGACTCGAAGTCCTTGAAGATGATTCGGGCATCCGCGTACCGCGTCGGGGTGTCGCTCCAGACGTAGAAGTCCCGCCACACCGACCCGGAGCGCGATCGGCGGGCGCGCCGGAACCAAACGTGCTCGTCGGAGGTGTGGTTCATCACGAGCTCGGTGATGACGCGCAGCCCGCGACGGTGCGCCTCTCGAAGGAGCAGTCGGAAGTCGCGCAGCGTGCCGTACGCGGGGTGCACACCCTTGTACTGGGCGATGTCGTACCCGTCGTCGCGAAGGGGTGACGGATAGAAGGGAAGGAGCCAGAGCGCGGTCACGCCGAGATCCCTGATGTGGTCGAGGCGCTGCGTCAGCCCGCGGAAGTCACCGACGCCGTCGGCGTTGCTGTCCTGGTATGCACGAACGTGGACCTCGTAGAGGACGGCATCCTGATACCACCTCGGGGCCGCACCCGCCCTGCCGACCGCCACGCCGGCCGCGGCCGGGGCGGCGCCGACCTCCTCGGCGGTCCGCAGCCCGAGCGGGGCGGTCACGCCCGGGCCTCCATCGGCTCGACCCGCAGGATGTGCGCCGGCTGACGTTCGGGGCGTAGCTCGACGAAGTTGTAGGCACCGCCCCACGCGAACGCGGCGCCGCTCAGAAGGTCGCGCGCCACGAAGGGAGCGTCGTCGGCGAGGCCGAGCTCGGGCATGTCGAGGCTCGTCCATCCCGCCTGCGGGAATCCCGGATCGAGGTTCGCCACCACGAGCACGACGTTCGATCCGTCCGGCGTCCGCTTGCTGTACGCCAGTAACGAGGGGTTGTCGGTACTGTGGAAGCGCAGTTGACGGTCGTGCTGGAGGGCGGGCTCGGCGCGGCGGATCCCGTTCACGCGGGCGACGAGCTCTCGCATGGCGCCGCCGCCCCGCGGATCGCGCCAGCGGATCTCGTATTTCTCCGAGTGGAGATACTCTTCGGAACCGGGCTCGCGCGGCTCGTGCTCGAGATGCTCGAACGCCGGACCGTAGATGCCGTAGTTCGCGCCGAGCGTTGCCGCGAGGACGAACCGCAGCCGGAAGGCTGCGGGATTCCCGCTGTGCAGCTGATCGGTAAGGATGTCCGGCGTGTTGGGCCACAGGTTCGCGCGAAAGAAGTCGACGAGCGGCGGGCTCGTCAGCTCCTCGAAGTACGCGCGCAGCTCGTCACCTCCACGCCGCCACGCGAAGTATGTGTACGACTGGTCGAACCCGAGCTTGGCCAGCCGGTACATCACTTTGGGGCGCGTGAACGCCTCCGACAGGAAGAGGACGTCGGGATGCTCCCGTTTGATCTCCGCGATGAGCCACTCCCAGAAGGCAAGCGGCTTCGTGTGCGGGTTGTCGACGCGGAACACACGTACGCCGTGATCGACCCAAAAGCGCACCACGTCCAACAGCGCCTCCCACAGCGCCCGCCAGTCCGCCGTCTCGAAGTCCAGCGGAACGATGTCCTCGTACTTCTTCGGCGGGTTCTCCGCATAGCGGATCGAGCCGTCGGGCCGGTGTCGGAACCAGTCCGGGTGCTCCCGCACCCATGGGTGGTCGGGTGAGCACTGAAAGGCTAGGTCGAGCGCGAGCTCCATGTGGTGCTCCAGCAGCGTCTTGGTGAGCAGCTCGACGTCGTCGACCGTCCCGATGTCCGGATCGACGGCCGTGTGGCCGCCGTCCTCGTTCCCGATGGCCCAAGGAGAGCCGGGGTCGCCCGCCACGGCGTGCATGGCGTTGTTCGGACCCTTGCGCTTTGTACGCCCGATGGGGTGGATCGGCGGCAGATACAGCACGTCGAATCCGCGTTCCGCGAGCTCCGGGACGAGGTCCGCGACGTCGCGCAACGTCCCCGGCCGACCGGCCTCCGGCGAGGCCGACCGGGGGAAGAGCTCGTACCACGCGCCCCATCGCGCGCGCTCGCGGTCGACGGCCAGCCGAAACTCCGCCGACGCCGACGCGCCACGCCGTTGATCGGGGTACCGCATCATGAGCGCTGCGAGCTCCTCCGACGTGGCGACCTCGGCATATTCCTCCAGCCTCGGCCGCCTCAGGCGCTGCGCCCACTCCCTCAGCCGATCGACGTCGGGTCCGATCGCGCGACGCGCCGCCGCCGAGACGAGTTGCGCTCCGACGCCGAGCTCGGGCCCTAGGTCCTGCTCGGCGGCGAGGCGTTTTAACAGGTCCTCGCGCCACGACCCGAACGCGTCGATCCACGCACCGACCTGGAACCGGTATTCGCCCACCTCGACGACGCGGAACGATCCGCGCCACCGGTCGTTGCCGTCGAGGAGCGTCATCGCCGACTCCTGCCAATCGTCGGCGCGCTCGGATCGAAAGCGGATCGCGGCGCCGATCCGGTCGTGGCCGTCCGCGAACACGTCCGCCTCGACGTCGACGAGATCGCCGACGATGCGCTTGGCGGGAAAGCGGCCGCCGTCGACGACGGGCTGTACGCCCTCGATGACGACCCGGTTGCGACCCTCGTTCGGTACCACCTGATCTCCCCGACCGGCGCCCGCCGTCACGAAAGACGCGCCGATCCGGCGCGCTCCGGTCAGGTTACCGGAGGTCCCAGCGGCATTCGCCGCGGCGCGTTACTCGGTCTGGACCGGCTGGTCTTTGTGCTCCTCGAGGTGCCGCTCCAACGCCGCCTCGTCGTCGAACGTCGAGCCGCAGACCGGGCAGGTCTTGGTGAGATCGCCCATCGCTTCGTCCTACCCACCCGCGGCGCGTGTGATCTCATCCTCGTCCGAACGCGCGGGGACCTTGACTCCCGGCGTCGTATTGGGCTCGCCGGTCCGACGGAAGGCCCATCGGCCTGAACGCCCGTCGGGCGGAAGACGGCGGGGCGGAAGGGTCGTGTCAGGAGCGGCTCCTCTGCCGCCCGACCTCGCGACCGTTGCCGGGCGTTCGCTGAACGGCCCGAGCGAGAACGCGCTACTGGCCGCCCTTTTGCACGTATGACGTCACGAACTCCTCGGCGTTCTCCTCGAGGACGGCGTCGATCTCATCGAGCAGGTCGTCCAGGTCGTGACGGACCTCGTCGGCGTGGCGCGCGGACCGGCGCGAGCTCTGCTCGCGCGCCTCCGCGTCGTCGCGGCCGCGGTTGCGGCGCTGCTGCTGTTGCCGGATCCGTGTCGCCATCACACCTCCGATCCTCGAGGTGTCGGCGTCCGCCGGGCGCGGTTGATGGCCCGTAGGGGTGGTCTTGATGCAGTCCGGCCGGATCACTCCGGGGCCGTCGACCGCCCCCCCGGTGGCCAGGCGAAACCGTCCCACGGGTCGTAGTCCACCTCGAGGGGCTCCTGCGGCGGGCGGTCGGGCTCGGGGACGTTGCGAAGGTTGAGGCGGATCCTCGTCCACGTCGTGTGACGGCCGCGCATCGCGTCGATCAGGACGTCGGCCGGCTGGAGCCGTTCCCAGACGTCGGGATGGCGCTGGCGCCAGCGATCGAGTCCGGCCATCGCCTCGGCCTCCGTCTCGGCGCGAGCGATCTCGATGAGCGGCATCGTCGATCGACGCCTGCCCGCCGACCCTCCATATCGCGCGGTTGCCCCGGAACGCGCCGACGTGGACGGGCGTCGCTTCGAGGGCTGGACACGCGGAGGCTCGCCGGGCTGCTTCTCGTAGTGCGGCGGCCATGGCGCGTCGCCCAGCCCCGCCTCCTCGTGTTCCATCGAGAGCTCCAGCAGGCGATCGAGCGATCCGGGCGCGTCGTCTATCCCGGCGGCGGGATCCCCGATCGTGGCAACACGCTCGGGCACGGTATCGATCGTGAACGCGGCCGGGTCGCACGCCGGGACCTCGTCCCACGCCAGCGGCGTCGAGACCCGGGCGTCGGGTGTGGGGCGGACCGAGTAGGCGGACGCCGTCGTCCGGTCTTTGGCGTTCTGGTTGTAGTCCAGGAACACGCCGTGACGCTCCTCCTTCCACCACTTGCTCGTCGCCAGGTCCGGCGCGCGCCGCTCGACCTCGCGCGCGACCGCAAGCGCGGCGCGTCGAACCTGCGTGAACGTCCACCGCGGCTCGATCCGAGAGAAGACGTGCATACCGCGCGACCCCGACGTCTTAGGCCAACCGACGAGGCCGTAGGCTCCGAGGACGTCGCGCGTGACCATCGCGACGTCACGGACCTGACTCCACTCGACCCCGCGCACCGGATCGAGGTCGACGCGGAGCTCGTCGGGATGCTCGAGATCGTCGGCCCGGACCGGGTGCGGGTTGAGGTCGACGCATCCGAGGTTCACGATCCACGCAAGCTGCGCCGCGTTCGTCACAACGATCTCGTCCGCCGTGCGCCCGGACGGAAACGCCAGCGTTACGGTCTCGATCCACGCCGGCCGAGACGACGGTGCGCGCTTCTGGAAGAACGGCGGCTCCTCGACGCCGTTCACGTAGCGCTTCAGCGCCATCGGCCGCCCGGCGACCCCGCGAACCGCCCCGTCGCGCACGGCCAGGTAGAAGCGGACCAGATCGATCTTCGTGTAGCCGGTCTTCGGGAAGAAGACCTTGTCCGGGTTGGAGATCGAGACCTCGTGGCCGTCGATCTCGAGGGTCGCCTTTCGCGACGGCATGCCGACAACGATATCGGCGTCCCGCCGACCGTCCCGTCAGCCGCCGACAGCCACGCCGAGCCGGTCCGTCACGAAGGCGAGCACGTCGCTCTCGATGCCGATCTCCTGATCGAGGGATTGACCGATGCCGTGGCCGCCCGACTCCACCCGGAGCAGAATCGGCTCGTCCGAGGACGTGGCGACCTGCAGGCGGGCCGTCATCTTCTTCGCGTGGTATGCGTCGACGCGCGGGTCGAACTCGCCCATCGTGAGCAGGACGGCCGGATACGCAGTGCCGTCCACCACACGGTGATACGGCGAGTAGGCGTACATAGCCGCGAACTGGTCGGCCTCCTCTACCGTCCCGAACTCGGCGACGTTGTACACGCCGTTGGGATGCAGTTCGACGCGCAGCATGTCGAGGACCGGGACCTCCGCAACGACCGCGCGCGCGATGTCCGGGTGCTGTGTCAGCACCGCGCCCATCAACAGTCCGCCGTTGGACCCGCCGAGGATCGCGAGCCGGTCCACCGTCGTGATCCCGCTCGAGACGAGATGCTGCGCGCACGCCGCGAAGTCGTCGAAGCAGTTCTGCTTCGACAGCAGTCGTGCGGCCTGGTGCCACGCGTCGCCGTATTCGCCACCACCCCGGATGTTCGCGACCGCGACGACGAACCCCCGTTCCAGCCAGAGGAGCCTGCTTGCGAAGAACCACGGCTTGATCGAGATGCCGTAGCCCCCGTACCCGGTGAGCAAGGTCGGCGCGGGGCCCGAGTCGAGCGTTCCCGCGCGTGCGATGAGGCTGATCGGCACCCGCGTTCCGTCGCGCGACGTCGCGAAGATTCGCCGGACCTCGATGCCCGAGAAGTCGAGCGGCGTCGTCGCGGCAAGGGCGGTTCGACGAGGAACGTCCTCGCCGTCGCGCGTGACCCACCACTCGCGTGGGGACACGAACGTCTCCACGGGGTACGCGACCTCGTCGTCCGCCAACCGGGAGATCGAATCGACGGCGCATACGGACGGCAGCTCCACCGAGCGAAGCGGCGTCCCCTCGAGGTCGAAGGAGCGGATCGCCGAGACGCCACCATCCATGTCGAGCGTCCAGAGCCTTTGGTCGGTGACCGCCAGTCCCTCGATCGCGAGGGCCGACTCCGGCACGACGACCGAGGCGCCCTCGGCGCTCGCGCCGGGCGACAGGGTGAGCCTGAGGATCCGTCCGTTCGGAGCGCCCTTGCGCGAAAGGAGGAAGATCTCGTCGCGCCCGAACGCCGCGTCGACGATCCGGTCGGGGATCGCTGCGAGCTGCCACCACGCTCCCGCGTCCTGCCGCCGAACGAAGAGCTCCCATTCGCCCCCGTCGCCGCGCTGTACGAGGTCCAGAACCCAGCGGCCGTCGGACGACGACGACAGGACGCTCTCCGCGATCCGGTCGTCTGCGAACACGCCCGCCAGATCGCGACGGTCGTCGGTTCGCCCGATCTCGTGGAACCAGATTTCCTGGAAGAACCGAAGATCCTCGTCGGCTCGCTCGCCTGGCGCTGGAAAGCGCGTGTACCAGAACCCGTTCGAGTCACCGCGCCACGCGACCGAGCCGCCCATGACCGTGATCCGAGGGATGCGGACGTCGATCACCTCACCGCTCGACGTGTCGAACAGATGCAGCGTCCCGTCCTCCGTTCCGCGCTCGGATAACGAGACGGCGACGACGCGCCCGCCGGGCGACGGGACGTACCAGTCGATCGTCGTCGCGCCGCTTTGGTCGAGCTCGTTCGGGTCGACGACGATGCGCTCGCTCCGGGCATCGTCGAGATCTGCGACCGCCACGAGGAACGACTGTTGCTTGGGCGGCTGGTGCTTCAGGGCGAAGTACGTCCCGCCCCCGAAGCGCAGGTCTGCGTACGTCGTTGACTCGGCCCCGATGATCTCCTGGGCCCGCCGGCGGATGGCGCCGTAGGACGAAAGGCCGCTGAGATAGCTCATGGTCCGCTCGTGCTGGGCCTTCGTCCACATCTGGGTCTCCTCGGACGAGGCATCCTCGAGCCACCGATAGTCGTCGGTTACCGCCACCCCGTGATACGTGGTCGTCACCGGTTGACGCATCGTGTCGATCCTGGTGAGGTCCGTCATCGCTCCTCCTGCGAGTTTTCGGGCGCCGGTCGTGGACTGTTCCTCGAGCACGCTATCCTGCGGACGCCTTCGCGTGCCCGGGGTGGGATTCGAACCCACACGCCCCGAAGGGCCGAGGGGTTTAAGCCCTCTCCGTCTACATTCCGGCACCCGGGCCCGAACGAACTATACGAACGCCTCGCGTCGGCTGAAGCTCAGCCGCTCGCCGAGACCGTCACCTTCTCCAGATAGACGTCGCTCTTCGGGTGCTGGCCCTCGAGGCCGCCCGACGGGTCGCGGATCGGCAGTCCGCCGATCTTCTTGACCACGTCGAGCCCGTTCACGACCGTCCCGAAGACGGTGTACTTCGGTGTCGAGTCGAGCTGGTGGCCGCCGTTCCCGAACACGATGAAGAACTGGCTTCCCCCGGTGTTGGCGCCGGCATTGGCCATCGCGACCGTTCCCGGACCATACGTCTCGTTGCCGGTCAGCTCGTCGGGGATGGTGTAGCCGGGTCCGCCGCTTCCGGTTCCGGTGGGATCGCCACCCTGGATCACGTCGATGCTCGTATCGATCCGGTGGATCTGCGTCCCGTCGAAGTAGTGCTTCCCGGCGAGGAACACGAAGCTGTTGACCGTCTGCGGCGCGCTGTCGGCCAGCAGGCGGATCTCGATCGTCCCACAGGACGTCGCCATGGTCGCGGTGTACGTCTTGGACGCGTCGATACTCATCGGCGGCGCCTCGTCGAACTGCGGCTTCTTCTCGTCCGCCGCGCTCGGAACCGATCCGCGGCACGCGACTTTCGGCTCCGCCGACGCCGAAGGCGAGGCCGAGCCGGACGCGGCCGGCGCCGGCTCGCTCCGGGTCACGAACGCGTAGCCGGCGATCCCGACGCCTGCGAGGCCGATGACGAGGCCGATCGCGATGATCGCCGTTCTCCGCCGCTGTTGGCGTCGTCGTTCCGCGTACCGTCGCTGCGCGACACGCGCGAGCTGCCGGTTTCGCGTTCTTCGGTTCGGCATCGGCCGGACAGGCTACAGGCTCCCCAACGCCTCGAAGGCGAGCCCGTCGAGGATGTCCGTCTCCGAGACCAACGTGCGGTCGAATCCGCACTGCGCCATCGTCTCGGTCAGCACGACCGCGCCTGCGGTGATGACGTCCTCCCGCCCCGGCGGCATGACAGGAATCGCGGCCCGTTCCGGCGTCGCCATCGATGCCAGCCGCGACAACACGCGGCGCGCGTCGTCGAGCGTCAGCCACGATCGATGCGTGGCCTCCGGATCCCATCGCTTGAGATCGAGCGCGGTGCCCTGCATCGTCGTCGCCGTTCCCGCGACGGCGATCAACGTTCTCGCGTCGCGCGTCGGCACCAGGAGCGAGGCCTCGGAGAGGCGCGCGCGCACCTCCGATCTGATCGCGTCGAGCTCGCGCCGCGTGGGCGGGTCCGTCCGCACGAACCGCTCCGTCATCCGGACGCTGCCGATCGGCAGCGACGCTGCGGCGACGGCCGCGTCTGCCCCGAACGCGAGCTCGGTCGACCCGCCTCCGACATCGACGACGAGGTACGGGGAAGGCAGGTCGAGCCCACGCGTCGCGCCGTCGAACGACAGACGGGCCTCGTGCTCGCCGTCGATCACGCGCAGGCGCTCGCCCGTAAGCCGCTCGACGGACCGCTCGAGCTCGATGCGGTTCGTCGCGTCGCGGACCGCGCTCGTCGCCGATACCGAGACGCGTTCGGCGTGCAGCGCGCGCGCCCGCGCGGCATAGCGCTCGAGGACGGCCAGAGTCCGCGCAAGAGCGGCCGGATCGATCCTGCCGGTGGCGTCGACGCCCGCTCCGATGCGGGTGATGACCATGTCGCGGGCGAACTCCTCGAGCGAGCCACCCGGCGACTCCGCCGCCACTAGCAGCCGAACGGAGTTCGTGCCGAGGTCGACGACCCCGACACGACGCGAGGGCGACTTTGGATGCACGGGGTCGACACGCCCGGCGACCCACGCACCGACCGGGTCCTTGCCGCCAGCCAGGTGGTTCGCATAATGCGCGTGAAGGCACTTGATGCCGCGGCGCGTTCCTGCGACGCCGCCGAATGACTCCGCGCCCACGGCATCACGAGCGCGCTCGCGAGCGTACTCGTCGTGCGCACGCGCAAGGGCCGCGGCGAGCGCGGGATCACCGTCGATCCGCTCGTTCAGCGCGGCGATCGCGCCCGTTGACTCCAGCCGAGAGACGGCTCGGACGGCGTCCGGACAGGTCAGCCAGAACAAGGTCGGGAACGGCCGTCCCTCGGCGTCGAACGGGCGGTTGCGGATCACGAGCGGATGGCCGCCGACACACCGTACGACGACGCTGAACGCCGTCGTCGGTTGGCGACCGAGCTGCGAGGCGACGAGCGCGAGGTCCGACCCGCGGGTCTCGCCCATGCGGGCGGATGCTACTTGCGCTTGTGCTCGACCGAGCGCTTGAAGTCGACCTGCCGTTCCTCGCTCTGGCGCATGAACCTTTTGAGCATCGACTCGAACCCGGGGTCCGAGCCTCGCCGGGGTCGCGGCGGCGCTGGGTCCTGCAGGGCCTTGATGGAGAGATCGATCTTGCCGTCCTCCTTGATGGCGATGACCTTCGCCTGGACGACATCGCTCTCGCGGAGGTGGTCGTGGACGTCCTTCACGTAATTGCGGTCGATCTCGGAGATGTGCACGAGCCCGACCTTACCGCCCTCGAGCGTCAGAAACGCCCCGTACGGCGTGATGCGCGACACGGTCCCGTCGACGACCGCGCCGACCTCGAGATCTGCCAGTTGAACCCCTTTTCTACGCGGTGGTTTCCCGTCGATGCAGCAGGCGGCAACTATCCCATCGGCTTCAGAACGCCGTCAATACGCCTCACCCGGGTGGCACGGTAGGTCGCATTCAGCGTAGGAATGGCCCATTCGGGTAGCTGAGAAGCCTCGTCCAATAGCGTATACAAGGGACGGGAAGGGTCACCGATCGGGAGCGGAGCCGGCCCTTGAAGCAAGATTCAGCGTCCGCGCGGGGCGTGGTGGTCGTCGACCGACGGCCCCTGGAGCGAAATCTCGTCCGATTCATCCTCCAGGAGAACGGTTTCGATGTGACCGCCGAGGCCGCCACGCCCGCCGACGCGGTGCGAGCGGTTGAGCGCGATCGTCCGGCCGTCGTCGTGCTCCACGAGAATGCGGCGTGGGAGCGCGGCCGGCCGACGATTCCCCAGCTTCGCCAAGCCCTGCCGGGCGCGAAGGTGCTGGTCATCACGCCCGCGTTCGGCGTGGTTCGAGTCGAGCTCCTCCGCGACGCCGACGCCGTTCTCGAGGAAGGCATTGGCTTCAAGGACCTGCCGTTCGTGATCGGACGGCTTGCGGCCGGCGACGCGGCCCGCGGCGTTCCGCAGCCGCGCGGCGAGACAGGCGCAGCAGCCCCGCGCCGCTCACGAGAGCGCTGGATCAACCGGTTTCAGGGCGCCACCGCCGCGGCGGTCGTCTTCCTCGCCTTCATGATCGCCGGTGCGGCCGGGCCCCCGGGGCCCGAGCGCCTCGGCGCCACCCCCGCGGTTGCCCTTCGGCAGGCGCGCGACAGCCTCGAGGACCTGCAGGCCGCCTCGAAGGGCCCCTCCGACGAACTGATCCGGCGGGCGATCGCGCTGGCCTCGAACCGAGCGGTGGCGGTCGAGGCGGGGGCGAACGTGTCGACGCTCGACGCGGACATCGTCGCGCTCGTCGACGACGTGCTCCCGAGCCTCGCCCCCGGTGCGGCGGATACCCTGCTCCTGGTCTTGGCCGACGTGCCGGGGCTTCCCACGCCGACACCGACGCCGGCGCCGACCGAGGAGGAACCGAGCCCCGAGCCATCGACGAGCGCGGAGGCTTCGCCGACGCCGTCCGAGGCGGTCACACCGACGCAATCACCATCGCCCGCCGAGGAACCGACCGAGCAGCCCTCGGCACACGGGTCACCTCCGGCCCCAAGCGAGGAACCGTCGCCGAAGCCGACGGAGCAGCCGTCGCCGTCGCCCAAGCCGACCGAAGAACCCTCGCCGTCGCCGTCCGAAGAACCGTCCCCAACCCCGACCGTGGAGCCATCGCCGAGGCAGCAGCCGTCGCCGACGCAGGAACCGTCGCCGACCGACTCGCCGTCGAGCCCGTCCCCGTCGTGGACGGAGTCGCCGTCGCCGATCGAATCCCCGTCACCGACGGCGTCACCGCCATCGACCGACACCACGTCGCCGACTCCGACCAGCTCGTCGCCGGCTCCGACCAGCTCGTCGGCGGCTCCGACTACGTCGGCGACGAGCCCCTCCACTCCCTCGCCATCCTCGACGGAGACCCCGACCCCGGCGGACGCCGGGCCCGGCGATGGCATGGCGATCCTCGTGCTCTCTCCGGGGATCGGCGTGGTGGCGTCGGCGATCGCGCGGCGCCGGGCGCGGCGGTCGCGCCGTTAGTCGGCGCAGGCTAGCCTGAAGAGAGGATCAGCAGGCGGGGTCGGTCCCGCTCATGCGCGAGACGAACGCGACCTCGCCCGGTCTCACCATCCCAAGACACGCCCGCGCCATGCGTTCCAGGTACTCGGGATCGTGGAGTTGGCGGATGTTGGCTCGAAGCAGGTCGTTCGCTCGCTCGAGCTCGACGGCCTGCCGTTCGCGACGCTCGATCAGCGCTCGCTGGGCGAGATACTGACGAAATGGCACCGCCGAGATGATGCCGAGCGCGACGACGACGATCAGGAGCAGTCCCGCACGCCCGGTCGGTCGGACCCGCGGTCGCTCCAGCGTCTGCGTCCGGACGGTCACGCGGGAGGCTCCAATGGGGCCGTGACGCCGCCCGCGCTGCGAAGGGCGGACCCGCCCGCGTAGCGGGCGGTATCACCGAGCCGCTCCTCGATGCGCAGCAGCCGGTTGTACTTGGCAACGCGCTCGCTGCGAGCCGGAGCGCCGGTCTTGACCTGTCCAGCGTCGAGTCCCACGGCGAGGTCGGCTAGCGTCGTCTCCTCCGTCTCGCCCGAGCGGTGACTCACGATGACGCCGAAACCGTTGCCCACGGCCAGTCGCATCACGTCAAGGGTTTCGGTCAGCGAGCCAATCTGATTTGCCTTCACGAGGATCGCCGTCGCGGCGCCCTCGTCGAACCCTCGTTCCAAGCGCTCGATGTTCGTGACGAACAGGTCGTCGCCGACGAGCTGCACTCGTGACCCCAGTGCCCGCGTGAGCGCAGCCCACCCCTCCCAGTCGTCCTGGGCCAGCCCGTCCTCGATCGAGACGATCGGGAAGGCATCGAGCAGGCCCTGCCAGAACGCGATCATGTCGTCGACGGACCGAGGCTTTCCCTCGAGCTGGTAGACGCCGTCTCGGTAGAACTCCGAGGCGGCGGGGTCGAGCGCGAGGCCGACCTCGTCGCCGGGCTCCAGGCCGGCCGTCTCGATCGCCCGCTCGAGGAGCTCGAGTGCCTCGGCCGCGGTGGCCACCTCGGGCGCGAACCCGCCCTCGTCTCCGACCCCCGTCGAAAGGTGCCGAGCCCTGAGCGACGATTTCAGCGCGTGGTAGATCTCGGCGCCCCACCGGAGCGCCTCGGAGAACGAGGCGGCGCCGACGGGAGCGAGCATGAACTCCTGCAGCTCGAGCTCGTTGTCGGCGTGCGCCCCACCGTTGATGACGTTCATGAGCGGCAGCGGCAGCACGTGCGCGACGGGCCCGCCGAGGTGCCGGTAGAGCGGCAGCCCGAGGCTCGCCGCGGCAGCGTGCGCTGTCGCGAGCGAGACGCCGAGGATCGCGTTCGCGCCGAGGATCGACTTGTCCGGCGTCCCGTCGAGCTCGATTAGGCGGCCGTCCACGGCGCGCTGATCGATCGCGTCCATCCCGATGACGCCGGGTCCCAGGATCGAGACGACGTTATCGACGGCCCGCAGGACGCCCTTGCCGCCGAACCGCTTCGGGTCGCCGTCGCGAAGCTCGAGCGCCTCGTGCTCTCCAGTGGACGCGCCGGATGGTACGGCGGCCGTGCCGGTCGACCCGTCCTCGAGCACGACGTCGACCTCGACGGTCGGGTTCCCACGGGAATCGAGGATCTCGCGCGCAAGCAGGGAAGCGATCGCAGGCATCGGACGGCGATTGTAGAGCCAGTTCAGACCACGAGGGTGATTTCGCCCTGGGCCGTCGCGCCTCGGTCGACGGCGACGCGATGGGACGCCGTCAGGAATCGGAAACGCGCAGGAACTCCCACGACTCACCGACGGAGTCGAAACCGAGCCGCCCGTACAGGAGCTTGGGCCAGTCCTCCTCGTCGGCGACGAGGAAGACGAGGTCCGCACCGAGGTCGTTCGCCGCTTCGGCGGCGGCGAGGACCATCGCTCGCGCGGCGCCCCGGCCGCGGAGCTCCTCGAGGGTCTCGACATCCTCGATCTGAGCGACGCCGCCTTCCGCATACATCTCGCACACCGCGGCGTCGCGGCCGTCGATCCTGGCTATGAAGAAGCGGGCGCTCACGTGCGCCTCGAGCAGTCGCTTGTGCTCCACGAGCTGATCGACGCAGTCCTCGCTCACGTGAGGAAGCGATCGTCGGACGTACTGCTCGATCAGCGGCCGCGCCGACGCGAACCCGGTCTCGCGCACCTCGACGGATGGCGGGCGATCAGGCGGACGCGTGAGCGCCATCGTGACGAGATGGTCGGCCGTCCAACCAAGATCCAGGAAGCGGGGCGCGAACTCGCGTCCGACTTCCGCATCGGTGTTGACCTTCCGGTGTTCGAGTCCCGCTCCGCCCAGGATCCGATCGGCCTCGGTGGCGAGGGCGTCCGCGCCGCCGGGGCGCGCACCCACATCGACCCAAAGCAGGTTGCTGCTGTAGCGGCACGGCAGGTCCTCGTTCAGATAGGCGACACCGTCGGCGAACGGCTCCGCGCGCGTCGAGGTCCGGCGCATCACGTCGCGCTCGAAGGCGCCGGCCCTGGCGAGCCGGCCGGCGGTCATCGCGCCTCTCGGAAGAGCCGGCGCACCTCGTCGTCCGGCATCGCGTCGACGTCCAGGCCGCGCTCGCGCACCAAGGCGGCGAAACGCGCGTACCGTCCGGCAAACCCCGAGGTCGTTCGGCGAAGCGCCGACTCCGCGTCGACACCTCGCTTGCGGGCGACCGCCGCCGTGGCAAACAGGACGTCTCCGATCTCCTCCTCGGCCTCGGAAGCGTCCTCCGCGCGAGCGAGCTCTTCGACCTCCTCGCGCAGAGCGTCGATGGCGTTGTCGATCGATCGCCACTCGAAGCCCCAGCCGGCGGCCCGTCGCTGCACCTTCGCCGCCCGCGCAAGCGCCGGCAGCGTCGGCGGGATGTCCTCCTCGAGCTCGCCGGCCTCCGAGGCACCTTTCTCGTCGGCCTTGATGCGCTCCCAGTTCACGAGCACTTCCTCGGCGCCGGACACTTCGACATCGCCGAAGACGTGCGGGTGCCGCCGTATCAGCTTGCGAACGATGCCTTCGGCGACGTCGTCGACGTCCCACTCCCCGGCGTCGGCGGCCATCTGCGCGTGAAACACGACCTGGAGCAACACGTCTCCGAGCTCCTCCCGCAGTCGGTCGACGTCGTCGTCGTCGATGGCCGCAAGCGTCTCGTGCGTCTCCTCGAGCAGGTGGCGCGCCAGCGAGCGATGCGTCTGCTCGCGGTCCCAGGGGCATCCTTCCGGACCGCGCAGCCGCGCCATCACACGGACGAGATCGAGGACGCGCTCACCTCGCCGGCTCGATGGCACGTCCCCGGCGCGGACGTCGCGGAGCTCGTCGTCGCTCACCGTCGGCGCCGCCCGACGTTCAGGGCGACGACGGCGGGGAGCCCGACGCTCCCGGCGCCGATGTGGCCGATGTGGCCGATGGGGTCGTCTCCGTGCTCCGGATCGGCAGAATCTCGCCCGTTGACGCGTCGAACCGCCCGTACTTCGGATTTACGTCGATCTCCGCCGATTCGAGCCGCTTGCCGAGCCACGTCGAGAACGCCTGACTGCCGAGCGACCCGGTCAGCTGATCCTTGACTTCGTCGAGCGGCTGGACGTCCGCGCTCACGAGCTGGATCACGTGCCAACCGAACTGCGTGTGCACCGGGGCGGAGATCTCCCCCGGCCGAAGAGCCAGCGCCGCCGCGACGAAGTCCGGGTCGAGCGACGACGCCGAGATCGTCCCGAGGTCGCCGCCGTTGTCCGCCGACGCGTCGTCGGTCGAGTACCGCTTCGCCAACCGGGCGAAGTTGTTCGGCGTCGCCTCGTCGGCGATGCGCTGCGCCAGCGACTTGGACTTCACCAGGATGTGCCTGGCGTGAATCTGCGTGAACTGCTGCTTCTGCTGTTCGTACAACTGGCGGAGCTGCTCGTCGCTGATGTTCGCCGACCCGATCGCTTGCTGCGTCTTCGAAAACAGCAGCAGCCTGTGAGCGAGCGCCTGGAACTGCGCGCGAGTGACACCACCTTCGCGGAGCCGCCGATCCAACTGATCCGCACCGCCGAGGTTGCCCTCGAGTTGCGAGATTACGTCGTTGATGTCGGCGTCGGCGACGGTGATGTCGTGCGCAGCCGCGTAGTGCTTGACGATGTCCTCCTGGATCAGGTTCGAGAGCGTGAACCTCGCACACGCCGCATCCGTCGACTCCCCCGCCTGGGCCTGGCCGCACGGCTGCTGCTGAAGACTTCCGAGAAAGGAGAACAGCACCATCTGGTCCTGCAACTGCGCGTCGGTGATCGTTTCGCCGTCGACGACGGCGGCCGGCGGCCGCGCGGAGCCGCACGCGGAAAGCGCGACGGCGGCCAACGCGGCGGCGGCGAGCCGGAGAAATGGAGGAGGCGCGGTGCGAAGCGGGCACATCAGCCGGCGATGCTAACAGAGGGTCGCTCCGATCCCGTGGCCCGCAACATCGCCGACTCGACGCGACCGGGGAGCGCCACGCCGGCCACGCGAGCAACCGGCACGTTCAGCGTCGCGGTCGCTCGATGGTACGTGGCGCCCGGGACCCGAGCGCGGAGCGCAGTCTCGTCCTCCTCGGCGAGCGCGACCGGCCTCGCCCGGACCTCGTCGCGGTACGTGGCGACATCTGTGACCCCGACAAGCGAACACGTGATCCGAAGGGATGCGATGGCGAGCAGCGTCTCGACCTCCTGCGGTAGCTGGCCGAACCGGTCCTGCGCCTCCGCGCGGACCTCCGCCAGACGCTCGTGTTCGCCGGCCGTGGCGATGTTGCGGTACAGCTCTAGCCGCAGCGCCTCCTGCGCCACCCAGCCGACCGGCACGAACGCCTTGACAGGCAAGTCGATACGGATCTCGCGCTCCTCCGGGAGCGGTTCGCCCTTCATCTCCGCGACCGACTCCCTCAACAACCTCGCGTACGTGTCGAAGCCGACCGCCGCGATGTGTCCGTGCTGCTCGGCGCCGAGGATGTTGCCGGCTCCGCGGATCTCCAGGTCGCGGAGCGCGATCTGGAAGCCGCTGCCGAGCGCCGTGTGTTTGCTGATCGTCGCCAGGCGATCGTGGGCCTCCTCGGTGAGGCTCTGGGCCGGCGGAAAGAAGAAGTACGCGAACGCCCGCTCGGTCGATCGCCCGACACGTCCGCGCAGCTGATACATCTGCGCCAACCCGAGGCGATCGGCGCGGTCGACGACGAGCGTATTCGCGCTCGGGACGTCGAGGCCGGACTCGATGATCGTGGTGGACACGAGCACATCGGCATCGCGGTCCCAGAACCGCATCATCCGCTGCTCGAGCGCATCCTCGTCCATCTGACCGTGCGCGACGACGATCCGCGCGTCAGGGACCTCGTCGCGCAGCCACGCCGCCTCCCGATCGACGGTCGCGACGCGGTTGTGGACCCAGAAGACCTGACCCCCGCGAAGCAGCTCGCGGCGCACGGCGCCGAGCGCGAGATCGGGCTGATATGGCCCGACGTAGGTGAGCACCGGCTGCCGATCCTCTGGCGGGGTATCGACGACGCTCATATCGCGGATCCCGGTGAGCGCCATCTCCAGCGTCCGCGGGATCGGCGTCGCCGTCATCGTGAGGACGTCGACGTACGCGCGCATCGTTTTCAGTCGCTCCTTGTGGGTGACGCCGAATCGCTGCTCCTCGTCCACGACGAGCAATCCGAGGTCTTTGAAGCGCACGTCCGTCGACAGCAGGCGATGCGTCCCGATCACGACGTCGATCTTTCCGCGCTCGAGGTCGCGAAGGACGTCGCGCTGCTCCGAGGGCGACACGAACCGCGACAGCATCCGCACGGTCACGGGGAACGCCGAGAACCGCTCCGAGAACGTGATGAAGTGCTGCTCGGCCAGGAGCGTCGTCGGGACGAGCACGGCGACCTGCTTGCCGTCCATGACGGCCTTGAAGGCGGCGCGCACCGCGATCTCGGTCTTGCCGTACCCGACGTCACCGCAGATGAGCCGGTCCATCGGTCGATCCCGCTCCATGTCACGCTTGACCTCGTCGATCGCCGCGATCTGATCGCGCGTCTCCTCATGCGGGAAGGCGTCTTCCATCTCCGCCTGCCATGGAGCGTCCGGGCCAAACGCGTGACCTCGGACGCTCATCCGAACGGAGTAGAGGCGCACCAGCTCGCCGGCCATGTCGCGGACGGCGCGCTTGACCCTCGTCCTCGTTTTCACCCAGTCGCTCGTGCCGAGCCGTGACAGGCGCGGCTCCTCGCCGCCGACGTAGCGCGCCACCATCCCCACCTGGTCCGTCGGCACGCTCAGGCGATCGCCGGCCGCGTACTCGAGCACCATGTAGTCGCGCTCGCTCCCCGCGACTGCCCGCCTCTGGATACCGATGAACCGCCCGACGCCGTGGACGCGATGGACCGCGAAGTCGCCCGGCGTAAGCTCGTCTGCGACGGTGTCCGTCCGCCGCCTGGTCAGGCGTGGAGCGGATCGCGTGTGCCGGCGAGAGCCGAACAGGTCCTCCTCTGTCGCGACCGCCAGTCGGCCCGGGCCGAATACGAACCCGCCCGCGAGGTCGGCCTCGACGGCGATGGCAGTGGCGGACGGGTCGGCCTCGACGAGGCGAAGACCCGCGTCCCCGACGACCTCCCGCGCGCGCTCGAGGCTGCCATGCGCGGCTGCGGCGACGACGACGCGGTGGCGCCGCGCGTGCAGCTCGACGAGCCTGCCGGCGAGCTCCGGGGCATTGCCCTGGGCCGTCCCCCATGACGCGAAGCCGAGGTCCGTGCCCTCGGCGAACTCGCTCAGGTGCAGGCACGTGCGGCCGGCGAGCGCGTCGGCGAGGTCGACGACGACGTCCGGGCCCGGCCATGCCGACGCGTCGGCGAGGGCGCGTGCGTCGTCCACGGCTTGACGGGCGCGGTCCTCCACCCGCCGTGCACGGACGAGGATCGTCCAGCTTCCGGGTGCCAGAAGCTCCGGAAGCGCGGGCATGTGGTCGAACAACAGCGGCGCGAGCGTCTCCGAGCCCTCGAATGCCAGACCGTCGGCGAAACGCGCGAGCCGGTCTCGGTAGTGATCGAGGGCGCGCGGCGCCAGCTGGGCGGCGCGCTCGCGCAGCGCGGGCGTCGGGACGAGTTCGCGAACCGGGTGGATCTCGACGATCGGCGCAGGATCCGCCGACCGCTGCGTCGCCGGAACGAACGATCGGAGCGACTCGATCTCGTCGCCCCAGAACTCGGCGCGGACCGGCCGGCGCTCGGTTCCCGCAAACACGTCGAGGATCCCGCCTCGGACGGCGAATTCCCCGCGATGCTCGACGACGTCGGCCCGGACGTAGCCGAGCTCGACGAGCCGATCGGCGGTCGCCTCGAGCGGTGCCCGAGTCCCGCGAACGAGCACGAGAGGCTCGTCCAGGCCCAGGTCGGGGACGATGCGCTGGACGACCGCAGTCGCCGGCGCCGTGAGCACGAACGCACCCGACGCGCGCCGAATCCCGCGGAGGGCCTGTGCTCTTCGCGACGCGACCTCGGCGCCCGGGCTGATGCCCTCGTACGGCAGCGCCTCCCATGCGGGGAACGCCGCGGCTCGATCGGGATCGAGGTAGGCGGCCGCCCCGCGAGCAAGAGCGTCGGCTTCGCGCGGATCGGGAGTGACGGCAAGTACCGGCGCGTCGAGCGAGCGTGCGAGCGCCGCGATCAGGAAGTCGTGTCCCGCCTCCGCATGCGCAAGGATCGGCCGGGCGCGGTCCAGCAGGAGCCGCTCGAACGGCTCCGAGGCGATCAGCTCGTCTAGCAATCGTGCGAGATCCACGCGTCGCTAATCTCCGGGCAACACGACGAGGCCTCGCCGGTACCGACGGGGCCTAGCGTTCGAGTGTAGCGGGCGTCCGAGAAAGGCCGTGCACTCAGACGGCGTGCAGCCGGCCGTGGGCCGACGCCGCCGCCGGGGACGATCTCGCCTCCGGCGAGGCGAGCAGCGGAGAACCGCCGCGCTCCTCGATCCATCGGGTCATCTCGGCGGCGGGCAGGGGGACCGAGACCTGAAAGCCCTGCGCGGTGTCGCACCGGATCCGGGCAAGCGCCTCCAGCGTCGCCTGGTCCTCGACGCCCTCGGCCACGACGCGGAGACCGAGGTTGCGGCCGAGCTCGACCGTCGCCGACACGATCATTGCGTCGTTGGGATCCTCGCGCATGTGCTCGACGAACGAGCGGTCGATCTTGATCTCCTGCAGGGGAAGCCGCTTGAGGTGCGACATCGACGAGTAGCCGGTGCCGAAATCGTCGATCGACAGCCGGACGCCGATGCCGGACAGACGGCCCATCACGCCGATCGACCGTCCCGACTCCGCCATGAGGAAGCTCTCGGTCAGCTCCAGCGTGAGCCGGGACGGCGCGACGTCCCACCGTGCGAGCAGCTCGCCCACGAGGTCCGGGAGCTGCGGATCGAGCAGGCTCCGAGCGGAGAGATTGACGGCGACCTCCAGAGGCAGGCCCTGCCGCTCCCACTGATGCGATTGGCGCAGCGCTTCGTTGATGACGAAGAGCGTGAGGGGCTTCAGGAGCACGGTCCGCTCGACCATCGGGATGAACTCGTCCGGCATGACGAGTCCGCGCTCGGGGTGGTGCCAGCGAAGGAGCGCCTCGACGCCCTCGACCTTCCCATCGGAAAGGCGAACCTTCGGTTGGTAGTGCGGGGCGAACTCGCGGCTCTCGATCGCCGGCCGCACCTGCGCGATGAGCGTGAGTCGCCCGGGGCTATTGCGATCGAGCGCCGGCGTGTACAACTCGTAGCCGCCACCGGACTCTTTCGCGGCGTACATCGCAACGTCGGCGCGACGCAGTAACGTCTCCACGTCGTCGCTGTGCGTCGGATACAGGGCGATTCCGATGCTTCCCGACACGTCGAGCTGCAACGTGTCGACGGCGATCGGGCGCCCGAGTTCCTCGAGGATCCGTTCGGCAATCCGGATGGCCGCAGCCTCGTCATCGAGGTTCGGAAGCACGATGCCGAACTCGTCGCCTCCCAGTCGGGCCATCAGATCCTCGGCGCGAAGCGTACCGGCCAGCCGCGGCCCGATCTGCTGAAGCAGCAGGTCGCCAAAGTGATGGCCCAGCGTGTCGTTGATCTCCTTGAAATGATCGAGGTCGATCAGCAACACCGCCACCAGTGTGGAGTGGATGTTCGCGTCGACCGTCTCCCGAAGTTTCTGCTGGAACAACGCGCGGTTGGGCAGGTCCGTCAGCGCGTCGTGGAGCGCCTGGTACTCGTTCTCGCGCTGCCGTGCCGCGAGCTCCTCCGTGGCCACCTGGAGCGACTGTGTTCGTGTGAACATCTGACGCGCGAACGCGAGCGGCGCGATGAACACCGCGATCGACCAGAAGCCGATATCGACGAACGTCGTCGCGACCATGACGGCGAACAATGCGAGTCCCATGTAGCTGAGGACGAACTCGCCGAATACGCCGACGTGCATCTCGCGCAGGATCGCTAGGGTGTGCTCGCCGCTGCGGAGGTGGAAGTACCACGCGACGAGCAGGACGTTCACGGCGTAGCCGACGACCGCCGCGAGCAGCACCGCGGCGGCCAGTTGCGGGAACGGTGACCTCGGCTGGACCTCGATTCGCATCGCGTTGAAGACCAAACTCTCGAAGATCACGGACAAGGCGAGCTGCGCCCGGTTGAACAAACTTTGCATCACCGGAATCTCGCGGCGAAGCTCGCGCCAGTCGCTCGAGCCGAGGAAGGCGACCGCCCCCGCGACGGGCGTCGGGTAGATGAGTGCAACGGAGAGCTGCAGAGGGAAGCTCAGGCTGAACGGGAACCCGATGGACGTGTCGATCGAGAGCAGGTCGACGACGGCGATCGCCGCGATCCAGGCCACGAGAAGAAGGCCCGCTTTCTCATCCGTCAGAAACTCGCCGGGATGCAACCGCAGCTGGATGCCGAGATACAGCACAAGCGGAAAGACCGTCGCCGCCTCGTAGAGCCGCAGGCGGAGGCTTCGGCGGGGTCCTTTCGAGGCGGATTGGTCGCGGACGTCGGTCGAGCGGCGGCGCTCGCTCCCGCGGCGCCCTTGGCGGCGACGCTGGCTCACGCGACGCCCTCTGAGAGGGTCGCGTCGGCGACGGTTCGCCGGTGCCGGCGCATCCCGGCGACGATGAGCCAGACGACGCCCGTGTAGGCCAGGATGTCGCCCAGGCTCACGACGAGATCCAGCGGCGGAACGGGGATGACATCCGCCAGGAACATCAGCCGGTCGTCGGGCCCGGCAAGGTGGTGCTTCGCGCCGGGCCGCTCCGTCAAGATGGGGAGCGTCTCCTCTTGGTGCGAGGCGACGAGAGCCTCGGGCGTGACGGGCATTCCTTGATTCACCGCGATAACGGTGAAGTTCATCAGGATGCCGATGAGGATCAGTGCGAATCCAGGCACGCGCTCTCGAAGGTTCGCGACGGCGAATGCGAGCAAGATGCCGTACGACACGAACACCATTAGCAGCGGAAGGGCTTGTCCGGGCCATGGGATCAGCTGGATGGCGAGGCCGAGGAGCGCAGCCGGAGTCCATCGAACCCTAAGCGACGACAGTGCCGAGACGCGGCCGCCAACGAGAAAACCAAGGAGGGCGGCGAAGACAAGCGTCGCGAGGATGAGCTTCATGGGGTGGAAACGTGGCTCGCCTCCCACGAGCCCGTCGGCGCGTCAGCCGACCCCGGGAACCGGTGCTGCCCGCGGGGTCGGCCGATGTTGACGCGCCTTGTTAGTCGAACACCTTCCAGCTGGCCCCGAGGGCCATGACGAGGGCGCTCAGCCAGCCGAGGGCGTACAGAGTACGTCGCACTCGCTGCACGGCGTTCCTCCTTTCCCCTCAGACTTTCCACTTTGCGCCAGCCGCCATGAGCATCGTGGCGAGCCCGGCACCGGAGATCAGGATGCGGACGAACTTCGCTCGCATCGCATCACCTCCTTGGCCGCAATTCTCGACGTCGGTCGCCCGGCGTACATCGGTCAACGGGGCACATGTCCGTCGAGAGAGGGCGATCATCGGCCTCCCCCGCTGCGGGCCGGGGAATAGTCCGATTGACCTATCTACTCCCTCGGACCGGAGCGGTTGTATCGGTCCTGCGCGGAGGCGAGTCCGTCTCGAACGAGCGACACGAGGGCGTCGGCAGCGTCGTCGACCAACAACGCGACGTCGGGCTCGAGCCGCTTCGGGAACGGCTCGAGGACGAAGTCGATCGGATCCTGTCTGCCGGGCGGCCGCCCGATCCCCAGACGTATCCGGTAGAACGCGGGGGTGCGAAGGGCCCGGACGAGTGAGTCGAGGCCGTGGTTGCCTGCCGTCGAGCCTCCAAACTTGAGACGCAGCGAGCCGAAGGCCAGATCGAGGTCGTCATGCACCGCGATCAGATGTCCGGCGTCGATGTCCCGCTTGCGAGCCAGCGAGGCGTACACCTCCCCGGCCTCGTTGTAGAACCGATGCGACCTTCCGAGCAGCAGTCGTTCCCCGTCGACGTTCACCTCCGCGAGGTCCAACGGGACGAACCGCGCCTTCCTGAACCGGTCTCCCGTCCGACGCGCCAGCTCCTCGACCACGCGATGGCCGAGGTTGTGCCGGGTGGCTGCGTAGCGCTCTCCGGGATTCCCGAGGCCGGCAACGAGCCAGGTCGTCACCGCGGCGTGGAGCGCGCGGCGAGTCGGCGGTCGGCGGCCACCGCCACGGCGGCGCTACTCCTCGGACTGATCGGCTGCGTTCTCCGCTTCCTCGGCGGTCGCGCCGGCGGCCTCCTCGACCGCAGCCTCGCCTTCGGCGGCTTCCTCCTCGACCTCGCGCGCCTGCGGCGGAACGACCGACGCGATCGTCTCCTCGGCGGGCGTGAGGACCGTGATCGCATCGGGGACGACGAGGTCGGAGACACGGAGCGTGTCGTTCACGTTCAGCGCTGCGATGTCCGCCTCGATCGCGTCGGGCAGATCCTGCGGCAGGCTCTCGACCCTCAGGTCCCACAGATGGTGCTCGAGCACGCCGCCGGCCTTGACGCCGGCGGATTCGCCGATGAGATGCACCGGAACGTCGACGGTGACCTTCTCGTCCCGGCGGACCTCGAGGAAGTCGACGTGGAGGTACTGCCCCCGAACGTGATCGCGCTGCACCTCGCGCGGCATCGCCATCGTCTTCTTGCCGTCGACGACCAGGTCGATGAGAACGTTGCCGCCGGCGGCGCCGTGCAGCAGGTGGAAGAGATCCTTGGCGTCGACCGACAGCGAGCGCGCGGCCTTACCGTGCCCATACAGCACGGCGGGAACTCGGCCGGAGGCCCGGAGCTTGCGCGCGACGCCCTTGCCCGCCCCGTCTCGTGGCTCGGCTCTCAGCTGCTGATCGGCCATGCTTCGTCCCTTTCCGTCTCGTTCGCTTGTCGCTCCATATGGTCGTGAGCCACGACAGCCGTCGAGGAACGACTCGAGCACCGATCGTACCAATGACCTGCGCGAACCGCCGTGATGGCTACCCTCTGAGCCGGGGAATGAGCCGGCAGAAACCAAGCCCGAGCCGGCGGTCCGGCGATCGCCATAACTCGAGTGCTTGTTTCGCATGCGATGTGACGGATCTCACAGAACCCCGAACGACCGTTCGGTACCGTCGGCTACATGAGCACGCTTCGGTCGATTCTGGATGAGCTTCGGGCCCGCGAGGTCGAACGCTTGTCGGACGACGAGCTTCACGAGGAGATCGTCGAGCTCGAGCGCGCATCGCGTGTCCTCGAGGCCGAACGAGCGCGGGGCGTTTGGGAGGCCGATCGCCGGCGCTCCTACGCCCTCGACGGCCACCTCTCGATGACGGCGTGGCTGCGGCAACGGCTCGGGATCGCTGGGTCGGCCGCCGCAGAGCACGTCCGGATGGGACGCGCGCTCGGATCGATGCCCGGCGCGCGTGAGGCGTTCGCGGACGGGCAGATCTCGACTGCGGCGCTGTCGTTATTGATCGGTGCGCGCGACGCCGATCCCGAGCAGTACGTCCGCTCCGAGGAAATGCTTGTCGATCTCTCGCGGACGCTGCCGGTTCGCGACCTGCAAAGCGCCTTGGAGCGCTGACGACTCCTCGCCGACGCCGCGTACGAAGATGCTGCCGCCGAGCGGGGCTTCCAACGGCGCGGCCTGCATGTGTCCCCGACGCTCGACGGGATGGTCCGCGTCGACGGCGAGCTCGATCCGGAAACGGGGCAGACCGTCGTGTCCGCGCTCCGGTCCCTGCAGGACGGATGGACGCGATCGAGCGACTGGATCTGGCGGCGCTCGAAGGACGCGTCGGGCGCCGCTGCGGCCTCGACGACGCCAGACGCATCACGCCTGAGGCCGCTCGCCGCATCGCGTGCGACGCCGCCGTCAGCCGCGTGATCATCGGACCGCGCTCGGAGCCGCTCGACGTCGGGCGTCGCACACCGGTCGTGCCGCCCGCGCTTCGGCGCGCCGTCATCGTCCGCGATGGCGGCTGTCGGTTCCCCGGATGCGATCGTCCGCAGGCCTGGTGCGACGCGCACCACGTCGTTCACTGGGCCGACGGCGGCGCGACGTCGCTTGCGAACCTCGTGCTGCTCTGCCGGCCGCACCACCGACTGGTCCACCAACGCTTCCGCGTCGAGGCGGTGGGCGAGGGATTCGTCTTCCGTCGGTTCGACGGGACGGCGCTCGATGATCGGGCGCCGCCGTGGCGCGCCGGACGCGCTGGAACGCAGAGGGACGCCGCCTGACGGCACGTGACGGCGGCTGACGGCGAGACGCTACAACTGGTTGTCGCCGCGGAAGATTTCGCTGACGCTCGTGTCTTCGAACACAGCGCGAAGGGCCGAGGCGATCAGCGGCGCGATCGACAGCACCTTGAGCCGGCCGAAGTGCTTCTCCTCGGGAATCGGCAACGTGTTCGTTACTACGACCTCCTGGATCGGCGACTCCTCGAGGAGCTGGACCGCCTTGCCCGACAAGATGGGGTGCGTCGCCGCCGCGAAGATGGGGCCGGCGCCCTGCTGGGCGAGCGCGATCGCGCCCTTCGCCACGGTGCCCGCCGTGTCGATCATGTCGTCGACGAGCACGCACGGGCGGCCGTCGACCTCACCGACGACGGCCATTTCCTCGATCTTGTTCGCCTCGTATCGCGAGCGCCGCTTGTACAGGAACGCCAGGTTCGCGTGGAGATACTCGCGGAGGCGCTCGGCGGTCTTGATGCGGCCGGCGTCCGGCGCGACGACGACGAGATCGCCGTCGAACAGCCCGAGCTCGTTCGAGATGTAGTCCGACAGGATCGGGAGCGCCGTCAGGTGGTCGAATGGAAAGTCGAAGTATCCCTGGATCTGGCCGCTGTGGAGGTCGACGGACACGACGCGATCTGCACCGGCCACGGAGATCATGTCGGCCAAGAGCTTGGCCGAGATCGGCTCGCGAGCAAGACCCTTTTTGTCCTGTCGTGAGTAGCCGTAATACGGGATCACGGCGGTGATTCGCTTGGCCGACGCGCGCTTCATCGCGTCGATCATCACGAGCTGTTCCATGATTGCCTCGTTCACGGGTTCGCCGTGCGTCTGCACGACGAACACGTCGCACCCGCGGACGCTTTCCTGGGATCGGAAGTACGTCTCGCTGGACGCGAACCGGCTCAGGACTGCCGGCGCCACCTGAATCCCGAGGTGCTCACAGATCTCTGTTGCAAGCTCCGGGTGCGTGCCACCGGAGAACAGCAGCATCTTCTTCCTCGTGACGATCTCCACTCAGCGCGCCCCCTCGTGCGTGCCCTTCCCCCGTGAGTTCCCCGCCGAGCGCCCGCGCTTGGTGGCCGAGCGGCGCTCCGCCTTTCCCGTACCGCCCCCCGCCTTTGAACCTGCCGCGTGCTCGGCGTCCTTGCGCTCGCGGTACCCCTTCACGACGCGCTGTTCGGAGCGCTCGACCGCGAGCGCGCCGGGTGGAACGTCCTTGGTGATCACCGACCCCGCGCCGGTCGATGCTCCCCGGCCGACCCGGACCGGCGCCACGAGCATGGTATCGGAGCCGACCTTGGCCTCGTCCTCGATGACGGTCTCGTACTTGCGATAGCCGTCGTAGTTGACGGTGACCGTCCCAGCGCCGAGGTTCGCCCGCCGCCCGACCCGTGCGTTGCCGACGTAACTCAGGTGCTTGGCCTTGGCCCCCTCGCCGATCGTCGAATCCTTCACCTCGACGAAGTTCCCCACGACGCTCCCGTCCCTCAGGACGGAATCTCGCCGAAGGTGCGCGAAGGGCCCGACCGTCACGCGGTTGCCGATGCGCGCCGCCTCGATCACCGAGAACTCGACGGTGGCCTCGGCGCCGATCCGCGAGTCGACGATTCGCGTCGAGGGGCCGATCGTCGAACCCCTTCCGATCGACGTCGAACCCTCCAGCAGCGTGCTGGGCAGGATCGTCGTATCGCCACCGATCCGCACATCCACATCGATATACGTCGTCGAGGGGTCGACGATCGTGACGCCGTTCGCCATGTGCTCCTCGTTGACACGTCGACGCACGAGCGCCCCGAGCCGCGCAAGGTCCGCACGCGAGTTCGGGCCCATCATGCCGCCCGTGTCGACCTTGACGGCCGAGATTCGCTCGCCCTTGTCGATGAGGATCGAGAAGACGGCGTTCAGGTAGTACTCCGCCTGCGTGTTCTCGCGACCTACGAGCGGGAGCGCCTTGTAAAGGTCGTCGCGTCGGAACGCGAACACCAGGGCCGAGACCTCGTGTCGCTCGAGAAGCTCGCGCGGCGCGTCGGTTCCCTCCACGATCTCGACGAGCCTGTTGCCGTCGCGGACGATCCGTCCGTACCCGCCCGGTTCTTCGACGTCCGCCGTGAGGATCGACGCGGCCGATCCGGTGCGACGGTGCATCCTTAGGAGTGTGCGGACGTCGGTCTGTGAGACCGGGTCGAAGTCGCCCCCGACGACGAGCACGTCGTCCATTCTGTTCACGGCGCGCTCGGCAGCGAGCACGGCATGGCCCGTGCCGAGAGGCTCGTGCTGCCGGACGAACATCGTCTCCACCCGAAGACCCCACGAGCCGACCTCGTGTTCCACGCGGTCGCCTCCGGCGCCGAGGACGAACACGAGGCGGGCAGGCTTGGCCGCGAGTGCGTTGCGGACGGCGTGCCAGAGGAGCGGCCGCCCCGCGACGGGGTGCAGCACCTTCGGCACGCTCGACTTGAGGCGCTTGCCTTTGCCGGCCGCAAGGACGACGGCGGCGATGGACCGGGCGCTCGACTTGGAGGACACGTACATCCTTCGGTCGGGGACTTCCTTTGTACCCGCGCAGGCAGCCGCACGGCAAGACGACTCCGGGGCCGCCGTTCCGGGGGGAGGAATCGAACCTCCATACCGGGCTCCAAAGGCCCGTGTCTTGCCGTTAGACCACCCCGGACCGACTCGATGATAAGGGCCGCGGGTCGAGCCCCTCACCGCTCGCCGGGGGTCGCGATCGGCGGCTACCCCGCGGGCGCGGGTCCGGACACCGCGACGGCGCGTTCGAACGCCGCCACCAGATCACGCGCGTGCGAGCCGTCACGTGCGAGCCCGGCGATCGACGAGCCGCTCCCGCTCATCACGGCGCCGAGGGCACCGGCCTCGACGAGGCGACGCTTCATGTCCGCGAGCTCCGGATGGCGTTCGAAGACCGGGCGTTCGAGGTCGTTGAACAACAGTGGGCCGAGGCGTTCGACATCGCCGTGGCGGGCGGCCTCGAGTTGCTCGCGCGTGTCGGATCGGCTTTCGGGCGAGGTCTCGTCCCACCACCGGTAGGCGTCGGGCGAGCGAACGCCGAACGGCATCGCGACCACGATCCACCACAGCTCGGGCACCTCCACGTCCTCGAGCCGGTCCCCTCGTCCGCTGATGAGCACCGGTCCGCGCGCGAGCATCGCCGGCACATCCGAGCCGACGTGCGCGCCGATCTCGAGGAGCGTCGTCCGATCGAGCCCGCATTCCCACAGCTCGTTCAGCGCCGAGATCGTCGCGGCGGCATCGGCGCTCCCGCCGCCGAGGCCGGCCGCGACCGGGATCCGTTTCGCGATCCGGATCTCGGCACCGCGCGATCCGCCACACGACTCGGCGAGCGCGAGCGCGGCGACGAGGGCAAGGTTCGGCCCGACGGTCGGAATGCCGGTCGCTCCCCCACCGTTCGCCGCGTCCACGACCTCGACGTGCAGACGGGCCGCCGGCGACACCGTGACGTCGTCCGCCAGCGACAGCGGCACGACGAGGCTCTCGAGCTCGTGGTACCCGTCGTCGCGGCGCGAGATCACCCGGAGGAAGACGTTCAGCTTCGCTCGCGCGCGGCGACGTACGACGGCGGCGAACCCGACGTCGGTCGTCACCTCGGCACCGCCACGCCGTCATGGACCAGGACGCGGGTCAGTCGTGCGAAGTCCTCGAGAGCGAGCCGCTCGGCTCGCACCGATGGATCGAGGTCCGCGTCGCGCAGAACGCGCTCGGCGTCGGCCGCACCAAGGCCTAGGCGGCGCATCGCGTTTCGCATCGTCTTTCGTCGCTCACCGAAGGACGCGTCGATGACGCCGAACAGCTCGGCCGACTCCATGCCGACGCCCGATGGCCTCGGAGTCAGCCGCAGAACCGACGATTCGATCGCGGGGCGCGGCCAGAACACGTCGGGGGGAACACGGCGAAGGATGGAGAGCTCGGCGTGGTACGCGACTTTGACGCTCACGGCGCCGTACGCGCGCGAGCCGGGGCCGGCGGCGAGCCGCTCCGCGACCTCTTGTTGAACCATGACGACGTACGACCTCACCCCTGGCGCGTCGCCGAGCATCCGCAGCAGCAGCGGCACTGCGACGTTGTACGGAAGGTTGGCGGCCATCCTCCAAACCCGCCGTCCGAGCGTCGCGCGCCAGTCGACGCGAAGCGCGTCGGCCTGGAGGATCGTTACGTTCGGCATGCCGTCGACGACGTCGTGAAGCGCGGCGACCACCCCGCGGTCGAACTCGATAGCCAGTACGTTCGAGCCGGCGTGTGCCAGCGCCACGGTCAGCGAACCGAGACCGGCGCCGACCTCGACTATCGCAACGCCGGCCCCGGCACCGGCGTCATCGGCGATGGCCGAGGCGAGGTTCGGATCCGTAAGGAAATGCTGGCCGAGCGACTTCGAGGGGCGGATGCCGTGGCGTGCGACCAGTGACCGGATCTGAGTCAGCCCCAGAAGCGGCGGCTCGCTCCGGCCGGACGCGCTACCAGGTGAGGCGGACGTCGATGACGCCCGTGCCGAGGGAGGCGAGGGCCGAGAACGCCTCCTGGGAGAGGTCGATGACTCGCCCGCCGAAGGGTCCTCGATCGTTGATCACCACCTGGATCGATCGTGCGTTCGCCAGATTCGTGACGGTGACGACCGTACCGAACGGCAGCCACGGATGCGCCGCGGTGAAGCCGTCGCCGGGCGCGAACGAGTACCAGCTGGCCACGCCCGACTCAGAGCCTTGGGGAGGCGGACTAAGACGACCGATAAGCCTCGTCGCCGGGTCCGCCTCGTCCAGGACTACGCGGCGAACGAGCGTCTGCGAGGCGACGACACCGTCGACGACCTTGTCCCGGTACACCTCGAGGAGAGACCCAGGATCGCCATCGGAGGTAACGCGCACCTCGCCGGGTGCGAGCGAGCTGGTGTAGGTGGTCTCGGTGTCGACGGGGATCGGCGTGACGACGCGGCGCGTGCGGACATCGACCTTGACGAACGTCACCAGTCGCCCCTCGTGAAGGGGGGTCCTGGGCGGCGGAAGCACGCGGTCGTCAGGGTCGGGATGGATCCCCATGGCCGAGAGGAGTGCGCCGACCGTGCCCGCGTTCGTGAAGACGTCGTGTTCCTTCCCCATCACGACGACCCGTGCGCGTACGGCCGGCGACGTCCCGACCCAACCCCCCGCGGAGAGCGGAGCCTCGGCCCGCGCGGTGGCCAGATTCGCCGGCCACTCGGAGGCCTCTTCCACCACCCAGACCCCCACATCCCGGTGATCGCTCGCTGCCGTCGTGGTGAGGGGCTGGGTGTCCACCACGACGGTCATGCCGTCGGACAGGGGCGTCGACGGCGGCGGCTCCACCTGGTCCTTGCCGTCGAGGGCAATCCCGGTGACCGAGAGCAGCTCCCCGACGTTCGCGCTCATCGTTCGGACGGCCTGCGGGCTTCCATTGACGACCAGCGTGACGTTCTTCTGGATCGCGAGGTAGGTCGCTCCGGCCGATAGGACGACGCTCAGCAGCACGGCGTGACCGACCGCCTTGCGCGTACGCAATCTGCGCACACGCGTCGGGCGAACCCGCATCCTTCCTCCTGTTCGAGGAAGGCCTCGGGGGGAAGCGGCGGGGCCGGACCGAAGCCTTCAAGCGCACGACTCCGGACGCTATCAAACCCTCAACCCTTACTGCAAACTTCATCCCCGACTCCGGCTGGTCTCGTTTTCCACCGTCGACAGGGGCGGAAAGGCGGCCCGAGCGTTGGCCGTCGTCGCCCGCCGAACGACCTCGGCCGGCTCACCACGAACCCTCGCGAGCTCGTCGATGACGTCGAGAACGTTGGCGGGCTCGTTGTCGCGGCCGCGAAGTCGCTGAGGAGCCAGAAACGGGCTGTCGGTCTCGACGAGGATGCGATCGAGGGGGATCGCGGCCGCCGCCGCGCGGAGCTCCTCGTTCCTGGGATAGGTCAGGTTGCCGGCGAACGAGAGGTGATACCCGCGCGATGCGCATTCGCCGGCGACGTCGGCGTCCCCTGTGAAGCAGTGGAGGACGACGCGTTCGGCGGATCCCTCATCCAGTAGTTGAAGCATCCTCGGCCAGGCGTCGCGGGTGTGGACGACGAGTGGAAGGTCTGCGGCGCGTGAGAGGTCGATGTGTGCGCGCAGAACGCGCTCCTGATCCTCGGCCGGCGAGCGCATCCTGAAGTAGTCGAGGCCGCACTCCCCGACTCCGATAACCATTGGTTCGATGAGCAGGCGCTCGATCTCCGCCCGCGCGCTGTCGTCGAACGCCGAGGCGTCGTGGGGATGCATCCCAGCCGTCGCGAACACCCCCCGGTACGAGTGCGCCAGCGCGACCGCCTGCCGGCTGGTGTCTGGGTCGATCCCGGGGCACACGAACGTCTCCACCCCGACCGCTCGGGCGGCCTCGACGGCGGGTGCAGGGTCGTCCCCAATCAGGAACAAATGGCAGTGCGTGTCGACGGCTCCGCTCTGCACCCGTTCTTCAGGGTTGTGGTCGGCCATCGCCGCGCCACGATAGCCGCTCTCTACCTCGACTCGATACGTGCCGGCGCAACCGGACGGCCGACCGCGCGATGCTCAGCGGCTGTGTTGAGCCGGAGTCGAGGCGGCGGGTCTCACGTGAAACGACGCTGGTGCCACCCTCACTCAGGACTCGAGGCGAGGGAACAGCGCATCGCCCTTGCTCGTCGTCGTCCCCGGGCGAAGTCCGCCCCATTTGAGAGCTTCGGGAACTCGCTGATCCGAGAGCGGGACGTCGATGCCGAGCTGCTCCCAGAGCCGTCCAGCAGCCGAGGGCATGATCGGCGAAATGAGGATCGCCAGAACGCGGAGTGTCTCGGCGGCGGCGTAAAGGATCGAGCCGAGCTCCGCCCGCCGAGATCCGTCCTTCGCGATCTTCCACGGCTCCTTCTCGACGAGGTAGCCGTTCGCTCGGTCGACGATCTCCCAGACCGCCGCCACCGAAGGCGTCAGCTGGAGGTCCAATATCGACTCGTCGACTCGCCTGCCGACGTCGGCGACGACCGACGATAGGTCGCCGTCCACGCCGTCGGCGAAGGGGTCGGGCACGACCCCGTCGAAGTACGACCCGAGCATCGCCAGTACGCGGCTCGCGAGGTTGCCGAGCCCGTTCGCCAGGTCGGCGTTGTGGCGCTCGATGATCGCCTCAAGCGAGTAGTTGCCGTCCTGACCGAACGGTACCTCCCTTAGGAAGAAGTACCGATAGGAGTCGACGCCGAACCGATCCAGGAGCTCGAATGGGTGTACGCCTGTCCCCCTGCTCTTCGACATCTTCTCGCCGCCGACCGTCAGGAACCCGTGGACCAGGACGGTCTTGGGGACCTCGATGCCGGCCGCCATGAGGAGCGCCGGCCAGATGACGGCATGGAACCGTGCGATGTCCTTGCCGATGACGTGCACGTCGCACGGCCAGACCCGGTCGAACATCGACCCCGGAACGCCGAAGGCGGGCGCCGTGATGTAGTTGAGCAGCGCGTCGATCCACACGTAGATGACGTGAGAGGGGTCCCAGGGGACCGGGATCCCCCACTCCGACCCCGACCGTGAGATCGACAGGTCTCGCAGCCCGCCGCGGACGAAAGCGACCACCTCGTTCCGGCGGAACGACGGTATGACGAATTCGGGGCGCTCGTCGTACAGACGAAGAAGTGGCTCCTGATACTTCGACAGCGGGAAGAAGTAGTTGTCCTCCTTCAGCCATTGGCAGGCGGTGAGGTGGATCGGACACAGGCGGCCTTCGACGAGTTCGCTTTCCTGCTTGAACTCCTCGCACGAGAAGCAGTAGGGACCCTCGTACGTGCCGAGGTACACCTGCCCTCGGTCGTACAGGAGCTGGACGAACCGCTGGACCCGCTCCGTGTGCCGCTCCTCCGACGTCCGAATGAAGTCGTCATTCGAGATCTCGAGACGCTCCCAGACGTGCCGCCACTTCGGGACCATGCGATCCGTCCACTCCTGCGGCGTGATGCCGTGCTCGGCAGCCGAGCGAGCCACGTTGTGGCTGTGCTCGTCGGCGCCTGTCAGGAAGAACACGTCCTCGCCGCGTAGCCGGTGATACCGAGCTATGAGATCGCAGGCGATGATCTCGTACGCGGTTCCGACGTGGGGCTCAGCGTTGACGTATGGGATGGCGGAGGTGACGTAGAAGACGTCGCGGCCCATGGTCGAGGCATCGTACCGCGAGGGTTTGCGACGGCTTCGCGAACGGACTACGGCGCCGGGCAGGCTCCGCGACCGCCGAGGATCTCGAGGCCGCGCCGATCGCCCGGTCCCCAGTCGGCGAGCCGCAGGTCGGGGACGCGCTCGGCGCCCGATACGTTCGGCGACCACATCAGCTCGCCACCGTCTCCGACATGGCCGAGCCCCATGACGTGACCGAGCTCGTGCATCAGCACGACGCCCTCGCTGTACCGCCCCGAGAACCCCGTCGGCAGGCGCTCGCCCGCGTCGATGACGACGAGCCCACTCTCGTAGGTCTCGTGGTCTTCGCCATCGCCGACCCGGGGCAGCGCGAAGGCGGCCGCGCGACGGGTCTCGGCCAAGTAGTCGAAATGGGCATGCGGCGCCCAGGTGATCAGCACCGGCAGCCAGCGGGTCTCCGTTCCCCCGGTCTGAAAGACGCGTCCGATCTGCTGATCCGCTGTCCGCGTCGTCGTGCCGTCGAAAACGAAGCGGTACCCGCTGGCGTCCGCGACGCGCGCGATCGCCTCGCGAACGTCTGCGAGTGCGGCGCTCGGCGCGTCGACGACGTTCACCTCGTAATGGATTGCTTGGCACGGATCCCAGCGGAAGGGCCGCCCGTCGGGCGTCTCGCGCAGGAACCGGAAGTGGCCGTCGGCGTCCGGCGAGAGGGTCCGTGCCGCGATCCCGCCGATCGATCCGATCGCCGAGGCGATGAGCGCGGCGGCGAGAAGGATCGCGACGACAACGAGCCCCGTTCGCCGACGGCGCGGTGGCTCCCCGGTCGCGCCCCCGCCATCCGACACGGGCCACGGAAACGCTTCGTCGGGCCTCCGCGGCGTCCCGTCACGCCCGGGCGGCGGCGGAAGAGCGGTGTCCACGCCGTCGATGGTACGAGCGCCGCCGTGGCCGAGGGATCGGCCGTGCGGCGTCCCCCGGCCGGCGCGAACGGGTATCGGCGACCCTCGCTCAATGTCGGACGAGCGAGCGATAGACCTCGTTCGCCGAAACGCCGTGGCGACGCGAGGCCTCGGCTGCCGCCTCCCGCTTTCGCGCGCCGGCCTCGACGAGCGATCGGGCTTCGGAGATCGCAGCGGCCAGATCGGGGACGGATCGTTCGGCGGCGCCCTCGAGGACGACGACGACCTCGCCGCGCGGCCCGCCCGTCTCGAACGCATCGAGGACTTCGGACACTCGGCCACGCAGGACCTCCTCGTGGAGCTTCGTCAGCTCGCGCGCGACGGCGACGCGACGATCGCCGAGCGCGCCGAGCACGTCGCGAAGCAGCGCGAGGACGCGTCCCGGCGCCTCGAACAGCACGACTGTCCGGAGGTCGTGGCGGAGCTCCGCGAGCCGGGCGCGACGCTCGCCGCCGCGGCGCGGAAGGAAACCCTCGAAGACGAACCGATCGGTCGGCAGTCCGGAGACGACGAGGGCCGCGATCGCTGCGCTCGGCCCAGGCACGACCGTGACCCGGATGCCGGCGTCGATGCACGCACTCACGAGGCTGAAACCGGGGTCCGAGATCCCCGGCATTCCGGCGTCGCTCACGAGCGCGACGCTCGCTCCTTCGCGAAGCCGCGCCACGAGATCCGTCGTGCGGCGCTCCTCGTTCCCCTCGAAGAAGGAAAGGAGCGGCCTCGATATGCCGAGGTGCGCTAACAACCGTCCGGTTCGCCGCGTATCCTCCGCCGCGACGACGTCGGCACGCGCCAGCGTCACCCGCGCTCGCTCCGTGACATCCGCGAGGTTGCCGATGGGCGTGCCGACGACGAACAGCGTCCCGCTCACGGAGGCGACGCTAGAGTGACCCGCCGATGCCCACAAGCGCGGAGCGGGACTACTCCGGCACACCGCTGCCGAAGAAACTCGGCATCCGCGAGAGGGCCCGCGTACTCGTCGTCCGCGCCCCCGGCGACTTCCGGCTCACCGGCCTACCGGACGGGGTGCAGCTGCTCCGCGCGGCGCGGTCGGACCTGGACGTCGTCCTGCTGTTCACGACGAGCCTGGGCGATCTCGAGCGTCGTTTCCCGAGGCTCGCCGCGGCACTCGCCCCCGATGGACGCTTGTGGGTGGTCTGGCCGAAGAAGGCTGCCGGCATCCAGACGGACCTGACGTTCGACTCCGTGCAGCGGACGGGGCTCGACGCGGGGCTCGTGGACAACAAGTCGGCCTCGGTGACCGACGAGTTCCAGGGGGTACAGTTCGTGATCCGTCTTCGCGATCGCAAGGCGCGATGATCGGAAATCATGCGAGCGCGAGACGGTCGTTCGCACCTCGTCGCCTACCATCGGGTCGGTGACCGCGACCACGACAGAGCCCCAGATCGTCTCGCCTCGGCGCGAGACCCTCCTTGAGGCGTTCCGGCGCTGGCTCAACAGGCCAACCGTCGCGATCGTCGCGGTCGGGCTCATCGCCGCCGGCGTCCGCTTCGTCCATCTGTCGTACCCGCACGACCGGATCTTCGACGAGATCTACTACTCGAAGTCCGGATGCATCTTCCTCGGCTATTCCAACCAGCGGTGCGACGTCGCGAGCGCGGACGAGAAGTTCTGGCGCCGGGAACGGGGCGATGTCGGGGACTGGGTGCACCCCCCGCTCGGGAAGTGGATCATCGCCGGCGGCGAGCTCGCGTTCGGGACGGAGTCGTTCGGGTGGCGAGTCTCGGCCGCAATAACCGGCACCGCGACCGTCGTCCTGCTGGCGATGATCGTGCAGGTGCTGTTCGGCAGTGCGCTGTGGACGTTCGTCGGCGGCCTGCTCCTTGCGACCGAGGACCTCAGCGTCGTCCAGTCACGGACGTCCATGCTCGACGTCTTCGTCGCGTTCTGGATCGTCATGGCGTTTCTGTTCGTCCTGCTCGATCGCCGATGGATCGACGCTCGCACCCCGCCACCCGAGAGCGATGCGCCGCCGTCGCTGCGCGTCCCATCGCCGTTCCTTCGTCCGTGGCGGATCGCGGCCGGGATCGCGCTCGGCTGCGCGGTCGCGAGCAAGTGGTCCGGCGCGACCGCCATCCTGGGCGTCGTCGCGCTGTCGGCGCTGTGGGAGATCGAACGGCGGCACCGCGCGGGGATCCCATGGCGCAGATCGGTCTGGAAAGCGATTCAGTGGGAGGCCTTTCCGATCGTCGTGTGGCTGCTGGTGCTCCCGGGTGCGGTCTACGTCGCCTCCTACGTCGGCTGGTTCGTGCAGTACGGGCTCGACGTCCAGAAGTGGTGGGAGCTGCAGACCGCGATGGCTTCCTATCACGAACACCTTCAATGGATCGATCCGACCGATCACAAGCCGATCCACCCCTACCTCTCTCATGCCTGGCAGTGGATCCTGCTCATTCGGCCGGTCCTGTACTTCGCCAGGTACGGCGAGGGGGTCCGCCGCGTCATCTATGCCAACGGCAATCCCGTGATCTTCTGGGGCAGCCTTGCGGCGATCCCATGGGTCGCGTTCTGGTGGATCCGCCGCCGTGACTGGCGCGCCGGATACATCCTCATCTCGATCGCAGCGCTGTACCTGCCCTGGTTCCTCGTCTCGCGTCCACAGTTCCTCTTCTACGCCACGACGATCGCGCCGTTCTTCGTGCTGGCGGACGTCTACCTCATCCGCGGCCTGTCCGCGATCCACATCGCGGGCTCGCGATCCAGGCCGTACCTGCCGATCGCCATCGGCTTCGTCGTCGTGGCGGTGGCGCTTTTCGCGTGGTTCTGGCCGACGCTGACTGGCGGTCCTCTCTCCGACGCCGCGTGGCGGCTGCGGGCCTGGTTCCCGTCGTGGGTATGACGACGGACGCGCGATCAACTGCCACTCTCCGGCGCGGTCGGCCCGGACGCGCGCTGTAGCATCCGGCGCGGATGCCCCGGCGCGAGCACCTCTTCCTTCGGATGCGCGACGGCGTGCGGCTGCACGCGACGCTCTATCGTCCCGACGCGGGCGGCCCGTGGCCCGCGCTGCTCGAGGCGCTCCCGTATCGCAAGGACGATCTGACCGCGCGGTACCGCCACGAGTACGAGCGGTTCGCCGGGCACGGCTACGCCGTCCTGCGCGTCGACGTGCGCGGAACGGGAACCAGCGAGGGTTCGGCACTCGATGAGTACCCGCCGATCGAGCAGGAGGACCTCAACGAGGTCATCGACTGGCTCGCGTCGCGCGCGTGGTCGAACGGCAACGTGGGGATGTTCGGAACGTCGTATTCGGGGTTCAACGCGGTCCAGGTCGCGATGACACGTCCCGAAGCCCTCAAGGCGATCGTCACGATCTTTGCGACCGACGACCGCTATACCTACGACGACGTCCATTACTTCGGCGGGGCGCTCAAGGCGCTCGACCTTTGCGACTACCCCGTCATGATGGCCGCCATGAACGCCCTCCCCCCGGTGCCGTCTCTGTTCGGCGAGGGGTGGCGGGCCGAGTGGGAGCGGCGCGTACGCGAGAACGAGCCGTGGCTGCTTCGCTGGCTCGAGGAACAGAACTACGGCGAGTACTGGAAGCACGGGTCGCTGCGCGAGGATTACGCGTCGATCCGCGCAGCGACGATGATCGTCTCCGGCTGGGCCGACGGCTACTGGAAGGACGCGCTCAACGTCCTCGCACGGCTGGAGTGTCCCAAGCGGCTGATCCAGGGGCCGTGGGCGCACGCTTCGACCGAGACGTCGCTGCCCGGGCCGAACATCGACCTCGTTCCCGAGATGGTCCGATGGTGGGACCGGTGGCTGAAGCAAGAGGACAACGGGGTGGATCGCGAACCGGCGATCGTGTTGTTCGCGCGGCGGTCGACGCGCCCGGCGCCCGATCTTGGACAGGTGCGCGGCGAGTGGCGCTTCGAACCGCGATGGCCGCTGGATCGGGGGGGCGAGATGATGCTCGAGCTCGCAAAGGCGGATCGCGCCGGCGCGGCCGGCCACGGACGTGACGAGCTCGAGGTGCGCGGCGACGTCGGGTGGACGGCGTGGATCAGCTGCGCGGGTCATCTACCGTACGGACAGCCACTCGACCAACGACCCGACGAGGCGTTTTCGCTCGGGTACGTGTGGGAGCCGCTCGACTCGGAACTCGAGATCCTCGGCAGCCCACGGCTCGACGTGACGGTGACATCGGACCGACCCGTCGCGTTCCTGTCGGCCAAGCTCGTCGACGTGTTCGCCGACGGCACGTCGGCGCTCGCCGGCCGGGCGTTCCTCAACCTGACCCACCGGAGCTCTCATGAACGACCCGTGCCCCTCGAGCCCGGCGCGCCCACGCGCGTTTCGGTGCCTTTCACGCTCACGTCGTGGACGTTCGAGCGCGGCCACCGAGTCCGCCTCGACGTCGCGGGAACCGACTGGCCGAACGCGTGGTCCCCGCCGGAGCCGGTGACGCTGTCGATCGACGTGAGCGACGCGACGCTCACGCTCCCGACGCTCGACGGCCCGTCCCCCATCGCCGGGCGCCCAAGGCTCGCGCCGCCGACGGGCGGGGCGCGCCAGGAAATCTACGAGCCGCGCTCGGCGGATCACCCGCCCACCGCCTCGCGCGGGCGCGAGCGGCCGGACGGCATCGACTGGAAGATCGAGCACGACGTGCTCGAGCACAGGACGACCGTCACCTCGGCGAGCTGGGGGACGTCGGCGGCCGGAGACGACATCCCGGAGACCTACGAGCGGTACGGCGGGACAGTGAGCGTCTCGACGGTCGATCCCGGGGACGCGCGTGTCGATGCGCGGTCGGTCATCCGCATCGTCTATCCGGAGGCAACGGTCGAGAGCGAGGCGCAGTACTCCGTGGTTAGCGACGCCAAGACGTACCGGGTCGAGATCGAGATCGACGTCGGCGAGGGCGGCGAGCGCCGGTGGTCACGCCGGTGGGAGCGTTCGATCCCGCGCCGCCTCCAGTGACATAGCGCGCATAAGCGTCAACGGGCGACGGCCATCCGGATCGCGAGGGAAACCCGCGTTCCGCTCTTGGGTCCGGGGATCGAGTGGAACGGCCGACCGTCGCGGACGCCGGCGAGACCCGGCGCCCGCATCAGCGTGATGCCGCCGGCCTCGGCCGTCCAGGTAGCCGCGGCGGAGGCGTCGCGGGTCGAGTGGACCGAGAACGGCGCCGTACCGCGCACGGTCACGACGGCGACGAGCCGGCGGTACCACTTGCCATCCATGTGCGCGCTGATGCCCATCGCTCCCGGGCGATACCGAACGGCGCCGGCTTCGTTCGGCCGCCAAGTCCGGAGCCCGCGAATGGCGGCGCCGTCGCGGTGGACGACGACCTCGAGGTCGTGACGAAGCGCGGCGATGGCGGGGAACCCGGCCATCGGCATGTCGACGTCGAACCCCTCGATCTGCATCCGCACCGCGCCATCCGGTTCGTCGAATCGTTGCCAGGGCCCGCCGTCGATCTCGCTGCCGAGTGAATCACGAAACGACGCGGCGAGCGCATCGGGCACGTACGCATACCCGCGCTCCGCTGTGCAGTGGAGCGCCTCCGTCAACGAGAGACCATCCGCGAAGACGTTCATCGAAGCCCGGCCAGAGAGAACCCCGGCAGATGCCGACGGAACAAGATGTAGCCGACGCCGGCGCCGACGTCGAGAAGCGTGTGCGCGATGACGAGCGGCCAGGCGCGGCGGGTTCGCACGAAGACGAGTCCGAACAGCAGGCCCATCGCCAGGTTCCCGAGGAACCCGCCCCACCCCTGATACAGGTGGTACGAGCCGCGCAGCCCCGCCGCCAGCGCGATCGCCGCCGGGGCGGACAGGCTCAGCTGGCGGAGCCTCGTGATGAGGTACGCGGCGATGATCTCCTCGAGGACGCCGGCTCCGAGGGCATCGAGGACGAGCACCGGGACCGTCCACCAGTGGCCGAGCGGCGGCGCCGGCACGACGAACCGGTTCACGCCGAGCGCAACGGACCCCAGGTAGATCCCGAGACCGCCGAGGCCCACGACGACGAACAGCGCGAGCCCAAGAAGCGCGTCGCGCCGGGGCTGCTGGAGGTCCAGACCGATCGCGGCGACGCCCTCACCCGAGCGCTGGAGCAGATACACGACGAGCCACGCCGGGGCGAGCCCGAACACGAAGCCCGCGATCTGCCGCGCGAGCAGGGTGCTCTGATCAGCGGCAAACACGGTGACGCCGCGGATCGGCGCCGACAGGAGGTCGATCAGCGCGAAGACGGCGCTTGCGAGCAGAGAGAGCGAGAGGACGACGAGGATCTCCTCGACGAGCAGCCGCCGCTCCCGGACCTCGAGGCTCATCGCCGACACGCTACCCCGGAGCCCGGATACACTGCGGCGCCTTCGAGATCGAGGGGGGCGCGTGGGGCGCGAGACGGCGGACGTCGTGATCGTCGGCGGAGGGACGGTCGGCGGCTGGGCCTCGGTGTTCGCGAGAGAGCACGGCGCCGAGCGCGTCGTGGTCCTCGAGAAGGGGGTCGTCGGTCAGGGGGCCAGCAGCCGCGCCGCGGGCGTCGTTCGCGCGCAGGGCGGCACGCCGGAGACGGTCGCGCTTGGACGATGGTCGATCGACTTCTACCGGCGACAGCGGGACGCATACGGCACGGATTCCGGCTTCCGCGAGCTGGGCTACCTGATCCTCGCCGTGTCGAAGGGCGACGAACGCGCGGGGCGCGAACGCGTCGAGATGCAGCGCGCCGCCGGTCTCGAGGTGGAGTGGCTCTCCGCCGAGCAGGCCGTCGCCGTGAACCCGACGCTCGCCCCGGCCGCACACCGCGGCGGCTCGTATGCGTCCGCCGACGGTTGCATCGATCCGCCGAGGAACGTCCGGGCGTACTCGCTCGCGATGCAGCGGTGCGGGGTGGACGTCCGCGAGCGCACGCGGTTCGTGGGCGTCGCCACGCGCTCGCGAGGAACCGGATCGACGATGCTGACGGGCGTCGAGACGTCGAACGGCACGATCGCGACCGAGCGGCTCGTCCTCACCGGCGGACCCCAGCTGCGAGACGTCGGACGACCGCTCGGCCTTCGGATCCCGGCCGGCGGCGCCCGGCATCAGGTGGTCGTGTCCGAGCCACATCCCGCGTTCGACGTCGACCGGCTGCCGATGGTCTTCGACCTCGGTGCAGGCCTGTACTGGCGGCTCGAGGAGGGCGGGCTGCTCTGGGGCATGAGCAATCCGAACGAGTCGCCGGGGCGCGCGCGGGCGATCGACTGGACGTATCTGCGATCGATGCGCCGTCGCCTCGCCAGGTTCGTGCCGGTCACGAAGGACCTCGGCATCCGCAAGGCGTGGGCGGCGACGATCGACTACACCTCCGACCACCTCCCGATCCTCGGCCCGGCGCTCCGGCCCGACGACTCTACGATCGACGGCGTGACGATCGCGTCGCCGGGGGGACACGGCATGATGTGGGGTCCGGCGGTCGCCAGGATCGCCGCGGACGTGTGCCTGAACGGGAAGACGTCGGTGACCGATGTGAGCGACTTCGGCCTCGATCGGTTCGACGCAGACGGGAAGTCGCGCTTCTACGATCCGGTCGCGCTGCCGTTTCCGGTGTCGTTCGACGACTGAGAGGAGGAGCCCGTCTCCGCCACGACGACGCCGTTCGACCTGTCGGGCCACACTGCGATCGTCACGGGCGCCAACCACGGCATCGGCGCGGCGATCGCGCACGGTCTGGCCGCCTCGGGTGCGGCAGTGCTCGTCACGTACCTCCGGTTGAACCGGGAGCCCGATCCCGAGATGCCCTCAGCGTACGCCGACCGCAGAACCCGAACCGCTGACCCGCTCATCGAGTCGATCGCACGCCTCGGCGGCCGCGCTCGTGCCGTCGAGGCCGATCTCCGCGATGCGTCGTCGGCGCCGATGCTGTTCGAGGTGGCGGAGGACGCCTTTGGCCCCGTCGACATCCTCGTGAACAACGCCTCCGCATGGGCGACGGACACGTTCTCGCAACCGACCACGGATCGGCTCGGTCGTTCGCTGACACGCGTCACATCCGAAACGATCGACGAGGTGTTCTCGGTCGACGCCAAGGCCTCCGCCCTGCTGATCTCCGAGTTCGCGGCTCGGCACATCGGGCGTGGACGCACGTGGGGACGGATCATCGCGCTGACCTCGGGTGGGCCGCTGGGGTTTCCCGAGGAGGTCTCGTACGGCGCCGCGAAGGCGGCGCTCGAGAACTACACGATGTCGGCGGCGTTCGAGCTGGCGCCGCACGGCGTCACGGCGAACGCCGTCCACCCTCCCGTGACCGACACGGGATGGGTGACGCCGACGGTCCGTGAAATGGTCCGCGGCAGCGATGAGCTTCTCCACATCGCCTCGCCGGAGCAGGTCGCGGAGGTCGTCGTGTTCTTGTCCTCGGACGCGGCGCGGCTCGTAACAGCGAACGTCATCCACCTCCGATGACGTTACGACCCTCACCGGTCACCAGACGTCGCCCACTCGCCACTCGCAGCTGAGCCCGGCATCGACATCCAGGTCGGCGGGCGTCCGCGGCGTCCACAGGATCATGACGTTGCCGTCTTCCTCCGGCGTCCGGACCTCGCCGTTCGCGGTTCGGCAGGAAGTGGGACCGCGCCACCGATGCCATCCCAGCCTCTCGTAGAAACCGTGCGATCCGGTATCGAGCGCCCCGAGCTCGTACGTCCGTTCGATGTGCTCGTTCGCCGCGCGCATGGCTCGCGTTGCGAGCCCTCGGGCCTGCAGCTCCGGCGACGTTGCGACAGCCTCGACATAACCGGTGTCGAGCGCATGCGCGGGCGTCCGAAGGTCGCGCCGCACGACGGACGCATGCGAGGCAATGCGTCCGTCGACTTCGACGACGAAATGAACCCCGCCGGACATGTTCTTCCAGTCCGCGTCGGAGAAACCGTCGTCTGCCCAGGCTGCCGCGAACAAGGCACGCATCTGCTCGAGGTCGGGAGGCGTCAGCTCGGCCGTACCGCAGACGCGAAGGGAGATCACACGAGCGACACGTCCACGAGGATCAGCTCGGAGGCGATGGAACCGTCGATCCTAACGACGGACTCGTCCGTGATCTGCGCCGCGTCCCCGGTCGTCATCCGGTCGCCATTCACCGACACGTCGCCATCGATGACGTAGAGATATGCGCCTCGGCCATCGGCGAGCGCGTGCTCGACGCGCACGCCGGGCGTGAGGTGCGACACGAACACGTGCGCCTCCTGATGCACGAGCACCGCGTCGCCGTCGTCGCCGCTGATCGCCCTCAGTAGCCGGTCCGTTCGATCCTCCGTCGTGAACACCTTCTGCTCGACGCCCGGCGGCAGTCCGCGCTCGTTCGGCATGATCCACAACTGGATGAAGCGCATCGGCTCGGTCTCCGATGCGTTCTGCTCCGAATGCCACGCGCCGGAGCCCAGGGTCATCCGTTGCACCGAGCCGGCGGGCAGCGGACCGGGCGAGCCGCCCACGTTGTCCTGATGACGGAACGACCCCTCGACGACGTACGTGAGGCCCTCGATGTCGCGATGCGGATGCAGCGGCCAGATCGCTCCCGGGATGAGCCGATCGTCGTTGAACACACGCAGCGTCCCGAACTGCACGTACTCCGGGTCGTGGTACGTGTCGAAGGAGTAGTGCCACCGCGCCCGGAACCAGCCGCCTTCGACGTCGGAGATGTCGGCGTCTCGGCGAATCTTGATCACGTCAGAGCTGCAGGACGGGGCACGTGAGGGTGCGCGTCACGCCCTCGACGGACTGCACCGGCATGACGATCGCTTTCGCGAGCTCGTCGAGGTCCGCAGCCTCGCCGCGGGCGATCACGTCGTACGGGCCGGTGACGCCGTCGACCTGGCTGACTCCCTTGATTCCGCCGATCTCCCGGGTAACCGCGCTCGCCTTGCCGACCTCGGTCTGGATGAGGATGTATGCGCTCACCATGTCGGTACCCCCTGGGTGGACGGTCCGGCCGGTATCGTACGCGAACGCTTGGAGCCCCTGCGAACGCGTTTCGTGTTGTCATCGAGGGTCTTCCCGACGACGTCTGCGTCGAGGTGCCAGCGCTCGTCGACAAGAACGGCGTGGCGCGCTCCTCGACGCCAACACCGCGGCCACGCTCACGACGTCAAGGATCGTCGAGCTGTGCGACGAGCTCATCGAGGCTCACCGCGACCTCATGCCCAAGGGCATCCGCTGGTAGCGTTCGCCGCGGCGGACATCCGCCGTCGGATCACAGAACGACGGCGAGCGTGGCCGGCCCTCCCCTCGCGGGCATGAAGAACAGGAAGTTACCGCCGGTGTCGGAGCGGTCCGACGTGAAGAGCGCGAAGCGACCGTCCGGCGACCATCCGAAGGCACGATCCGCGGCCGGCTCCCCGCCCGTGAGCGGGTGCGTATGACGGCCGTCGACATCGGCAACCCAGACGTCGTCGGTGCCCAGGGCGTCCGATGAAAACAACAGCCGCCCCCCGCCGGGCGACACGTGCGGGTCCCAATCGTCGCCTCGCGAGTCGAGGATCGGGTGCGGATTCGCGCCGTGGGCGCCGACCTGCCAGATGTCGTGGTTCCCGGGTTCGTCGTCTGCCGCCGACGAATACACGATCGAAGAACCATCGGGACTCCACGAGGGTGAGAGGCTGTCGCCGTCGACGGTGATCCTGGTGAGCGCGCGCGTCGCCGCGTCGACGACGCGAACGTTCGTTCGTCGCCCGGACTCCTCGGTATAGAGGACCGTTCGACCGTCGGGCGACCACGACGGGAACGTCTCGTCGCCGAGGCCGTGCGTCAACCGGCGCAGTTTCACAGGCCGCATCGACGCGTCGAGCTCCATGACCCACACGTCGACCGTCCCGCGCCGATCGTCTCCGAACGCAATCCGTCGGCCGTCCGGGGACAGGTCGGCCCCGCTCGTCGCCGTCCCCGTGTCGGTGAGCTTGATGACGTCTGCTCCCCCGTCGCGGATCAGATACAGGTTCGCCGGTCCGTCCGGCCGCGCCGTGACGGCATAGTCACGGCGGCCCGGTAGCGGTGTCGTACGAAGCGGCCCGAACGCGGGAACCGTGGCGACCGCGACGGGCGGCACGACGACGGCGACGACAAGCGGAAGGAATCGGAAGGAGGGTCGTCGCGACGCCGTGAACGCGGCGGCGCCGACGGCGCCGGCCAGCGTCGCGGCGGCGGTCCCGGCCGCGAGGAACTGCAGCGACGACATCTGCGGGAACCACCCGATCTCGAGCCGGACCGAGAGGATCGCGGCGATCAACCAGCCGAGACCCGCGATGACGCCGAGCACCCCGTTCCTGGACTCGGCGATCGCGGCGCCCGACGAGTATTCCCGAACAATGCGCCATCCCGCAACGAACACGACGAACGCGATCACCGAACCAGCGATGCCGACTCCGGGCGACGCGTAACCACGTCCCGCGAGCGTGACCAGCATGCCCGAGGACGCGTACACGAGGAACAACGCGGTCGCGACGAGCATCAAGCCCACAGCGAGACCCAGCGGCGCCCGTCGCGCTCGTCCGCGATCCGTCCCCGACGGCGGCTGCGGCGGAGCGGGAACGGCCACGCCCACATCGGGCCGCGGCGGGACGCCGATCCACCCCCGGCACGCCGGACACCTCGCCGTTTCCACGTCGAGACGCATCGAGCATCCTGGACACGTAAGCATCGCAACCCCGAACCAGCGAACGCCTGATTTGTCGGCTTCGCCGGCAATCGGATTGAGCCCTATCAGGTCTCGATGGTCGTCCCGGTGATCGTCCCTAGGGGTGGCGCGCCGGCCTCGCCCTGGCCCGCGCTCGCGCCGTCGAAGCGCTCGTCGCGCAGCGCGATCCGCGCGACGACGGCGGCCGCGAGGGTCAGCACCGACGCCGCCGAGTACAGGACGAGCGGGCCGAGCGACTCGTACACCATGCCGCCGAGTCCCGTCCCGAGGATCGGGCCGAGGCCGAATCCGGTCATCATCGCGACCGACTGGCCCGTCGAGTACAGGGACCGCGGCACCATCCGGCCGATGACGACGACGGTCGTCGTGAACAGCAGAGCGAAGCCGACGCCCTCGAACGTCGTGAGCGCGGACACTACCCGCGGGCTCTCGACGAGTCCCCAGAGCAGGAAGCCGGTCGCGTAGACGACGCAGCCCGCGACGAAGAGACGGCGAAGACCGAATCGCCGCTGCAACCTCGAGGACGAGCGCATCGTCGGAACCTCGACGAGGCCGCCCAGCGCTGTCCCGATGCCGACCAGAAGCGGACCTCCGCCACCGCTTTCGATCTTGAGCGCGATGAAGTTCCATGCCCCGTTGAACCCGGTCCAAAGGAGCAGCAACGCGACCAAGAACACCCAGAACCTCGGCACGGCGCGGAAGAGGGTTCCGACGGTCCCGAGCCGTCCGTGCTCGCCTCCGCCGTGGCGCGGGCGGTCGGCGGCGATGGTGCCGGCCCATACAGCGACACCTAGACTCGCGATGGCGAACGCCACCATCGCCCACCGCACGCCAGCGGCCTGCAGGACGACGCCGAGCAGAAAGCACGCGCCCGCGTAGCTGAGGCTCTCCCACGAGCGGATGCGACCGTAGTCGTGCATACGCTCATCGCCGAGGTACGTCAGCGCGATCGCATCCATATTCGGACCAGTCGACGCCTGGAACGCCGCAAACACGAACGCCACCGCCGCGATCGCGATCGGTTCCTGCGCATAGAAGAGACCAACCGCCGCGACCGCGGCACCCACCGATCCGATCTGGAGCGCCCGCCGTCGTCCGAGCGACGTGTCGGCGAGGTGCCCCCACATCGGGTTGGCCGCGATCCGAGCGAGGGCCATCGAGGCCAGAACGAACCCGATGTCGGTCGGCGACAGCCCACGATCGTCGAGGAACAGGGCGATGAACGGAAAGAACGACGCGATGACGACGCCGAAGAGCACGAACAGAACCCGGATCGAGACAGCAGGCCGGATTCGGACGCTCACCGCCCGGTCGTGTCCGGTGCTTGTATCGCGGCCGGATCCCAGACGCTCGACGGGATGTCCAAGGCGTCGCGCAGCTCCGCGAGCCGCGCCCGGCGGCCCTCGTCGTCGACGGGCTTGGAGCTCGGGACCGCGAGAAACGGCTCCAATCGACGGCGAGCCTCCACATCGCCCGGACCGGATGTCGAGGACCGCAGCGTCGCGACCGCCTTTGCGGCATCGGGCGCGTGATAGATGCCGGTGCCTGACGTCAGCATGTCCGCACCGGCCCGGGTGTACCCCAACGCGTTGTCGGGCTTGACGCCGCCGTCGACCTCGATCGCCGTTCGCGTCCCGAGCTCGTCGATCCGGCTACGAAGCCGGCCGATCCGCTCGAACGTGTCGGCGGCCGATGACGCTCCGCCCCAGCCGAGCGGCACGGCGACGAGGTTCACGACGTCCACGGCCTCGAGCAGCGCCGTCGGAATCGCGTCGATCGGCGTGTCGAGCCGCACCGCCAAACCCACCGCCCGCCGCTCGGCGCGGATCCGCCTCACGACGTCCGCCCGATCGGAGGTCGCCTCCAGGTGAAACATCACGAGGTCGGCGCCCGCGTCCGACATGCGCTGCACCCACGTGCTCGGCTGTTCGACCATGAGGTGGACCTCGATCGGTAGGTCGATCCACGAGCGGATGCGTGCGACGAGGAAGTCGCCGAACGTCAGGCGCGGCACGAAGTGGCCGTCCATCACGTCGAGCGAGAAGGCATCGACGCCGGCGTCGGCGACGCGCTCGATCTCTCGTCGCAGATCGGAGAAGTCCGCGTCGAGGATCGACGCCGCGATCACTGCCACGCGGGTGATCCTATCGACGCACTTACCCGATCAAACGACGGTGACGGCGACACCGGCGTCGGCGATGCGCTTCTGCTCGTCGAGGTCGGCCTCGTCGTCCGTGACGAGCTCGTCCACGGCCTCGATCGGGCAGATCTCCACGAACGCGACACGACCGAGCTTCGATCCGTCAGCGACGACGACCACCCGTGCCGCGGTGTCGAGCACAGCACGGTCGGTGTGCGCCTCGACCTCATGGTGCGTCGTGAGGCCGGCGGCCGCCGTGACGCCGTCCGCGCCTATGAACGCGACGTCCAGATGCAGGTCGCCGACCGCGCGGTCGGCGATCGGCCCCACGAGCTCGTACGTCTCGGAACGCGCGACCCCGCCCGTGACGACGAGCTTGATGTTGGGTCGTATCGCGAGCTCGCTCGCGATGTTGAGCGCGTTCGTGACGACCGTCAGCGGCCGGTGCGCGACGGCGCGAGCAACCTCGGTGGTCGTCGTGCCGCCGGTGAGACCGATCACCGCTCCATCGTGCACGCGCGCCGCGGCCTCCTCCCCGATACGACGTTTCTGCTCCTGGCGCCTGGCCGAGCGATAGCGAAGCGGAAGCTCGTACGAGACCATCTGCGCGACGGCGCCGCCGTGCGTGCGCGTAAGCAGGCGCTGCTCCTCGAGCAGCTCTAGGTCGCGCCGGACCGTCGCGGCGGACACCCCTAGGCGCTCGCCGAGCTGCGTCACGCCGACCGAGCCCACCGCCGCGAGCTCCTCCAGGATCACGCCGAGCCGCTCTGCCTGACGCATGCGCGAAGTATAGGGATATGCGTTGCGCGGGTGATCGCTTCTGACCTATAGTCCGCCGAAGTGAGCGAAATCGCGCGTGAAATCGCGAGCCAGCCCGACTGCTGGCGCGAGGCAGCGCAGAGGGGGCACGCGCGTTCCGAGATCCTGCCCGTCGCGGGCACCCGCGTCGGCGTGATCGGCTGCGGGACATCGCTCTTCGGCGCGCAGGCGTACGCGGCGTTGCGCGAGTCGCTCGGCCTGGGCGAGACGGACGCGTTCCCGGCCTCGGAGATGCCGCGCGGCAGGGCGTGGTCGACGCTCGTCGCTATCTCGAGAAGCGGCACGACGACGGAGGTCGTCGACGCGATGGACGCCGTGACGGGGTGCCGGCGCGTGGCGATCGTCGGCGTGCAGGACTCCCCAGTCGCCGCTCACGCCGACGAGGTCATCGCGCTCGAGTTCGCCGACGAGCGCTCGGTGGTGCAGACGCGGTTCGCGACCAGCGCGCTCGCGCTGCTGCGCGCGCAACTCGGGCAGGATCTCGAGGGAGCGGCCGCCGATGCCGAAAGCGTCCTCGCCGAGGACCCGCCCGTGGATCCCAGGGCGCACGACCATTTCGTCTTCCTGGGAGCCGGGTGGAGCGTAGGACTCGCGAACGAGGCGGCGCTCAAGCTCCGCGAGGCGGCGCAGGCCTGGACCGAGTCCTATCCGGCCATGGAGTACCGACACGGTCCCATCAGCGTGGCTCGGCCTGGCACGCTGGTGTGGGCGATCGGCGACGTCGGCCGAGACGTCCTCGAGGACGCCGCCGAAACCGGCGCCACCGTCGTCGGCGACGGACTCGACCCGATGGCAGAGCTCGTGCGCATCCAGCGGGCGGCGGTGGCGCTCGCCGAGCACCGCGGCTTGGATCCGGACCGGCCCCGTCACCTGACACGCTCGGTCGTCCTCAGCACCGCCGGGGGCGTCGCCGACGACGGGGGTTCGGGGGCTGTATGAGCGAGCGCGGTTGCGCGAGCCGAGCCCTTGCGGGAGGGCGTCAACGTATGCAGAGGACGAGGGGGAAGCGATGAGATCCGGACGGTACCCGCTGGCTCGATGGCTCGTGGCCACGTTCGCGATGCTGCTGCTGGCCGGCGCGTGCACGTTCGGCGAAGGCGCCTCGTCGAGCGAAGGGAACGGGGGAGGCAGCGGGGGCCCGATCGAGTTGACGATGTGGGCGCACCGGAGCAAGTCGTTCGATCAGGCCATCCGAGACGCGGCAAGGGAGTATCACGACGCGCACCCGAACGTCACGATCACTCTCGAGACCTTCGCCTACGACGACTACATCCAGACGCTGCAGACGGCCCTTCCCGCCGGCAATGGGCCCGACATCATCCACATGTTCGGAACGTGGGCGTGCAC
>JBKOWM010000127.1:0-15323 GCA_046724395.1 Actinomycetota bacterium
CTCGGAGAGGACAGCTAGTGGGTCACAAGGTCAACCCGTACGGATTCCGGTTGGGCGTCATCTATCCCTGGAAGTCGAACTGGTTCGGCGGCAAGGACTACGCGGACGCCCTCCACGAGGATGTCTGGATCCGCAAGCACATCCGCTCCCGGCTATCCCGCGCCGGTATCTCGTCGATCGACATCGAGCGCAAGGGCGACCAGGTCTGGGTCTACATCCGAACCGCTCGGCCGGGCATCGTGATCGGCCGCAAGGGCGCGGAGGTCGACCGAATCCGCAAGGACATCGAGCGCGTGACGAAGAAGCGCGTCGACGTGAAGGTCGAGGACATGAACTCGGCCGCAAGCGAGCTTCGTCCCGAGACGGACTCGACGCTGCTCGCTCAGGGCGTCGCCGAGCAGCTCGCGGGGCGCGTCTCGTTCCGGCGCGCGATGCGCCGAGCCGTTCAGACGGCGATGCGCGCGGGCGCCCTCGGCGTGCGGGTCCAGTGCGGCGGCCGCCTGGGCGGCACGGAGATGTCCCGACGCGAGTGGTATCGCGAGGGGCGGGTGCCGCTGCACACGCTCCGCGCGCGGATCGACTTCGGAACGGCCGAGAGCAAGACGACGTTCGGGCAGATCGGCGTAAAGGTGTGGGTGTACCACGGGGACGAGATCCCGGTCGCTGAGCAGGAGACCGAACGCGCTCGGGCGCGGGCGCTCGCCCAAGTGTCGAGCGGGGGCGGCGCCTCGACGGGGGCGCTCATCACCGACGAGCGCGAGGCGGCGGAGGCCGAGGAGCCCGAGGCGCCGGTCTCGCCCGAGCCCGCCGTCGCCGAGACGAACACGTCGACCGACGCGCCCGCCGAGGCCACGGACCGGGGGGTTCAAGGGAGCGGCGAAGCCGCGACCGTAGCCCCCCGAGAAGAGGGCTTTCGAGAAGGGAGCGGCGAAGCCACGACCGTAGCCCCCGAAGCGGGCGCTGAGACACCGCCGGCCGAGGGGAATGGGGCGGCTCGTGAAGGGGGTGCCTCCTGATGCTCGCGCCGAAGAAGGTGAGGCACCGCAAGGTGCACCGAGGTCGGATGCGCGGCCAGGCAAAGGGCGGAACCGACATCCAATACGGGGACTACGGCCTCGTCGCCATGGAGCCCGCGTGGATCACCAACCGGCAGATCGAGGCGGCCCGCGTCGCGATCACACGCCACATTCGCCGCGGCGGGAAGGTGTGGATCAACATCTTCCCGGACAAGCCCTACACGAAGAAGCCGGCCGAGACGCGGATGGGGTCGGGCAAGGGCAACCCAGAGGGCTGGGTCGCCGTCGTCAAACCCGGCCGCGTGATGTTCGAGCTGTCGGGCGTTTCCGAGGATCTCGCCAAGTCGGCGATGCTGCGTGCGGCCCACAAGCTCCCCATCAAATCCAAGTTCGTCACGCGCGCGGGGGGCGGCGAGTGACGCGCGTCGCCGAGTTTCGCGACCTCCGCGACGAGGAGCTCTTCGAGCGTCTCGAGTCGAACAAGGAGGAGCTGTTCAACCTCCGGTTCCAGCTCGCCACCGGTCAGCTCGACAACCCGATGCGGATCAAGCAGATCCGGCACGACGTCGCGCGCATTTTGTCGGTGCTCCGCGAGCGGCGCATCAGAACCGACGCCAGGGCCGGTGAGGAGGAGTCGTGAGCACGCCACAGGAGCAGGTCGAGACGGGTCGCAGCCCTCGAACGCCCGCGTCGCCCGATGTGTCGGCGAGCGCGAGCGAGCGCGGGCGACGGAAAGCCCGCCAGGGTGTCGTCGTCTCCGACAAGATGGACAAGACGGTGCTCGTCCGGATCGACCGTCAGATGCGGCACCCCCTCTACAAGAAGATCGTCCGCCGCTCGTCCAAGCTCGCGGCCCACGACGAAGGCAACGACGCGCACATCGGCGACACGGTTCGCGTGATGGAGACGCGTCCGCTGTCCAAGAACAAGCGGTGGCGCGTGATCGAGATCGTGGAGAGGGCCAAGTAGGGTGATTCAGCAGGAAACGCGCTGCAAGGTCGCGGACAACACGGGGGCCAAGGAGGTCCTCGTGATCCGCGTCCTCGGCGGGTCGCAGCGGCGCTACGCCGGCGTGGGCGATGTGGTCGTCGGCACGGTGAAGGATGCGCTCCCCGGCGGCGGCGTAAAGAAAGGCGACGTGGTGAAGGCCGTCGTCGTCCGTACGGCCAAGGAGCATCGCCGCTCGGATGGCTCGTACATCCGGTTCGACGACAACGCGGTCGTCCTGCTGACCACCGACGCGAGGAACCCGCGCGGGACCCGCATCTTCGGGCCCGTCGCGCGAGAGCTGCGCGACAAGCGATTCATGAAGATCATCTCGCTCGCCCCGGAGGTGCTGTGATGCCCGGCGTCGACATCAAGAAGGACGACACCGTCCGCGTGATGAACGGTAAGAGCCGAGGTCACACCGGCCGCGTGATCCGCGTCCTTCCCACCGAGGGTCGCGTCCTCGTCGAGGGCGGCAACATGGCCAAGAAGCACCAGCGCTCGACCGGCCGTCGTTCGACGAGCGGTCAGCAGCTGCAGCAGGGCGGGATCATCGACACGGAGATGCCGCTCAGCATCTCGAACGTCCAGATCGTCTGCAGGAGCTGCGGCAAGCCGACGCGGGTCGGGCATCGCGTCGGGGCGGACGGGACCAAGATTCGGATCTGCCGCAAGTGCGAGAGCGAGCTGTGATGACGACCTCCGACGGATACTCGGCGAGGCTCCGGCGGCGGTTCCGCGAGGAGCTGCTTCCGCGGCTTCAGCGCGAACTGGGGTTGGCCAACCCCATGCAGGTGCCACGGCTCGAGAAGATCGTCGTGAACATGGGCATCGGGGACGCCCTGAAGGACTCCCGTATGCTGGAGGCTGCCGTCGACGATCTCGCGACAATCACCGGACAGCGGCCGGTGATCACGAAGGCGAGGAAGTCCATCGCCGGCTTCAAGCTTCGCGAGGGGATGTCGATCGGCGCGAAAGTGACGCTCCGCGGCGACCGGGCGTGGGAGTTCCTCGATCGGTTGATCGCCACGGCGATCCCGAGGATCCGCGACTTCCGTGGTCTCAACCCGAGATCGTTCGACGGGCACGGTAACTACACGCTCGGCCTGACCGAGCAGCTGATTTTCCCGGAGATCGATTACGACAAGGTCGCGAAGGTACGCGGCATGGACATCACGATCGTGACGACGGCCGGGAACGACGACGAGGGTCGCGCGCTGCTGGCGGGGCTCGGCCTCCCCTTCGAGGGGATGCCGGCGGTAACCGCCACGCCGGCCTAGGAGACGAGATGGCGAAGAAGGCGTTGATCGAGAAACAGCGGGGCAGGCAGAAATTCCGCGTGCGCGAGTACACGCGATGTCGGCGGTGCGGTCGCGCGCGGTCCGTGTACCGCAAGTTCGTGCTCTGCCGTGTCTGCGTCCGCGAGCTCGCGCACGCCGGCGAGTTGCCGGGGGTGACGAAGGCCTCATGGTGAGCGCGACGAAGCGCCCGAACACGCACGTCACGGACCCGGTGGCGGATCTGCTCACGCGGATCCGCAATGCGAACCTGGCGTACAAGGACGATCTGGTCGTGCCGTTCTCGAAGATGAACGAGGCGTTGCTGAGCATCCTCGAGACCGAGGGGTTCACCGCCGGGCACGCGGCCGAGGGCGAGAGCATCGATCGGGTGTACCGGGTGACGCTGAAGTACGGCACACGGCGCGAGCGGGCCATCTCCGGGCTCAAACGCGTTTCGAAGCCCGGGCGCCGCGTCTACGCGCAGCGGTCGGGCCTGCCGCGCGTCATGGGTGGTCTCGGTATCGCGGTGCTGTCGACGTCTCAGGGCGTCATGACGGACCGAGAGGCGGCTCGTCGCGGCATCGGCGGTGAGGTGTTGGCCTACGTCTGGTAGGCCGTCGGCGATCTGGCGGCCGAACGTGGACCGGAAGGAACAGAGCGGAAAGCAGAACGATGAGTCGGATCGGTAGACAGCCCATCGAGGTCCCCAGCGGCGTCGACGTCGCCATCGGCGAGGACGCCGTCGTGACGGTGAAGGGACCGCGCGGCGAGCTGTCGCAGCGTGTGCATCCCGAGATGCGCGTCGTTCGGGAGGACGCCACCGTCCGCGTCGAGCGCCCGAGCGACGAGGGCTTCCACCGGAGTCTTCACGGCCTCACGCGAACGCTGATCGCCAACATGGTCGAGGGTGTGACGAAGGGATACGAGAAGCGGCTCGCGATCGTCGGCGTCGGGTATCGCGCGCAGATGCGCGGAAACGACCTCGAGGTTGCGGTCGGATACTCGCACCCGGTCCTGGTTCCCGCGCCTCAGGGCATCGAGTTCGAGGTGCCGACGCCGACCAGCGTTGTGATCCGTGGCACCAACAAACAGCAGGTCGGTGAGGTGGCGGCGAACATCCGCAAGATCAGGAAGCCCGAGCCATACAAGGGCAAGGGGATCCGGTACGAGAACGAGGTCGTGAAGAAGAAGGCAGGCAAGGCCGCGAAGGGCGGGGGATGAGCGACACGAAGACGAAGCGCGGCGCTCGCATGCATCGTCACAGTCGAGTCCGTCGGAAGATCGCGGGCACCGCCGACCGGCCGCGTCTGGTGGTGTACCGGTCGAACCGGCACATCTACGCGCAGCTGATCGACGACGTCGCCGGGCGTACCCTCGCCTCCGCATCCGATGCCGAGGCCGGGACGCACGCCGAGGCGGCCGACGCAGGCAAGACGGGCTCGGCGAAGGCCGTTGGTGCGCTCCTCGCCGAGCGAGCGACGCAGGCGGGCATCCAGCGCGCGGTGTTCGATCGCGGCGGGAGGTTGTACCACGGCCGCGTCGCGGCGCTTGCCGAGGCGGCCAGAGAGGGAGGTCTGTCGATCTGATGCGACGCTACGACGCGGGGGACCAGAGGAGCATCTACGAAGAGCGCGTCATCTCGATCAACCGTGTGGCCAAGGTCGTCAAGGGCGGCCGCCGCTTCTCGTTCGCCGCGCTCGTCGTCGTCGGCGACGGCGCGGGCCGGGTGGGCGTGGGCTACGGAAAGGCGAAGGAGGTCCCGGCCGCCATCGCCAAGGGGGTCGAGGAGGCCAAGCGGAAGCTGTTCGAGGTGCCGATGATGGGAACGACCATCCCACACGAAGTCATCGGCGAGGACGGCGCGGGCGTCGTGTTGCTCAAGCCGGCGGCGCCGGGAACCGGCGTCATCGCGGGCGGACCCGTCCGCGCGCTCGTCGAGTGCGCCGGGATCAAGGACATCCTGTCGAAGTCGCTCGGCTCGTCGAACCAGATCAACATCGTGAAGGCCGCGGTTGCCGGGCTTCGGTCGCTCCGGCGTCCGGAGCACGTGGCGCGTCTCCGCGGCCGCGATGTGCACGAGGTCGCGCCGAAACCCATGCTCGAGGCGGTGGCCGCGGCGCAGGATCGAATGGCTGCGGCACGAGCGGCCAAGCTCGAGGAGGTCTACGCGGACCAGACGGAGGGCAACGCGCGCGTTGCGCGTGACGAGCGCGGTCGCGGCCGGCCGGGCCAGCGCCCCGGCGGCCGTCCCGGCGGCGGGCGGCGATGAGCAAGATCCGCCTCACGCAGGTTCGAAGCGTGATCGATCGGCCGAGGGACCAGAAGGACACGGTTCGCCGGCTCGGTCTGCACCGCATCAACGACAGCGTCGTCAAGGACGATCGACCGGAGATCCGTGGCATGGTCAGCAAGGTGCGTCACCTCGTCAGCCTCGAGGAGGTTCCGCCGGGGACGGACGCGAAGCGTCCGGGGCGGGGACAGACGGGGACCGACGCGAAGCGTCCGGGTCGGGGACGAACGGGCGCCGAGGCCACGAGTCGGGCGCGAGGAGAGAAGAAGGCATGAAGCTGCACCACCTCAGGGCGGCCGAGGGGGCCAAGAAGGAGCGTTCCCGCGTTGGCCGCGGACGCGCCGGGGTCCGCGGCAAGACCGCTGGCCGCGGGACGAAGGGCTATCTGGCCAAACACAACCCGAAGCTCGGGTTCGAGGGCGGCCAAATGCCGTATCAGCGCCGCGTGCCGAAGCTCAAGGGCTTCACCAACCCCAACCGGATCGAGTACTCGGTCGTCAACGTCGAGCAGTTGGAGAAGGTGTTCGGGCCGGCCGCGGGCGATGCCGTCGACCCCGCCGCAATGTACGCGCACGGCCTCGTTCACAAGGGGCGTCCGGTGAAGGTCCTGGGCCGGGGAGACGTGTCGGCGGCGCTCGTCGTTCGGGCGCACGCCTTCTCCGAAAGCGCGAGGAGCAAGCTGGAACGGGCCGGCGGTCGCGCCGAGCTCATCGGCTAGCCGCGTCCGCGCGGGAGCCGCGCGCAACCGCTCGACCGCAGGAGCGGAAGGTAGGATAGGAGCCTCGTGCTCAGGGCCTTCGTCAACGCGTTCAAGGTTCCGGACCTTCGCGCCAAGATCCTCTTCACGCTGTTCATCATTGCGATCTACCGGTTCGGTTCGCACGTGCCGGTGCCGGTCGTCGAGGTCGGAAGGCTGCAGACCGCCCTCGAGAACCAGGGCGCAACGGGCTTCCTGTCGTTCATCGATCTGTTCTCGGGCGGCGCACTGACCCACGTCGCGGTGTTCGGGCTCGGGATCATGCCCTACATCACCAGCTCGATCATCATGCAGCTGCTGACCGTCGTCATCCCCAAACTCGAGCAGTGGCAGAAGCAGGGCGAGCAGGGAGTCAAGAAGATCAACCAGTGGACGCGCTATGTGACGGTCGTGCTCGCGCTCCTGCAGTCGACGGGCCTGGTGTTCCTCTTCCACTCGGGGTCGCAGCAGCTGGGTGGCGTCGACATCTTCCCCGAGGGCAGCTTCACCGGCCCGAACATCGCGCTCATCGTCATGATCATGACGGCCGGTACTGCGATGATCATGTGGATGGGCGAGCTCATCACGCAGCGCGGGATCGGCAACGGCATGTCGGTCCTGATCTTCACGAGCGTCATCTCGCGCCTGCCGCAGGAGGGGCGGGCGATCCTGCTCCAAACCGGAACCGCGAAGTTCGTGGCCGTGCTGCTCATGGGACTGGCGCTTATCGTCGCGGTCGTCTTCATCGAGCAGGGACAGCGACGGATCCCGGTGCAGTACGCCAAGCGCGTCGTCGGTCGGCGGATGACGACTGGCGGAAGCACGTACATCCCGCTCAAGGTCAACCAGGCGGGCGTCATCCCGATCATCTTCGCGTCGTCGATCCTGTACTTCCCGACGCTCATCGGGAGCGTGTACCACGCCGAGTGGTTCACGAACTTCGTGAGCGACTACGTGACAAACACCCAGAGCTGGGTCTACATGGCCATCTACGGAAGCCTGGTCGTGTTCTTCGCGTACTTCTACACGGCGATCGCGTTCAATCCCGTCGACACCGCCGACAACCTGCGCAAGTACGGGGGGTTCATCCCGGGCATCCGCCCCGGGGCACCGACCGCCAACTACCTCAACGACGTCCTCGTTCGGATTACGCTGCCCGGATCCCTGTTCCTCGCGGCGATCGCGCTCATCCCGTCGATCGTGCTGGCGTTCTGGGTTATCCAGCAGTTCCCGTTCGGAGGGACATCGCTGCTCATCACGGTGGGCGTCGCCCTCGAGACCATGAAACAGCTTGAATCGCAGCTGCTCATGCGTCACTACGAGGGCTTCCTGGGGTAGGCCGATGCGCATCGTCCTCCTCGGTCCTCCGGGAGCGGGCAAGGGCACCCAGGCGAGAAGGCTGGCCGAGCGGTACGGCCTGGCGACCATCGCGACGGGGGACATCTTCAGAGACGAGATCGCCCGGCAGACCGAGCTGGGGCTGCGAGCCAAGGAGTACGTCGACCGCGGCGAGTACGTTCCCGACGACATCACCACCAGGATGGTCCTCGCCCGGCTGGACAAGCCGGACGCGCGCGAGGGGTTCATCCTCGATGGCTTCCCGCGCACGGTCCCGCAGGCTCAGGCGCTCGAGAGCGCGCTGGCTGCTCAGCGTCGGCCGCTCGACGCAGTGCTGAACTTCAAGATCAGCGAGGAGCTCGCGGTCAAACGGCTGATGAGCCGTCTCGTCTGCCCGAGCTGCAAGCGGACGTACAACCTTCTGTTCAAGCCGCCGCGGATCGACCAGCTGTGCGACGTCGACGGCACGCCGCTGCAGGCGCGCACCGACGATGACGAGGACACGATTCGCCATAGGTTCGGCGTCTATCTGCAGCAGACCCATCCGCTCGTGCTGTATTTTTGGGAGCGCGGTCTGCTGCGCGACATCGACTCCGACGCCCCCGAGGAGGTCGTCTTCGATCGAACGATCGAGGCGATCAGCGACCTGTCGGACCTCAGCGAATGATCATCTACAAGTCAACGGAAGAGCTCGACAAGATGCGGAAGTCCGGCCGGATAACGGCTGGCACCATCGAACGCGTCCTGGCCGCTGTTCGGCCGGGGGCGACGACGGCCCAGCTCGACGCCGTGGCGGAGCGATACATCCGCGACCGCGGAGCCACTCCCTCGTTCAAGGGGTACCGCGGATTCACGGGCTCGATCTGCACGTCGCTGAACAACGAGATCGTGCACGGGATTCCGTCCGATCGCCGAGTCCTGAAGGACGGCGACCTGCTATCGCTCGACTTCGGCGCGATCTGGGAGGGCTTCCACTCGGATTCCGCCGTGACCGTGTTCGTCGGCGAGCCGCCGTCGTCGGAGGCTGAGAAGCTCGTGCGGGTGACGGAGGAGGCGCTTGAGGCCGGCATCGCCGAGGTCCGGCCGGGCGGGCGAGTGACCGACATCTCCCACGCCATCCAGCATTGCGCGGAGGGCGCCGGGTTCTCGGTCGTCCGCGAGTACGTGGGTCACGGGATCGGCCGTGCGCTGCACGAGGATCCGCAGATCCCGAACTACGGGCCGCCCGGCCGCGGCCCCGAGCTCCGTCCGGGCTTGGTCATCGCCGTCGAGCCGATGGTCAACCTCGGCGGGTGGCAGACGACGGTCCTTCCCGACGACTGGACCGTCGTGACGCTCGACGGGTCGCTCTCGGCACACTTCGAGCACACCATTGCCGTGACCGAGGACGGTCGAGACGTGCTCACGGCGAGAGGCCCACTAGCCGAGCCGTAGGGTTTCGGCGCATGATGAACACCGCGCGATTCTCGCGACGAGGTGCCTCGTCGCGAAGGAGGCGGACACGTGTCGATGGATGGTGAATGGCGACGGCAACCGCGGTTCGACGTCAAGCGACGCGGCTACGACCCCGATCAGGTTGCGGAATATCTCACGCGCGTCGCAGACCATGTCGAGAAGCTCGAGGCACGGATCCGAACGTTAGAGTCGGAGAACGAGCGAGGCGCGGCGCACCCGCAGCCGGCGTCCCCCGCGCCCGGCGCCGGCTCGGTGGACGACGTCTACAACGGCGTCTCGACCCGAGTCGCGACCGTGCTGCGCACGCTCGACCAGGAGGGTGAGCGGCTCCGGCAGGAAGCTCGACGCGACGCCGTCGCGATCGTGAAACAGGCGCGCGAAGAGGCGGACCGGATCACGGGACACGCCGAGCTTCGGAGGGACGCCGTGCGGGCGGAGGCAGACCGCGCGATCGCAGAGGTCGACCGCGCCACCGAGCTGCTGGAAGCTCGTCGGCACGCCTTCGCCGGCCAGCTTCATGCACTCCGCGACAAGGCAGTCGTCTTGGCGACACAGCTCGGGGACGTGATCAACCCGGAGCCAAATGCGGAGCCCGGGCAGCAGCGCCTCTTCCTCGTCACATCGAACGACGAGGAGATCTCGCCATCTCCCGAATCGTCCGAGCCGACACCCCGCCGTCCCGCCGGCAACGCCGCGTCCTAGAGGAAAGCGCGTCGGCGACGTCACGCGCTTGGTGCTGTAGGAAAGAGCGCGTACGGTGGTCGCCCTTGTCGGGCGGATTGTCAGTAGCCGATCGGCCAGCGTGCCTGTCTCGGGTTGACACTCGTACGGTTCGGTGCGTAGAGATGGTACGCAGGTCGACGCGGGACCTAGAGCCTAGTGCCGTGTTACCAATGTACGGAGGCGGGTAACAGCATCTAGCATCTCGCGTCCGCCTCCGGGGTCATCCGACGAGCTGCTTGAATGGAGGTCGATCACACGCGTCCCGAGGCAGCTCGCGAACAGTGCTTGACCATACCCCTCTGGGTTTCGATACTGGTTCATCCAGTTCGAACCCCATGGCCGGAGTTCGCTGAGCATTGCAGGCGGAAGCCCCGCGTGCCGGCATGGCCGGTGCTCCGACGTGCGCAGACTCTCAGGGAGGTGACCAGGCCGATGGCGATGTTGAAGGGGGGTCAGCCGTCACGCTTCGATCGCACGGATCGCGTCCCCACCTTGGCGGCTGTCTCGGGCCGAGTCACCGAGGCTGAGTGGTGTTCGAGGAATCTTCCCCTCGAACGGTAATGAGGCGCGCGCGGACGTGGCCCGGTCGCATCGTGGCGCGCATGCGTCGCGACGGGTTCCTCGCGGCGCTGGACGTCTGCTTGGTCCTTTCCGCGTACCTGGCCCCGCTCGCGATGCGGTTCGACGGCGCGGTCCCGACGCGGTACTGGAACAATTTCTGGCGGTTCCTGCCCGTCGCCGTCGCCATCCACATCTCGGCGAACCTGGTCTTCGGGCTCTACGGGCGAATGTGGCGGTACGCCAGCGTCGAGGAAGCGCGGCGCGTCGCGCTCGCCGGGCTGACGGCAGGTCTGATCGTCATCGCCATAAACGAAGCGGCGGGCGCGCAGCACCCGCTTCCGCTCTCGGTCGTGGTATCCGGCGCGACGCTGGCGCTGCTCGCGTTGGGAGCGATCCGGTTCCAGAACCGGCTGTTCGGATTCCGAAGGCGAACATCGTCGGTGGACGAGTCGCGCGTCCTGCTCATCGGCGCGGGAGACGCATGCGCCCTCGTCCTGAAGGACATCCTCGACAACCCGTCGCTCGCTCTGCACCCCGTCGGCATCCTGGACGACGATCCGCGAAAGCTGGGTCGGTCACTCCGCGGGGTTCCGATCGTGGGCACGAGCGACGATCTTCCGGCACTCGTGACGAAGCTCGACGTCGACGCCGCGCTCCTCGCGATCCCGTCGGCCACGGGCGACACCGTCCGTCACATCGCCGGGCTCTGCGAGGACGCGGGGATCTCGCTCAAAGTGCTCCCCTCCGTCCGCGAAATCGTCGGCGGGCGCGTGACCGCGCGTGACATGCGCGACCTGCGCATCGAGGACCTGCTCGGCCGCGAACAGGTCGCGACGGATCTCGAGGCCGTCCGAGGGGTCCTTGAAGGGCATCGCGTGCTGGTGACCGGTGCAGGCGGTTCGATCGGATCCGAGATCGCTCGACAGGTCGCATCGTTCGATCCGGCCGAACTGATGCTGCTCGATCACGACGAGACACATCTCCACGATCTACTGCCGGGATTGCCGGAGACGACGACGAAGGGCCTTCTCGCCGACGTTCGCGATCGGGCGCGTATGGTCGACCTCATGCTGACCTATCAGCCGGACGTCGTGTTTCATGCTGCGGCGCACAAACACGTCCCCCTGCTCGAGGAGTTTCCGGCGGAAGCGGTCCTCACGAACGTCTTCGGAACGGCGAACATGGTCGACGCCGCGCTCGCCGCCGGCGTTCGCCGGTTCGTTCTCATCTCGACGGACAAGGCGATCCGGCCGGCCAGCGTGATGGGCGCCACCAAGTGGCTTGCGGAACAGATCGTACGCAGCGTTCGGGACTCGGGCTGCACCTTCTGTGCCGTTCGCTTCGGCAATGTCGTCGGCAGCCGCGGCAGCGTGATCCCAACCTTCCTCAACCAGATCGCGAGGGGCGGCCCCGTAACCGTCACGGACCCGGCGATGGCCCGCTACTTCATGAGCACGCAGGAGGCGGTCGAGCTCGTGCTTCAGGCCGCCGCTCTATCTACGGGCGGCGAGGTACTGAGCCTAGACATGGGGGTGCACGTCAATATCCTCGATTTGGCGCAGAACCTCATTCGCCTCTCCGGTCGGGTGCCCAACCGCGACGTGGAGATCGACATCGTCGGGCCGCGAAGGGGCGAGAAGCTGACCGAGGAGCTCGTCGATCCTGACGACGATTCCGTCCCGAGCTCCCACGAGAGCATATGGGTTTCGCGTCCCCCCGTTCCCAATCGACCCACGCTTCGCCGGGCGCTGCGCGAGGTCGAGGCACTCGTTGATGAGGGCCGCAGCGAGGAGCTGGCCGCCCTCCTCAAGGAGCTTCCAACGAGAGCGCCGATCAACGTACTGAGCGGAGCCGGACGGTGACACCGCAAGCGGTCGTCGTCGTCCATCGCGAAGCGATGGTCGCGGAGGGCATCTCGGCGGCACTCGGTCGCTACCCGGGAATCGTTACGATCGGCTCGACCACGAACGCCCCCGACGCCGAGCGTCTCGGCGCGCGGGCCCACGCCGTCGCGATCGACCCGAACGTGCCAGATGCGACGCGCCTCGCGCGTCATTTGCGTCGCGGCGGCGTTCGCGTCGTCTTCCTCGGCAACGCCGATGGCGAGGACGGGACGCGCGTTTCGACTGGCGCACCGGTGTCCGCGCTCGCGGGGGCCCTCGCTCCCGCCGCTCGCGCACGGTTCGGTTCCTCGGATCCGTTGACATCTCGCGAGCGCGAGGTCCTCCAGCTCGCCGCGAAAGGGCTCGCCGGCAAGCAGATCGCCAAGGAGCTCCAGATCAGCCCGAAGACGGTGGAGCGGCACAAGACGCGGATCTTCGCGAAGCTGGGCGTGCCGAACCAGGCCGCTGCCGTGTTCGCGTATGCGGAGCGAGCGAGAGGAACGAATTATGGATGGCGTTGATTACTTGGGCGCATTCCGCCGCTGGTGGGCCGTCATTCTCGCGTCGGTGGCCATCGGGGTCACCGTGGGATGGGCGGTTCGACCGACGGCGTCCCCCACCGCTCCGCGGTACGAGGCGACCGCCGCGATCCTCGGCTCAGCGGACATCGCCGTCACGAACCTCGGTACGCTGTCGGCGGTCGCAACGATCGGCGATGTGCCGCAACGCGTCGCGAAGGCGATCGGATACGAGGGCGATCCGCACACGCTCGCGGAGCAGATCGAAACCCTTTCAGACCAGGCGACGGGGATCTTGCGTCTCACCGCCTCTTCATCGACACCAGAGCGGGCCCAGCTGCTCGCCGATACGTTTGCGCGGCAGCTCGTGCGATGGGACGTCGCTCGACGCATCCAGTCGTCTCTCCAGCAGCAGAAACTCCTTCGCACGCAGATTGACAGGGCGGCGAAGCAGATCACCGCGCTCGAAAGACAGATTCAAGGCGCCGGGCCGGACGTGTCGGCGCTGCTGACGGCCAAGCGTGACGCGCTCGTCACTCGATACGGGCTGCTCATCCAGCAGAGCTATCAGGCCGCGAACGCGCCGCCGCCGCCGATCAGCATTCTCAGCAGTGCTCGGGCGGAGCGCGTCAAGACCGGCGCGGCCGGATTGTTCGCGTCGCTCTCCCAGCCGGTCGTGATGCTGATCGGCGGGCTCCTCGGGCTGGTCGCCGGGCTCGCGCTCGCATTGTTCCTCGATCGCTTCGACCGTCGTATCAGGACACGCGCAGCGGCCGAGCGCTCGTTCCAGTTGCCGGTCGTGGCCGAGATAGCGCCGCTCTCGCGCAGAGACCGCCGCCGCGCGATCGTCGCCGCGAGCGGGGGCGTGTCGTCGAGCGTGGAGCCGTACACCGTTCTCGGAGCAGTTCTCGCGCAGTCGACGCCCACGACCGCGCGGCCGGGGGGCAACGGACATGCAGCCAAACACGGACAGACGATCCTCGTCACGAGCCCGTCGGCGTCCGACGGAAAGAGTCGCGTCGCAGGAAGCCTAGCGACCGCACTTGCGCAGACGGGCAAGCGCGTCGTGCTCGTCTCGTGTGATCTTCGGCATCCGCAGGTTCATCGCCTGTTCGACATCTCCAACGACCGTGGCCTGTCGGACGCCCTTCGAGCCCAGAACGGTGCTCGGGTGCTCGAGCCGGTCGCGCAGCGGACGGCACTGTCGAACCTCGTGGTTGTGCCGAGCGGGCCCGCGACGACGAACCCGGGCGAACTGTTGACCTCCGAGCGGATCGGTCGGGCGTTGGACGAGGCGAGGGGCGTGGCGGACGTCGTCCTCGTCGACGCCCCCGCGCTCCTCGAAGGCGGCGAGGGTGTCGTCCTGCTCGATGAGGCGGATTCGGTGCTGGTTGTCGCGAAGGCCGGCCGCACGACCCAGGAGGAGGCGGAGCGCACGACCGATATCCTCAAGCGCCTCGAGGCTCCGGTCGTCGGCGTGGCCCTCGACGGAGCATCAAGGGTAGGGTTTTCCCCATCTTGAGCGGCACTGTTTCGCCGCGTTAAGAGTATCGTGTGGGGCAGTTTGGTCTGCCAGAGCCGCCCGCGGACGCCACCGCTCTTTCTCGGAGGCGCGTTTGCTCGATTCCCCACGCGAAGTGGTCTGGTGCCTGATCACGTACACCGATTGGTGGCAACCGTCCACGACGTCGGTGCTACAGGTAGGTGCGGCACGTCGCCGGAGCAACGTCTCGGACGTCGCCCCACCGGCGCTGCTCGACTCGGTCGATGTTCGCGCCGAGCTGAGCCGACGCGTCCTCTCGCTGGAGGAGCGTGACCGAGAGCTGCTGTACCTCTGGTACGTCGTCCAGATGGCGGTAGTGGATATCGCGAAGACCCTGGGCATTTCGCGACGGCAGTGCTTCAGACGCAGGGCGAGCGCCATCCGCAACATCGTTCAGTTCGGCGACGCGGAGCCGGCATAGACCGTCCAGTGCGCTCCGGGGCCGATCCATTCTCGGAGGTTCCACGATAGAGTCGACGCAGCCATTGGGGCAGCGCACCGCGCAGCCGCCGCGTCCGACGACCGACGATGGGTCGGCGGATGCTGGTGCGCCGACGGCGCGATCGCGATCGAGCGCGCGGACGTCCTCACCGGGCCTCCGGCGGTCCGTTGTGCATCGGCTCGCGGTGCATCTCGTTCGTCGCCTGGGATGCGCCCACGTGATCGATGTCGGCTGCACCGAGCCGCGCGAGCTGGCGAAGGTCCACCCGAACGCCAAGATCGTCGGGCTCGGGATCGGCGTCGACCTGCGGCCCGCTCGCTTCGAGTATCGGTTCGGGCGCTGGATCGACTGGGATCCCGCGTCCGATGTGCTCGAGACCGTCGAGCCCGACATCTCGGTCGACAGCGTGATCGTGGCGGCGATCGACCCGGAAGGACCGGTCGTCGACGACGTGGTTGCAAACCTCCGACGGCTCATGGACTACGCCCCCGCGGCGATCGTGACGGCGACCCATCGAACGTCGGTGGGAGAGCTTCGTTCGGTCGTCGAAG
>JBKOWM010000117.1:0-15955 GCA_046724395.1 Actinomycetota bacterium
CCTTTGGCCCGAGCGTGATCTTGACGGCGTTGGCCAGCTGGTCCATGCCGCGCTCGAGCGCCCTCCGGGCGTCCTCGTCGTAGCTGATGAGCTTCGGTGCCATCCCTGCCCTCCTTCTGGGCCCTACCTTCTGGGCCCTACCTTCTGGGCCCTACCTTCTGGGCCCTACCTTCTGGGCCCTACCTTCTCGGCCCTACGTCGGGCCCCACCTCCGGCCCCCGTGTCGGGCCTGCTCGGCCCTCCCTCGGCCCCCTGATCCTGGCTCGTCGGCACGCCCCGCCGTCTCAGCCAGTGCCTCCGACTGCTAGCACTCAGAGCTGCTGAGTGCTAACGAATGGTAGCCAGTGAGGGAGCCGAGTGGCAAGGGGCGGCGACGGCTCGCTCGGCCGTGCGGCGAGCGGTGGGCGTCTGTCAGGCCTCGTCGGTACCGGCGCCGGCCTCGACCATCTCGTGGATCTGCTCCACGACCTCGGCGTTCGCGAGCGTCGTCACGTCGCCGAGCGGGCGACCCTGCGCGACGTCGCGCAGGAGCCGTCGCATGATCTTGCCGGAGCGCGTCTTCGGCAGATCGTTCGTGAAGATGATCCCGTGCGGGCGGGCGATCTTTCCGATCTTCGTCGCCACGTGCTCGCGGAGCTCCTGCGCGACGGACTCGTCGCCCTCGTACCCGGACTTCAGCGTCACGAACGCGACGATCGCCTCGCCGACGACGTCATCCGGCCGCGAGACGACGGCTGCCTCCGCGACCTTCGGATCGTCGACGAGCGCGCTCTCGATCTCGAACGTCGAGAGCCGGTGGCCGGCGACGTTCATCACGTCGTCGAGCCGCCCGAGCAGCCAGAAATAACCGGCCTCGTCCCGCTTCGCGCCGTCGCCCGCGACGTAGATCTCCGGCCCGAACTGCGAGAAGTACGTCGAGACGTAGCGGTCCGGATCGCCCCAGATCGTCCTGGCGATCGAGGGCCACGGATGCTTAAGGACCAGGTACCCGCCCCCGCCGAAGGGAACGGAGTTCCCGACGCCGTCCAGGACATCGGCCTCGATGCCGGGGAAGGCAAGCGTAGCCGAGCCGGGCTTCAGCGGCGTCAGTCCGGGAAGCGGCGTGATGAGAATCGAGCCGGTCTCCGTCTGCCACCACGTGTCGACCACCGGACAGCGTCCGCCACCGATGACCTTCCAGTACCAGACCCACGCCTCCGGGTTGATGGGCTCGCCGACCGACCCAAGCAGCCGCAGCGACGACAGATCATGTTTCTCTACGTGTTCGGGTCCCCAACGCATGAATGCACGGATCGCGGTCGGCGCCGTGTAGAGAATCGTCGCGCGATAGCGCTCCGCGATAGACCAGAGTCGGTCGCGGTCCGGCCAGTCCGGAGCCCCCTCGTACAGGATCCCCGTCGTGTGATTGGCGAGCGGCCCGTAGACGATGTACGAGTGGCCGGTCACCCATCCAATGTCGGCCGCGCACCAGTACACGTCGTCTTCGTGGAGGTCGAAGATCATCCGATGCGTCGCGGCGACCTGCGTGAGGTACCCGCCCGTCGTATGAACGATCCCCTTCGGCTTGCCCGTCGTCCCGCTCGTGTACAAGAGGTACAGCGGGTCTTCGGCATCCATCCGCTCGGGCTCGCAGGAGATCGACTGCCCTTCGACGAGCTCGTGGTACCAGATGTCCCGCCCAGGCGAGAACGGATGCTCGGAACCCGACCGCCGCACCGTGACGACGTGCTCGATCGACGGACACTCGGCCACGGCCGCGTCGGCGTTGGCCTTCAAAGGCACCTCCGAGCCGCGCCGATATCCCCCGTCCTGCGTGATGAGGACCGTTGCCCCGGCGTCGTTGATCCGGTCCCGAAGCGAGTCCGACGAGAACCCACCGAACACGACGGAGTGCGGCGCGCCGATCCGCGCGCACGCCAGCATCGCCACGGGCAGCTCGGGCACCATTCCTAGGTAGATCGCAACCCGGTCCCCCTTGGCGACACCGAGAGACTTGAGGCCGTTCGAGAGGCGACACACCTCGTCGAGGAGCTCTCGGTAGGTCAGACTCCGCCGCTCTCCGGGCTCGCCCTCCCAGTGGTAGGCGGTCTTGTCGCCACCGCCCGCCTCGATGTGCCGATCGAGGCAGTTGTAGGCCGCGTTGAGCTGCCCGCCCGCGAACCACGTGACCCACGGCGGCGTCCACGACATCACCTTGTCCCACCGGCGGTACCACGCCAGGCGGTCGGCCTGCTCGGCCCAGAACCCCTCGTGGTCCGCCTCCGCACGCGCGTATATCGAGGCATCCCGAACGACCGCCGCCTCGACGAACGAGGGCGGCGGCTCGAACACCCGGTCCTCCGACAACAGCGCGGCGATGTTCTGCTGGACGTCTGGCATGCTCGTCGAACTCCTTCGGGATGCGGTCCTCGTCGCATGCTATGCGGTCGCTTCGCGGCCGGACCAGTCCGGCTCGCGGCGTCTGCCGCGGGAAGCGCCGGCGCGATCCTCGGCAACCCCGCCGCCCAACCCCCCGGGCCGATGTGCTTGCATCCGTGCCTAACAGGCCGCAGCATCGTGCCTGCGAGGTCGCCCATGAGGCGGCCTCGAAGGCTGTTTGGACAGGCGGCGACGGAAGGAGAGGCTGGGATGGCCACGTACGAGGCCTACTGCGTGAAGTGCCGCACCAAACGGGAGTTCGAGGGCCAAGAGGTGACGCTCAAGAACGGCCGGAAGGCGGCTCAGGGCCAGTGCCCGGTCTGCGGAACCAAGGTGATGCGGATCCTCGGCAAGGCATCCTGATCATCCCCATCGCGGGCCCGGCGGGTTGCGGCGGCCCGCCATCGTGCGGCCCCGTGGTCGGGAGCCTCAGCTCAGGCGGCCGAGGAGCTGTTCGGCCGAGAAGAGAGGCCTGGCCCCCGTCCGGCCCTGGTGACGCTCGACCAGGTCGGCGACCGTGGTCTCCTCGAAGACTCGCTGGATCGCAACCGCGACGTCGCCCCAGAACCCCTGAAGGCCGCACTGCGAGTCCTGAAAGCAGGTGTGGTCGGACGGCTCGAGGCAGAACATCGGAAAGAGCTGACCTTCGATGGCGTCGGCGATGTCGGCGACCCGGATCTCGGCCGGGTCCTTGGCGATGCGGCAGCCGCCGCCCGCCCCCCGAAAGCTCTGAACCAGACCGGCCTTGTGCAGGGCACCGAGTTGCTGCTCGAGGAATCGCAGCGGGATTTGCTGGGCGACCGCGATCTCGCGCGCCGGAACGAGACCGGGGCTCTCACGCCTGGCCGCGAGCTCGATCATGGCGCGCATGGCGTACTCGAGCTTCTGCGAGATCTTGAGCACGGAGGACCTCCGTATCGGAGGGTAGGGACGGCCCGCGGAGGTGTCAACGAGACGGGTGCCGACGCACCCGTGGGTCGACGGTTCGATCGAACTTGCCGCGGATGTATCCAGGATCGCGTATCCAGGATCGTCCCCAACCTGCCGAAACCCTTTGCGGGGGAACGATCCATGCGCATACTCGTGATCGACGACGAACCCGACGTCCTGCTCCTGTGTCGCGTGAACCTGCAGTACGCAGGGCACGAGGTGGTGGAGGCGTCCGACGCCGAGCGCGGCCTCGAGCTCGCCATGTCGACGAGTCCGGACCTCATCCTGCTCGACGTCATGCTGCCGCAGCGCGATGGCCTATCGCTCATGCGGGAGCTCATCGAGGCCCCCGCCACGACGAATACCCCCGTGGTCCTGTTGACGGCAAAGGCGCAGCTCGAAGACCAGCTTCGCGGATGGCGGGCCGGCGCCAGCGAGTACGTCACCAAGCCGTTCTCACCCGGCGACCTCAGCGATCTGCTCGTGCGGATCCGCACGATGACGGCGGAGCAGCGTCGACAACACCGGGAACGCGCGATCCGCGAGCTCGCCGGGACGCGATAGCCGCACGGCGGCGACGCCTCGAACCGGCGACTAGACTCCGGCCGTGCTCCCTCGCGTCCCCCTCGCGATCAAGCACGTCGACGACTACGTCGACGACGCGGGGAGCGAGGCCGTCGAGCGCCTCCGTGAGGCGGCCCGACCGTTCGAGGGAGCCCGAGTCGTACACCTCAACAGCACGTCCTTCGGAGGAGGCGTTGCGGAGCTGCTCCATGCGCAGGTTCCGTTGCTCCGCGACCTCGGCATCGACGCCGAATGGGCGCTGGTGCAGGGCAGCGAGGAGTACTTCAACGTCACGAAAGCGGTGCACAACGCGCTGCAAGGCGCTGAGGTCGTCTGGACGGAGCAGATGCGCAACGTCTACTGGCAGCGGATCCGGGACAACGCGGCGCTGATGACCGAGCGCTTCGACTTCGTTTTCGTCCACGATCCGCAACCGGCCGGAATTCTCGCGATCTTGGAGGAGCAGGGTCGCCACGCGGGCCGGTGGCTGTGGCGGTGCCACGTCGATCTGTCCACGCCGTTCGAGCCCGTGTGGGCGTTCTTCGAGCCGCTGATCGACCGGTTCGACGCCGCCATCTTCACGATGGAGGAGTTTGGCCAGCCCGGCCTGGATCGACCGGTCCTCGCGTTCATCCCTCCCTCGATCGACCCGCTGTCGAACAAGAACAACGACGTCACGCCCGACATGGTCCTCGGCATCGTCCAGCGCCACGGCGTCGACATCGATCGCCCGCTCATCACACAGGTGTCTCGCTTCGACCCATGGAAGGATCCGCTCGGCGTCGTGGACGCGTACCGCCTGGCGCGGGACGTCGTTCCCGGCTTGCAGCTGCTGATGGTTGGGTCAATGGCCGCCGACGATCCGGAGGGGGCGCATTACCTGGAGCTCACTCGCTCGCACGCCGGCGGCGACCCGGACGTGCACCTGCTCACCAACCTCGATGGCATCGGTGACCTCGAGGTCAACGCCTTCCAACGGGCCTCGGACGTCGTCGTGCAAAAGTCGATCCGAGAGGGATTCGGCCTGGTCGTCGCCGAGGCCATGTGGAAGGCGAAGCCCGTCGTCGGCGCAAACACTGGGGGTATCCGTCTGCAGATCGAGGAGGATCGAACCGGATTCCTCGTCGATTCCGTCGAATCGTGCGCCGAGCGAACGACCAGGCTGCTTCGCGACCCCGAACTCCGCGAAACGTTCGGCGACGCCGGGCGGGAGCGCGTGCGCGCGCGGTTCCTCACACCGCGGGAGATCGAGGAGTACCTCGGGCTGATGGGAAAGGTTGCATGACTGCCCTCGACGCGCCCGTCATCGTCGCTTCGAATCGGGGTCCGGTCACGTTCGAGCGCGAGCCTGACGGCTCGCTCACGCCCCGGCGAGGCTCGGGGGGCCTCGTGACCGCGCTTCTCGGCGCACTGCAGGCGGCCCAGGGTGTCTGGGTTGCGGCAGCCATGTCCGATGCCGACCGGGAGCTCGTTCGGTTGGAGGGTGGACGGGTCGATATGCACCGGTTCGGATCTCCGTATCGCGTTCGGTACCTCGACATTCCCCCGGACGTCTACGACGGTTACTACAACCGCATCTCGAACGGCATCCTGTGGTTCGTCCACCACTACCTATGGGACACGCCGCGCGTTCCGTCATTCGACGGCGAGACCGACGCGGCCTGGGAGCGGTACGTCGAGGTCAACCGCACCTTCGCCACCGCGCTCGCGGACGAGGCCGATCGACTGTCGCACGAGCCGGTCTTCCTCATTCAGGACTATCAACTCGCGCTGGTGCCGAGGTTCCTGCGCGAGCTGCGGCCTTCGGCGTTGATCGCGCACTTCTCCCATACGGCCATTGCGGGGCTCACATACCTGCGGATCCTGCCGGCCAGGATCCGCGAGGGCGTGCTTCGCGGGATGCTCGGCGCCGACGTCCTCGGTTTCCATTCGGAGTTGTGGGCGGACAACTTCCTTTCCTCCGCCAGATCGCTCTCGGGCGTCCGGGCCGACCTCGCGCGATCTCGCGTCCTGACGGAGGGTCGAGAGGTCGCCGTGAAGATCCACCCGATCTCCGTGGAGGCCGCACCGATGCGCGAGGCCGCGGGGACGCCCGAGGTCGCGGGCCTTCGGCGGCGGCTGAATCGGTGGCGCGGCGACCAGCGCCTCATCCTGCGCGTCGACCGGTTGGAGCTGACGAAGAACATCGTCCGCGGGTTCCAGGCCTTCGAGCTCCTCATCCACCGAAACCCGCAGTGGCGCGGACGCGTGAAATTCCTCGCCCTGCTGTCGCCATCACGAACCGAGGTCGAGGAATATCGCGCCTACGCGGAGCGGTGCGTCGCCGAGGCCGAGCGCATCAACGCGGAGCTCGAAGACGAGGACTGGACGCCTATCGAGGTCCACGTGAAGGACGACTACCTCGGCGCCGTCGCGGCGTACGGCCTGTACGACGTTCTGTTCGTCAATCCGATTTACGATGGAATGAATCTCGTCGCGATGGAGGGGCCATTGCTCAACCGCCGGCACGGCGTCCTCGTGCTATCTCGCAACGCGGGCGCGTACTTCCGACTCGGTCGGTACGCCGTGCCGGTCAACCCCTTCGACTGCGCGGAGATGGCCGATGCCCTCTTCGAGGCGCTGGAGATGACACACGACGAGCGGGCGCGGCGGGCGCGCGGGCTGTCGCGGCTCGTGCTGTCGAATCCGCCCGAACGATGGGTGCGCGCGCAGCTCGAGGACCTGGAGCGGGCGCGGCGGCGACCGCGGGCGGCTCAGGCCAGCTGACGCAGAAGCTCGACGAGGCCGGCGGGCCCCTCGACGACGAGGTCGGCTCGCTCGAGGACGACGACGGGCGCCTCCGCGCTTGCGACTCCCACCTTGACCACGTCGACGCCGCGCTCGCGCGCGGCATCGAGCGCGTCGAACGCCTCGACATCCGCTACGTCGTCCCCCGCGAACAGCGCCGCGTGGAGGCGGTGCTCGCCGAGGATCCGCTCGACGGCGCCGCCCTTTCGTGGACGGCCGGACGGGACAAGCTCGAGAACCATCTTGCCCTCGAGCACGGCCAGGCCGTTGGCGGCGGCGATGTCCTCCAGCTCGCACAACAGCGCTGCGTGAGCGACCGACGGCTCGCTCGCCTGGCGGTAATGCACGGCCAGCGACGACACCTTGTGCTCGACGCGAGCACCGGCAACTGCCGCCGCCGCGCGATCCACCAACGGGGAGACGGCGTCGGCCAAATCCGGCGCCGCGCCCTGCATCCCGTAGAGCCCGAAGTAGGAGATCCCGTTTACAGGGAGAAGTGCGGCCAGCTCCTCGGAGCGGCGACCCGAGATGATCGCGACGACTCGATATCGCCCGACCAGACTCGTCAGGACATCGGTGACCCCGGGCGCCGCGACGGCCAGGTCGGGCCGTTCGACGATCGCCGACAGCGAGCCATCGAAATCGAGGACGATGCCGGCGGCGGCGGCGCGGCGACGAACTGCCTCGAGGCGCCTATCCCGAGGCGTCGGCGTAGTCGGTCCCGAGATAGACGGCGACCTGGACGCGGTCGGGGGCCTGGGAGTCGGCGGGAAGCTTTTGGATCTTGACGTCGAGGTCCTTAAAGAAGTCGTTGGCGAGCGCCTCCGCCTCGATCTTGTCGCTCCTGGCGACGTAGAAAAGCGTCGTCTGCTCCCACGGCTTCGCGTCCGCGTCGAGGATCGAGGTGTCTGGGTTGATCTTGTACCCAAGCTGCCCGAGCGCGTCCGCGCCGGCCGCAGCGAGTCCGGCCACGTACGTGCCGTTGTAGACGGCGAGCCGAACGCCCTGAATCTGCGGGCTCGGCGTCTGCTGCTCCTCGCCGCCGGTCGTCTGGCCGCCACCGGCGTTCGTCTGCTCACCCGCGCCGCCGGTCTGTCCGCCGCCGGCCGGGGGTTGCGTCGGAGGCGACGACGGCGACGCCGCGGGCAGGGCCGTCGACCCCTGCGGAAACCGTGCTATCAACAGGATCCCGCCGGCGACGAGCGCGACGATGATCGCGAAGCGAAGCGTGCCCGTCGCCACGAGGATGCTCCTTTCCTGCGTTCGCCGCCGGCTTAGCCCGTCTCGGGCCGCGGGACATCCTATATGGACATCTCAGACGGCGATCGCGCGGAGCTGCCGCAGGGCAACGGTCATGGCGGCGACGTCGTTCGCATCCTCGAGCGCCACCCCTCGCATGAATCGTGACACGCGAGCGATCTCTTCGGCGTGGTCGGCGAGAAACCGATCGATCGCGTCGTCGACGTCCCCCCGGTGGGCGAGTGCGAGGACGCGCTCGGCGAGCGATCGCCGGACGAGCGCGAGGTCTTCCGAGATGGCCTGGACGGCCCAGCGGTGCCAGCGAGACGAAGGGCGGAGCGACTCGAGGCGAGTCTCGAGCCAGTCGAGGAAGACGGCGTCGCCGACGGCCGAAAACGCGCGGGCCACTTCGCCGATCGACGCGCGGGTCTGTCGAGCAACCTCGACAACGGCCGGACCGTGCACGAGTAGCGGCTCGTAGACGTGTCGACGCGCGACGGGCTCCGGAACACCGGCATCGAGGAGCCGCCAGGCGTCGCGCTCCCGGTCGTGCCGCCACGCCTGCGGCGCCACGCTCGGCGCAATCTCGGCGAACTCGCGGAACGGCTCACGGTCCGCCTCGATCGCGCGGCCGAGCCGGCCCGGAGCGTGCCCCAGGTACCAGCGCGCGCTCACCTCGACCAGATGATCGACGCCCTGCATAAGCTCGTCGAGGATCGCGGGCGGAGCGGCGCCCACAAGCGCCTCGATCGAATCCCACCGTTCAACGGCGCCGGTAACGTCTCGCGCGATCCGGTAGGCGCGGACGACGTCGGCCGCCTGCGCGCCCGTCTCGGTGGCCAGCCGCGAGACGAACGTGATGCCCTGCGAGTTGACGACGTCGTTCGCGACGAGGGTCGCAACCAGCTCCCGGCGCAGGGGATGGTCCCCGACGAGCTCTCCGAACCGCTCGACGATCGCCGGCGGGAAGTAGCTTCGCGCGTCGTGCTCGAGATAGCTCGACTCCGGGAGCGAGGACGACAGAAGCGCGTTGGTCAGGCTTTGCTTCGCGTAGGCAACGAGGACCGCGAGCTCTGGCCGCGCCATGCCGCGGCCCGCTCGCCGGCGTTCACCCATTTCCTCGGAGGTAGGCAACGCCTCGAGATGTCGGTCGAGAAGACCGTCCGCCTCGAGGCTTTGCATCAGGTCCTCGTAGGCCTCCATGCGCCCGGCGGACGGCTGCGTCTCCTGCGACAGGATCTGCGCCTGCAGGAAGTTGTCGTATAGGACGTGCTCGACAACGTCCTTCTCCACATGGCGCAGCAGCGCGTTCCGCTCGTCGATCCCGAGCCCTCGACGCACCGCGAGCCCGAGGAGGATCTTGAGGTTCACCTCGTGGTCTGAACAATCGACACCCGCGGAGTTGTCGATGAAGTCCGTGTTGATTCGGCCGCCGCTCAGGGCGTACTCGATGCGACCGCGCTGCGTGAAACCGAGGTTGCCACCCTCGCCGACGACCCGGCAGCGCAGGTCGGTGCCGTTCAGACGCAGATTGTCGTTGACCCGGTCCCCGACGTCCTCGTTGTCCTCGACCGTTGCCTTGACGTAGGTGCCGATGCCGCCGTTCCACAGTAGGTCGACGGGCGCGCGCAGGATCGCGCGGATCACCTCGTCCGGTGTCAGGTGGTCCCCATCGACACCGAGGGCGCCCCGGGCCTCCGGCGAGAGCGGAATCGACTTGGCGCCGCGGGCCCATACGCCGCCGCCGGCGGAGATCTTGTCTCGGTCGTAGTCGTCCCACGACGATCCTGCGAGTCGGAACAGCCGCTGGCGCTCTGAGAACCCGAGCGCGGGGTTCGGGTTCGGATCGATGAAGACATGGCGGTGATCGAACGCCGCGACCAGACAGATCTGATCCGACAGGAGCATCCCGTTTCCGAAGACGTCCCCCGACATGTCTCCGATACCGACGACGGTGATCGGCTCCGTCTGCGGATCGGTACCGATCTCGCGGAAATGCCGCTTGACCGACTCCCACGCGCCGCGGGCGGTGATCCCGAGCGCCTTGTGGTCGTACCCGGTCGACCCCCCGGACGCGAACGCGTCGCCGAGCCAGTAGCCGTACTCCTCGGCCACGGCGTTTGCCGTGTCCGAGAACGTCGCCGTTCCCTTGTCCGCGGCGACGACGAGGTATGGGTCGTCCTCGTCGTGGATCACGACATCCGGCGGATGCACGCTCCGGCCGTCGACGAGGTTGTCCGTCAGGTCGAGGAGCCCGCGCATGAAGATCACGTACTGGCGGACCACCTCTTGCTTGAGGGCAGCGGGGTCGGCGATCGAGCGCTTGAGGACGAAGCCTCCCTTGGATCCGGTCGGAACGATGACGGCGTTCTTGACCAACTGAGCCTTCATCAATCCGAGAACCTCGGTTCGGTAGTCCTGTCGTCGGTCGGACCATCGGATGCCTCCGCGGGCGACCTTGCCACCGCGGAGGTGGACCCCCTCCATCTGCGTCGTGTGTACGAAGATCTCGTACAGCGGTGTCGGCTTCGGCATCTCGGGCACTTCGCGCGATCGGAACTTGAAGGCCAGCGATGACGACCCGTGGCGATAGGCGTTCGTCCGAACGGTCGCATCGATCAGGCCAAGATGGTTGCGGAGGATCCGGTCCTGCTCGAGCGACGTGACCCTATCGAGGTCCGCGCGGATCTCGGTGCGGAGGGCGTCGGCGGCGTCGTCGGACCGGCGCGCCGGATCGAACCGGGCTTCGAACAGCCGGACGAGCTTCGCGGCGATCTCCGGGTGCGCCGCGAAGGCGTCGTTCTTGTATTCGGCCGTGAAGCTCGCGTTGACCTTGTGGTGATACTTCCGATACGCCCGCAGGGTGGCCACCTGCCGCCAATCCAGATCCGCGAGGATGACGAGGCGGTTGAGCGAGTCGGAGTCGGTGTCGGCGCGCCACACGGCCCCGATGCAGTCGGCCACCCGGCCGGCGACCCTCTCGGCGTCCAGGGCACGTCCGGCGGCATCGACGACGCCGAAGTCGTGGATGAACCGTTCCTCTCCGTCCTCACCCAGAAGCTGCGTCGGAACCTCGTCGACGACGCGCAGCCCGAGCGCCTCGAGGATCGGGACGAAGTCCGACAGCTGGATCTTGCCGCCGACCTTGTAGAGGCGGACCCGGGTCATCGTCTCGTCGCCCTCGCCGGCGTTCGCGACGGCGATGACGAAGGGATCGTCGGTGCGGTCCAGCCGGTCCAACTGCTCGATGTCTCGCATCGCGGCGGCCGGCGAGGTCGAGGAACGGTACGCCTCCGGGAACCGTGCCGACCAGCGGTCGAACAGCTCCGCACCGCGAGCCGCCGAGAAGGACCGAACCAAGGCAGCGCGCAGGCGGTCCTCCCACGACTGCGCGAGCGCGACGACCTCCCGCTCCAGTTCGTCGAACGGCACATCGGGAACGGGACCGTCGCCGACATGGACGGCGAAATGGATCATCGCGAGCCGGCTCTCACCGAGGGAAAGGTGGTAGTCGACCGTCGCCCCGTGGAAACGTCCCATGAACAGCCGTTGCAGCCGCTGCCGAAGGGCCGCGCTGAATCGCTCGCGCGGCAGGGCCACGACCAGGGACACGCTCCGGCCGAAGAGGTCGCGCCGCACGAACAACCGAACACGACCGGTCTGCTGGAGCGCGAGCAGGGGCATGATGCTTCGCCGCAGCTCCTCTACCGATGCCGAGAAGAGCTCGTCCTTGGGGAACGACTCGAACAGCTCGACGACGGCCTTGTAATCGTGCGAGCCCTCGAACAGGTCCTCGGCGCGCAGAATCTGTTCGAGCTTGCGATGCAACAGCGGCGTGCGGCTCGCCGGCTCCGCGTACCCCTTCGACGTGAACAGCCCGACGAGCCGCGACTCGCCGACGATGCGGCCGTCGGGAGCGACCTTGCGAATCCCGATGTAGTCCATCCGCGCTCGACGGTGCACGGTGGATGCCCGGTTCGTCTTCGAGTAGATGAGCAGGCTGCCGCCTTCGATTCGTTCGCGCAGTCCCCGCTCGATGCTTCTGAGTGGCACGGGACGCTCGTAGGAGGACCACCCCGGCTTCGACAGGATCCCGAGCCCGGAGCCAGGGACGACGGCCAGCGCGCGTTCGCCCTCAGCGTCGACGAGGTCGTACTCGCGGTATCCGAGGAAGACGAAGTTCTCCTCGAGAAGCCAGCGCAGGAACGCGACCGTCTCGGCGACCTCGTCGTCCGGGTACCGCACCGACGCCGCCTCGGCGAGCTCGATCATGCGGTTCACCCGCTCGCGCATCTGCGAGAAGTCACGGACCGTGAGCCGGACGTCGCTCAGGATCTCCCGAACGGCGTCGGCGAGGGCGGTCAGATCCCGCTCGCCGAGGCGCCGGTCGACCTCGAAGTGCATCACCGACTCACGCGTCTGCGACTCCCGCGCGTAAACGATCCGCTCCAAGCGTCCATCCGGCCCGCGCACCGTCCCGACGACCGGGTGGATGACTCGCCGGAGCGACAGGCCGCGGGCCCGGAGCTCCTCGTCGACCGAGTCGAACAGGAACGGCGAGTCGACGGTGCTCGTCTCGACGATGGACCCGAGCGTCTGGTAGCCGTCTCGGGCGAGCGTCGGGTTGAACGCGCGGACGGCGACGTCGCTCCTGCGCCCGTCGACGAGCTCGAAAGCCCCCGCGATCTGTCCGGCGAGCTCATCCGGCGTTAGATCGGAGAGCTGCTCGCCTGTCAGCCGCTTGGTGTACGCGCGCGCGAACGCCCGGACGACCTCGCGCCGGCCCTCCGGCGCGAGCTCGTCGAGCCGGGAGAGGGCCGGCTCCAGCGCCTCGGTGGCGGGCGACGCCGTCCCCTGATCCGTGACGCTCACAGCGGACATCGTACCGACAGGCCCCATCTGGCCAGGTTCAACGGGGGGGCCCTGCGTGCCGAAGAGAAGGTGGCAGTCGAGGGGAGATCCGATTGGCCGAGACCGCACGCCGGGCGCGGATCCGGGGGGCGCGAACAGAGGCGAACGTCGAGCTGCGCTCGCTGGCGCAGCTCAACATGCTGCACAGCCTCGCGGCGCGGCTCACGGGGCTCACCGATCGCGAACGGATCGCGAACGCCATCACGGTCGAGCTGAAGACGGTCATCGACTACCACAACTGCCGCGTGTACCTGCTCGCGACCGACGGCCGGACGCTCGAGCCCGTGGCCTTTCGCGGCGAGCTGACCGAGTACGAGGGCGAGACCTACGAGGAGCTCGTGACGACGGTCGGCGAGGGCATCACGGGCCACGTCGCGCAAACGCGAGAATCGTTCTCGACGCCCGACGCCGAGCGCGTTCCGTTCGCCGTTCAGATCCCGGGAACGGGCGACGTACAAGAGTCGATGCTCGCCGTCCCGATGCTCTTCGGCGAGCGCGTCATCGGGGTGATCGTGCTCGCGAAGCTCGGGTACCGGCAGTTCGACGACGGCGACATGCGCGTGTTGGAGGTCCTCGCCTCGCACGCGGCTGTCGCGTTCGAGAACGCTCGCCTGTTCGAGCTCGAGCGCGAAGCCGCCGAGACCGCCTCCGCCCTGCTCGGACTCTCACAGGCGCTCACGGGCGTTCACGACCTGGACGCCGTCCTGCGGCGGGCGGTCGCTGCCGTCCCAGCGATCGTCGAATGCGAAGCCGTGGCGGTGTACATCCGCGACCGAGACAGCCGTGCCTTCGTCCTCGCGAGGGCGGGCGGCCCGCGAGGCGGCGACCTCGAACGGGGAGCCTTCGTCGACCGGATGACGGCCGCCGAGTTCCTCTCCTCGCTGGAGGTCCCGTTCGTGCTCGATCGCGATATCTTGCGGAACGTTCCCGCCGAGCACGCTCAGATCCCCGACGCGACGCAGGTGCTCGTGGCTCCGATGCGCTGGGAGGCCGACGGCTTCGCCGCGCTCGTTCTCGTCTCGACGTCGGAACAGGACCGGTTCGGCGACCGCGAGGTGCGTCTGGCCGGCGGCATCGCCGACATCACGTCCCTCGCGATCGGAAGCGCTCGCCGTGTGCACGAGCTCGAACGCTTTCATGAGCTGGTCGAGAGCCTCGACGCGACGTTCTGGGAGGCCGAGCCGGACACGCTTCGCTTCACCTTTCTGTCGGATCGAGCGACGACGACGCTCGCGACGACCGGCGACGGCCGGTGGGGAGATCACATCGCGAGCGAGGACCATGCCGCCGCAGTCGGTGCCGTCCGGTCGCTCGTCGAGGAGGGCGGCGACCGCAGTCTGGAGTATCGGACGCGCGTAAACGAAGACGAGTGGATCCGCGACCTCGTGAACGTCGTACCGGACGCGCACGGGCGCGCCTCGGCGCTGCGAGGGCTCATGATCGACGTAACGGAGCGCAAGCGCGCGGAGCGGGCGCTTCAGAGGAGCGAGCGGAAGTATTCGGAGGCGTTCCGCCGGGAGCGCGAAGCGACGCAACGCCTTCGGGCGCTCGACGCGATGAAGAACACGTTCCTGGAGGCGGTCTCCCATGACCTTCGGACGCCGCTCACTTCCATCCTCGGGTCGGCGCTCACGCTCGAGCAGGGAGCCGAGACGTTGTCGCCGGAGGACGCCCGCGATCTCGTCCACCGCGTCGCGTCGAACGCCCGAAAGCTCGAGCGACTCCTGGCCGACCTGCTGGATCTCGACCGTCTCCAGCGAGGCATCATCTCGCCTCAGCGGCGTGCCACGGACGTCGGCGCCGTCGTTCGGCAGGCCGTCGAGGAGTCGGACCTGCTCGCCGGCCGCCGAGTCGAGATCGACGCGCCGTCGTTCGTCCTTGCCGTCGACGCCGCAAAGGTGGAACGCATCGTCGAGAACCTGGTCGCCAACGCCGGCCGCCACACGCCCGAGGGCTCGGCCCTGTGGGTTCGGGTGGAGCCGGCCGAGGGCGCCGTCACGATCGTCGTCGAGGACGAGGGGCCCGGCGTCCCCGTCGAGCTGCGTGAGGCCGTATTCGAGCCGTTTCGCCAGGGACCCGCGACGGAGTCGACGCATTCACCGGGCGTCGGCGTCGGGCTCTCGCTCGTCGCGCGCTTCGCCGAGCTCCACGGCGGCCGCGCTTGGGTCGAGGAACGTCCGGGCGGAGGCGCTTCCTTCCGAGTGTTCCTGCCGTCGGCCGTGGCGCCCTCGGCCTCGGCGCCGTCGGCCTGAGGGCCGCCGGACGGGAAACTACTCGCCGGCCGCCTCCTCAGGCGCCTGCGCCGGGGCGGGGGGCGGCGCCGGCTTCGAGCTCGGCTTCGGCGCCGGCGTCGTCCGCTTGGCATCGGCCGCCGTCGCCGGCTTGGTGTCGGCGGAGCGCGCGGACGACCGCCGGGTGTTCGGCTTCGATGGGCTGGGCGTCTGCCCGGCCGTCGGCGTGGGAGCGGCCGGCTCGACGGGCGACGTCGTGACGGGGGCGCCCTCGGCGGCGTCCCGCCCGTCACCTCCGGCGAGTCGAGCACGGGTGTGCGTGATCTCGGTCACGAGCGCGTCGGCCTCCGCGCCGCCCGGGACGCCGCCGGTACGTTCGCGATGGACCAGGTACCCGAGACGCTTTGCGGCGTCGTCCGCGCTGCGACGGAGCCGCATCGCCTCGAGCTGGCCCTGAATCCGCGAGGCACCCTTCCTCGCGGCCTCGCCCATCTCGTCGGCGACCTGCTTGACCCGCTCCGTGAGGTCCATGCCGTCCTCCTTCGCCCTCGGTCGCCCGATCACGCTACTCGAACGCTTCCCGACGGCCCACCCGAATCCGACGGCGGCCCGCGACGGGCGGTGCGGTCCGATGCAACTGCCGCAACGCCTCGCGGTTGCCGCACCGTGCGACCGGGGGTAGCGTGGGCGATCCGCGTCCCCCGGAGGTCTGTTGGGCGTCGAAACCGAGCGCCCGGCCGCATCGAAGCTCGATCGGTCGGTGTCCGAGACCGACCAGACCTCGGCGCGGAACTGGCTCTCGATCGCTGCAAAGACCGCGAGCTTGATCGTCGCGCTGTTCCTATTCGTGCTGGCGATCCAGCTGATGAAGGACG
>JBKOWM010000004.1:0-11262 GCA_046724395.1 Actinomycetota bacterium
AGGCGGAGGCGATCGCGCGGGCCGCGATCCGGGAGGGGCAGCCCTCCGGCGCCGTTCTCACCGTTCCCGACGCCGAGGCGGCCGTCGACGCCGTCCGGGCGTGGGGCAGGCCGGGCGACGTCGTCCTCGTGAAGGGCTCGCGCGTCGTCGGGCTCGAGCGCGTCGCAGAGGCGCTCGGTTGATTCCCATCCTCGTTGCGGCCGCCGTCGGCATGGTCGTCACGTTGTTCGGGACGCCCCACGCGATCCGGTTCTTCCGCACATGGGGCTGGGGACAGCAGATACGAGAGGACGGCCCGCACACGCATCTGGAGAAGATGGGGACGCCGACCATGGGCGGACTCGTCATCGTGGTCGGCATCCTGCTGGCGTACGTGGCGACCCGGTTCTCGCTGCCGCGCGTCACCGGCGCCGGCTTCACGGTGTTGATCGCCATGATGGGGCTCGCGCTCGTCGGGTTCGTCGACGATTACGCGAAGGTTCGGCGGCAGCGGTCGCTCGGACTGTCCAAGGCGGCCAAGCTGTTCGGACAGGCCGTCGTGTCGGTCTTGGTCGCGCTGCTCGCCGTGAAGGCGGCCGATGTCCCGACGGAGTTGTCGTTCATTCGACCCACCGGGATCGCCCTGGGCGTCGGCTTCTATGTGTGGGTCTTCGTGATCCTGTCTTCGTCCTCGAACGGGGTGAACCTCACCGACGGCTTGGACGGCCTCGCGTCGGGGTCGTCGATCCTCGTACTGTCCGCGTACGTGTTCATCTCGTTTTGGCAGTACCGCCACACGTGCGCGGCGTCAGCGCTGGCCGGGTGCTATCCGGTCGCCGTCAACGCGTCGCTCGACACCGCGATCCTCGCCGCGGCCGCCGTCGGAGCGACGGCGGGGTTCCTGTGGTGGAACGCCGCTCCCGCGCAGATCTTCATGGGCGACACCGGCGCTCTCGCGCTCGGCGGACTCATGGGCGCGTTTTCGATCGTCACGGAGACTCAGCTGCTGCTGGTCGTGCTCGGCGCGCTCTTCGTGATCGAGACACTCTCCGTGATGTTGCAGGTCATCGCGTTCCGCGGCTTCGGCCGCCGCATCTTCCGCATGTCGCCGATCCATCACCACTTCGAGCTCGGCGGGTGGCCCGAGACGACCGTCATCGTCCGGTTCTGGATCATCGCGGGCATGTGCGTCGCCGTCGGTCTCGGACTGTTCTACGCCGACTTCCTCGTTCGCAGCGGCTCGGGCGGATGAGCGCATTCGCCGACAAGCGCTTCGTGGTGGTCGGAGCCGGCGTTGCCGGGCGCGCCGCGGCTCGGCTGCTCGCGGAGCACGGCGGCGACGTCCGGGTCAGCGAGGCGACGTGGCTGTCGACCGCCGACGCGAATGAGCTCGCGGCGATCGGAATCCGGGTCGACGGCGGGGGACACCGCCCCGAGCACCTCGACGGCGCCACGGTCGTCGTCGCGAGTCCGGGCGTTCCGCAGGACGCGGACATCCTGCGGTGGGCGTTGGACCGCGGGCTCGAGATCTGGAGCGAGCTCGACGTGGGCGCGCGCCTTTGTCGGGCGCCCATCGCCGCGATCACTGGCACGAACGGCAAGTCCACGACGACGACGATGGTCGCCGCGATGATGCGCGCGGCAGGCCTCGATGCCGTCGCGTGTGGCAACATCGGCCATCCGTTCTCGGCCGCGGCGGTCGAGCGCCACGACGCCCTCGCGGTCGAGGCGTCCTCGTTTCAGCTCCGTTTCCATCATTGGTTCCATCCCTCGGTCTCCGCGCTGCTGAACCTGGCGCCCGATCACCTTGACTGGCACGGTTCGCTCGACGCGTACGCCGCGGCGAAGGCGCGCATCTTCGAGCTGCAGTCCGGCGACGACGTGCACATCGCGAACGCCGGCGACGGCGCCGCAGCCCGCGTCTCCCGCGGCGCCCGTTGCCGGACCGTGTGGTTCCGCGGGGGCCCGCCGCGCGAGGGAGAGGTCGGGCTCATCGGGCGGGAGGTCGTCGCGCGACTGGACGGCGAGGAGCGGCTCGGCGCGCCCGCGCTGGACGCCGCCGGCTTCCGCCAGGACGCCGCGGCCGCCGCCGCGATCGGGCTGTCGTTCGGTCTGGCTGGCGACGCCGTTCGTGAGGGGATTCGTGCGACCGGCCCGCTCGCACATCGCGGCGAGGAGGTCGCCCGCGCCGGGGAGGTTCGCTTCCTCGACGACTCCAAGGCGACGAACGTCCACGCGGCGCTAAACGCCTTGGCCGGCAGGACCGGCGTCGTCTTGATCGCCGGCGGCCGTTCGAAGGGGGCGGACCTGTCGCCGCTGCTCGCGGGGGTCTCGAGTCTGACCGCGGTGGTGGGAATCGGCGAGGCGGCAGGGGAGCTGTGCGCCCTGTTCGAGGGCCGGGTACCGGTGCGAACCGCCGACTCCCTTGAGGCTGCGGTCCGAGCCGCCTATCGGCTGGCCGCGCCGGACGGGTCGGTGTTGCTCGCACCCGCGTGTGCAAGCTGGGACATGTTCCGCGATTACACCGAGCGCGGCGAGAGGTTCGCGGCGGCGGCTCGATCCGTCGCGAAGGAGGTTCGGCGTGCGGCGAGCTGAGGCGGCCGTCGTCCCGGCGCGGCACCTCCGACTCGTCCCCGCCGACGAACGATCATCGGTGGCCCGCGCGGCGTCGGCGCGTCGGACCATCGGAGTGCTGCTTGCCTCCGCCGGTTTCCTGACGGCTGCAGGCGTCGTGATGGTGCTGTCGGCCAGCTCTGTCTATGCGTGTGCGCGCGGATCCTGCTTCGTCTTCTTCGAGCGCCAGGCCGCGTACGCACTCGTGGGCATCGTCGGTCTGTTCGTCGCCGCACGGGTGCGGTATCACGCCTGGCGCCGCCTCGCGATCCCGTTCCTGTTGGTGGCGATCGGTCTGCTGCTCCTCGTGACGCACCCGACGGCCGGAATCGAGGTGCAGGGATCGGCGCGGTGGATCGCGTTCGGCCCGGTGACGATCCAGCCCTCGGAGCTCGCGAAGCTCGCGGTCGTGGTCTTCGCCGCGTCGGTCCTGTCGCGTCCGCGGCGTCCGAGCGAACCGCCGGCTCGAACGGCGTTGCCGCTCGTAGCGGGTGTCGGGATCGTGGCGACGCTCGTGTACCTCCAGCCGGACCTCGGCACGACGTTGGTCATCATCGGCGCCTCGACGGCGCTGCTGTTCGTCGCCGGAGTGCCGATCTGGGTCTTGGCGCTGGGCGGTGCGGCGCTGTCGAGCGTAGCGCTCGTGTCGCTCAGACCGTATCAATGGACCCGCATCACAGCGTTCCTGCATCCGGAGCACGATCGCAACGGCGCCGCATATCAGCTGTACCAGTCGCTGATCGCCCTCGGGTCCGGCGGCTGGTTCGGCGTCGGCCTCGGCGCGAGCCGGCAGAAATGGATGTACGTCCCCAACGCACACACGGACTTCATCTTCTCGATCCTGGGAGAGGAGCTCGGTCTCGTCGGGGAGATGATCGTGCTGACTGCGTTCGGCGCGCTCCTGTACGCCGGTGTGCGCATCGCGGCGAAGGCTCCCGATGCGTTCGGGCGGCTGCTCGCGTCGGGCATCGTCGCGTGGTTCGGCGTCCAGATCGTCGTCAACCTGGGCGCCGTAACTGGACTGCTTCCGATCGCCGGCGTACCGCTGCCGTTCCTGTCCTACGGGGGGTCGTCGCTCGTCGTCTCGCTGACCGGCGTCGGCGTCCTGGTGAATATCGCGCAGGAGCCGGCTCGCGTGCGCCGTCGTGCGCGCCGGGCGCTGGCGCGGAGGACGGCGGCGTGAGGGTCCTCATCGCCGCGGGGGGGACGGCGGGCCACGTCTCGCCGGCGCTCGCCCTCGCCCGGGAGCTCGCGGATGTCCACGGAGCCGAGGTCCGGTTCGCCGGGGCGCCTCGGGGCCAGGAAGAGCGCCTCGTCGGCGAGGCCGGGTTCGCGTTCGAGCCGGTCGAGACGGCGCCGTTCGTGCGGCGCGCTTCGCTACGGAACGTGACCGGTTTGCTCGTCGTCCTCGGATCCGTCCGGCGGTCGGGACGTCACGTCGCGGATGCGGACGTCGTCGTCGGCATGGGCGGATACGCGAGCGTTCCCGTCGGCGTCGCCGCGCTCCGCGCTCGGCGCCCGTTGGTCGTCCACGAGCAGAACGCGGTTCCCGGTCTCGCCAACCGCCTGTTCGCGTGGCGCGCTCGGGCGGTCGCGGTCTCGTTCGCCGACACGGCGCCGACGTTCCCTCGCCGGACGCCAACGATCGTCACGGGCAACCCCGTGCGAAGTGCGATCGTCGCCGTCCGCGAGGATCGAGAGCGCTTGGCCAAGGAGGCGCACGAGACGCTCGAGCTCGAGCCGACGCGGCAGACCGTGGTGGTGTTCGGCGGGAGTCAGGGGGCAAGGCACATCGGTCAGGCCGTCACCGAGGCCGTCCAAGAGCTGGCCGACCGCGACGACCTGCAGCTCCTGGTCCTGACTGGCGCCGCGAACCTCGAGTCGGTCCGCCATGCGATTCCGTCGGGAACGGCCCTTCGCGTCCGCGCGCTGCCGTTCCTCGACCAGATGGAGCTCGCGTATGCCGCTGCAGACCTCGTCGTCTGCCGGGCCGGCGCGAGCAGCGTCGCGGAGGTCTCGGTCTGCGGGCTGCCGTCGGTCCTCGTCCCGTATCCGTACGCGACCCGTCGTCACCAGGACGCGAACGCGAGGGCGCTGTCACGAGCGGGCGCGGCAATTGTCGTCCCAGACGACGTGCTCAACGGCCGGCTCCTCGCGGCGCGCGTCCGTGATCTCCTCGGGGACCCGGCCCGCCTGGCCGAGATGGGGAGACGCGCGATCGCATGGGCCCGGCCGGACGCCGCCGGGGCGCTCGCGCACGTCGTGGTGGAGGCCTCCGGATGACGTCGTCGTACGTCCCCCCGCCGGGTTCGATCCCGACGCTCGCGGTGCCCGACCTGGACGGGGTGCGGCGGGTGCACATGATCGGCATAGGCGGTGCCGGGATGCGGAACCTCGCGCGCCTGCTGATGGCGCGCGGGATCCGCGTGAGTGGATCCGACCTGAAGGACTCCGCTGCCCTGCGCGACCTTCGCGAGGCGGGGGCCGAGGTGTTCGTCGGCCACGCGCCCGAGCACATCGGATCACCGGACGCGATCGTCATCTCCAGCGCGATCACCGACCGAAACATCGAGCTCGACGACGCGCGGGCGCGGGGCATCGTGGTCTGGATGCGTGCGCAGGCGCTGGCGGCCGCCGCGCGCTCGAAGCGAACCATCGCGGTCTCCGGGACGCACGGCAAGACGACGATCACGTCGATGATCGGGCTGATCCTCGAGCGCGCGGGTCTCGATCCTACGTACGTCGTCGGCGGCGAACCGAACGAGAGCGGCAGCGGCGCGCGCCTGGGAAGAGGTGATGTGTTCGTGGCCGAGGCCGACGAGAGCGACGGGTCGTTCCTGTTGTTTCGCCCGGAAGTCGCGATCGTCGCGAACGTCGAAGTGGACCACGTCGACTTCTATTCCGAGGGCCTCGCCCAGATCGAGGCGGCGTTCCGCGTATTCGCAGACTCGTCCGGCACGGCCGTCGCATGCATGGACGACCGCGGTGCCATGCGCTCGGTCGCCACGTCGCCGGCACGGCTGATCACGTACGGCACATCTGTCGGCGCCGACTTGCGAATCGACGTCTCGTCGATCGGCCCCACCGGCGCACGCGGAGTGTTTCGTTTCGACGATTCGTGCGCGGACGTGCATCTGCGCGTCGACGGGCTGCACAACCTTCGCAACGCCGCCGCAGCCATTGCCGCCGCCACCGCGGTCGGCGTTCCCTTCGACGTCGCGGCGAGGGCCATCGCGGACTTCCGCGGCGTGCATCGTCGCTTCGAGCATCGCGGCAGCGCGCGCGGCGCCGCGTTCTACGACGACTACGGGCACGTGCCGACGGAGCTGGCGGTGACACTCGACGTCGCCCGGCGAACCGGACCGAGGCGACTGATCGCCGTCTTCCAACCGCACCGATACGTGCGAACGCTCGCCCTGTGGCGTGAGCTCGGCGCCAGCCTCGTCGAGGCCGACATCGTGGTCGTGACGGACGTCTACGGAGCCGACCAGGACCCAATCCCGGGCGTGACCGGAAAGCTCGTCGTCGACGGGATCATCGAGGCGGACCCGCGTCGGCGCATCGTGTACCTGCCGAGGCGACGGGACGTCATCGCATTCCTCGACGCCGAGGTTCGCCCGGGCGACCTCGTCATCACGATGGGATGTGGCGATGTCTACATGCTGGGCGATGCGGCCCTTGAGCGGATGGGCGCGGACGCGTGAACGACCGGATCCGTCGCGCGGAAGCGATCCTGCGCGCCGAGTGCGCGGATCGGGTCCGCACGCAATTTCCGATGGCGCCGCTGACGACCTTTCATATCGGGGGCCCGGCGGCTCTGTTCCTCGAGCCCGAGAGCGAGCGCGACCTCGTCGCCGCCGGCGAGGCCGTTCGCGACGCGGCGATTCCGTTTCTCGTCGTCGGGAAGGGGTCGAACATCCTCGTGGCCGACGGCGGCTTTCCCGGTCTCGTCCTGCGCCTCGGACGAGGGTTTCGGTGGGCCGCGCGCGACGGGGACCGGCTGACCGGCGGAGCGGCGATGCCGCTTCCGGCGCTCGCGGGCGTCGCGCTCGGGCACGGGCTCTCGGGCCTCGAGTTCGGCGTCGCCATCCCGGCGTCGCTCGGCGGCGCCGTCCGCATGAACGCCGGCGCGCACGGGTCTGATCTGTCGCACGTCGTCGAGGAGGCGACGATCTTCGAGCTCCTCGTCGGGTCGCGGCGGTCGATCGCGGCGGCCGAGATCCGGTTCGCCTACCGGACGACCGGCCTGCCGGATGACGCCGTCGTCCTCGCCGCGACGGCCCGGCTCTCGCCGCGCGACGTGACGGAGATTCGCGCTCGGATGGGCGAGGCTCGAGAGTGGCGCCGACGGACGCAGCCGGTCGCCGAGCCCAACTGCGGGAGCGTCTTCAAGAACCCTCCGAACGAGCACGCGGCGCGGCTCATCGAGGAGGCGGGGCTGAAGGGGTTCGCGATCGGCGGGGCATCCGTGTCCCGCAAGCACGCGAACTTCATCGTGGCCGGTGCTGGCTCCACCGCGGCGAACGTCGCCTCGCTGATCCGTCACGTACAGGAGACGGTCGCCGCCCGGACGGGCATTCGACTCGAAGAGGAGGTGCATCTCGTTGGACTCGACGCCGCCAGACGATGAACACCTTCCGATCGCGCGGCGGGCGCTCGCGTTCGTCTTGGGCGCGAGCGTGTTCGTGACCGGCGTCGCGGTCTTCGCCGTGTCGCGCTCGCCGGTGTTCGGCGTACGAGACCTCGACGTTCGCGGGCAGCTTCATCGGTCGGCGGCCGAGATCCGTGCGCGCGCCGATGTCCCGAAGGGGACCAACCTCATCTGGCTTGACACGGCGACCGTGGCTCACCGGCTGGAGTCGGACCCGTGGATCGCGCGGGCGAGTGTGGGACGGTCGCTGCCGTGGACCCTCGAGATCTCCGTCGAGGAGCGCGAACCGATCGCGGTCGTCGTCGAGGCTGGACACGCGACGCTCGTGGCCGCCGACGGCACGCGGCTCGGACCGACAGCCCTTCCCGCCGATTTGCCCGAGATCGAGGTTCCCCCTGCGGCGCCGGCCACTGTCGGGCCACCCGGCGAGGACGGAGCCGTTCGCGCCCTCGCCGTCATGACACCACCTCTCCGTCGACGTGTCCGGGAGGTCGACGTCGCGGTCGGTGGGACGTTGATGGCGACGTTGCGTGGCGGCGCCCTCGTGGATCTCGGGCCGGCCGTCGACCTCGACGAGAAGGCCCGTGCGCTTCGACGGGTCCTTTGGTGGGAACGGAATACGGGATCGGATCTGAGCACGGTGTCGCTCGTGGCTCCGACGGCGCCCGCGGTCCGGGTGGACCTCTGACCGCGCGCGGAGAACGTCTACGGATTTTCAGCGGCGCGTACAACCGGCCCAGTGCATCGCTTGACGTACCTGCAGTCGGATAGTAGCGTCGCTCGCTGGACGTCAACTATAAATAACAATCAACTTGTAGTTGAGATTCATGGTTCACTAGTGTTTCGAAGAGGCGGAACGGCGTTTCCCCAGGTAGTCCCGGGCAACCGGGGTGGAGGGCATCGATGGACACTCCTCAGAACTACCTCGCCGTCATCAAGGTCGCGGGCATCGGCGGCGGGGGCGTCAACGCGGTCAACCGCATGATCGAGGCGGGGCTGCGTGGCGTCGAGTTCATCGCCGTCAACACCGATGCGCAGACGCTGCTGATGTCCGACGCGGAGGTGAAGCTCGACATCGGACGCGAGACCACGCGCGGGTTGGGGGCGGGGTCGGATCCGGCCGTCGGCCGGGACGCGGCGGACGAGCATCGCGACGAGATCGAGGAGATCCTCAAGGGCGCCGACATGGTGTTCATCACCGCCGGCGAAGGCGGGGGAACGGGGACCGGAGGCGCGCCCGTTGTCGCCGAAACCGCTCGAAACATCGGCGCACTCACGATCGGCGTCGTGACGCGGCCGTTCGGCTTCGAGGGGCGCAAGCGGGCGATGCAGGCGGACGAGGGGATCACCGCCCTCAAGAAAGCCGTCGACACGCTCATCGTCGTCCCGAACGACCGCCTCCTGCAGGTATCCGAGCCGAACACACCGATGGTCGATGCCTTTCGAATGGCCGACCAGGTCCTGTATCAAGGCGTCGACGGCATCACCTCACTCATCACGACCCCCGGGCTGATCAACCTCGACTTCGCCGACGTGAAGGCGGTCATGACCGGCGCGGGATCGGCGCTGATGGGAATCGGGCACGCGTCGGGCGAGGATCGAGCCGAGTCGGCGGCGAAGTCGGCGATCTCCTCACCGTTGCTCGAGTCGTCCATCGAGGGCGCGCGCGGCGTCCTTCTGTCGATCGCCGGGCCGACGGACCTCACGCTGCACGAGGTAAATCGCGCGGCCGACGCGATCACGCGGGTCGCGCACCCGGACGCCAACATCATCTTCGGCGCGGTGGTCGATGACGCGCTTGGCCAGGAGGTACGCGTCACCGTCATCGCAGCCGGCTTCGACCGGTTGGGGGAGCGGGCCGCGCCAGCACACGCCGACAGCCGTGTCGGCCGCCTGCTCGAGGAGCCCACACCGCTTCCCAGCGCCATCGCGGAGGAGCGTCCGGAGCGCGCTCCGGTTCCGTCGATCCTGGACGATGAGGACGAGATCTTCCGGCCCGCGCCCGACAGCATCCCCTTCGACGCCGAGGAGGATCTGGACATCCCGGACTTCCTCAAGAGCTGAGGCGTGACCGCCCGATCGTGGGCGGGAGGCACGAACGAGAGGCGCCCTTCCCCCGCCTCTGGTGAGCCTCCCGCCCCGCCCTCCGGATTTCGTCGAGAGAGCGGTATGGCGTTGTGACGAGGGTCAAGTTCCGTCGCAAATCGTCCATTCGTGATGGCTTCTGGTGCTAGACTCCGCTGCCATCGCAACCAACGCCGCCCGCATCCGAGACCGACTCGCCCTGGCGTGTCGCCGCGTGGGCCGGGAGCCGGACGCAGTCCGGGTGGTCGCCGCGGGAAAGGCGGTTTCATCCGATGGCCTGCGTGCGGCGCGGGCGGCGGGGATCGATGACTTCGGGGAGAACTACGTGCAGGAGCTGCGCCACAAGCGAGCCACCGTCGAGGGCGTGACGTGGCACTACATCGGGATGCTGCAGAGCCGGACGGCGCCGCGAGTCGCCGAGCTCGCCGACGTCGTACAAACGTTGGCGCGCGGGCGGCCAACGCAGCGCCTCGCCCGCCGGGCGGCCGAGCTCGACGGACCGCTCGACGTGATGATCGAGGTCGACTTCGCCGGGCGCGGGTCGGGCGTCGAACCGGAGGACTGCGAGGCGTTCGCCGACGACGTCGTCGCGACGGACGGAGTTCGCCTCATCGGACTCATGACGGTGCCGCCCGTGACGAAGACGGGCGAGGAGGCTCGACCCTACTTCGCGCGGTTGCGATCGCTGCGCGATCTCGTCGTCAGGTCGCACGAGAGGGCTGTCGAGCTCTCGATGGGCATGTCGCTCGACTTCGAGGTTGCGGCGGAGGAAGGCGCTACTATCGTCCGGATCGGCACGGCGCTGTTCGGCCCGCGGCCGCCGGCGTGAGCGAGGGAGGACCAATGCCAGGCGTGTGGAAGAAAACGCTCACGTATCTCGGCCTCGTCGAGGACGACGAGTTCGAGGATCTCGACGAGGTGGCCGCGCGCCCGCAGTCGGCCCAGGTGCGCCGGCTCCAGCGCCCGGAACCCGTTCGCGACGTGGTCGCGGACGTCGAGGCCGAAGGCATCGTTCGGACCATCCCGTCGCCGCGCGCGACGGCCGCGTCGGCGTCGTCGATTCACAAGTCGGAGCCTCGCCGTTTCAACGAGGCTCGCGACGTGGCGGATCGGTTCAAGAACGGTATCCCGGTCATCATGAATCTGCAGAGCACCGACGACACCATCGCTCGCCGCCTGGTCGACTTTGCATCCGGCCTTGTGTACGGGCTCGACGGCAAGATCGAGATGGTCGCGAACCGCGTGTACCTGCTCACGCCGGCAAACATGGAGGTCTCAGCCGAAGAGCGAGAGCGTCTGGCCGGCAACGACTTCTACAACCAGTTCTGACGCCGATCGCAGTCTCCGTGATCGCCGCCGAGAACATCATCATGCAGATCCTGTGCCTCGCGCTGACGATCTATTGGTGGATTCTGCTGATCTATGTCTTGGTGTCGTGGGCGTTCCTGTTCGGGATGCGCCGGCCCTACTCTGGACCGGGCCGCACGTTGCTCGACGCTCTCGACGCCGTCGTGCTCCCGGTCGTCCGGCCCCTCGGCCGCCTGATCCCGCCCGTTCGCATCGGGGCCATGGGCTTCGACCTCTCGGTTCTCCTTGCGTTCGTTATTCTTCTCGTCCTGCGCGCGGCGGTCTGCTGATGAGGCGGGGGCATCCATGAAGAACGACGACGAGACGCCGCCCGCGGCGTCGAGTAGCTCCGAAAAGCCGCGACTCACGCCGCTGGACGTCCAACAAAAGGAGTTCCGCGTATCGTTCCGCGGCTACAGCGAGCGTGAAGTGGATGAATTCCTCGACCTCGTCACCGAGGAGCTCCAGCGCTACGAGGGCGAAATCATGCGACTCAGGAGCGAGCGGGTCGCCGCCGATCCGTCCTCGTTCGACCTCGACGCGGAAGGGGAGCGCTTCCTCGCGGGAGCCCGCGAGCGGGCCGAGGC
>JBKOWM010000011.1:0-12098 GCA_046724395.1 Actinomycetota bacterium
CCGCCTCACCCGTGACGGGCCGGATGTTCAGGTCGGAATAGTGGCCGTACTGGAACAGAACCGCGCCTTGCGGTTCGGGCTGTTTCACGAAACCGGTGTAGAGGTCGTTGCGGTACGCCTGTAGAAGGTTCTCGTACCACAACACGATCTCCGGGCGATCGTCGTAGATCATCTGCTGCATCTGTCCGACGATCTGTTTCCGGTCCTCGACGGTCGTTGCCCGTTGCTGATCTTTGAACAACTCATCGTACTGCGGGTTCGAGTAGCAGGTGTCGCTCCAGACACCGCACTGGCTTGTCGTATAGGTCGAGAGCTGGAAGTTCGGGTCGGGCTCGACGCCCCATCCCCAGATGTACATGTCGTAGTCGTTTGAGTACCAGACGTCGGTCAGCTTGCTGTCGTTGATCGCCTGGACGTCCGTGTCGACGCCGACGTCCCGGAGCCATTCCGTGATGAAGTCGCCGGCGGTTACGGTTTCGGGACTCTCCGTTCGCACGATGAATCGGAGCTTCAGTGGATCCTTGGTCCCGGGCAGCTCCCGGATCCCGTCACCATCGGAGTCCACATACCCGGCATCCTCCAAAATCTGTTTCGCTCGTTCCGGGTCGTATGTGATGACGTCCGATGGGTCGGTATGCCACTTGGGTTGCATGATCACGGTGACGCCCGGCGTCGCATATCCGAGCTTCACTCGATCGACGAGAGTCTGTCGGTTGATTGCGTATTCGACGGCTTCACGGAAGGCCGGATCGGTCGTAGCCGGCGAGTGGTTCCAGCCGGTGTCCTTGCAGTACGCGACCTGATCGGTGCATTGATTGAAGCTCATCTGGATGAAGTAAATAGGGTTTCCGACGTTCGTGGTGATGTTGTCGATCCCCTTCAGGGAATCGAAGACATTCGCGCTGACGTCGTCCGCAAAGTCGATCTCGCCCTGCTTGAGGGCCTGCGCCATCCCCTCTTCGTTTTGGAAGATCCGGAAGACGAACTCGTCAAAGTGCGGCGCCCCCTGCCAATAGTCGGGATTGGCTTCCAGCCGCCAGAAGTCGCCGCGGCTCCACTCGATCAGCTTGAACGGTCCGTCACCGAGCGGGTCGGGGAACCCCTTCCACGTCCGGAAGTCAGCCTTGTCCTTGTACTGGCTGAGAAGGGCCTTCGGGAGGATGTAGATGTACGGGGGGTACACCGGCGCCGCCGTCGGCTCGGTCGTGGTCCACTCTAGCGTGGTCGGGCTGGTGGCCCTGATCCCGCCGGACTTCGTAAACGGTAGGTAGTCGATAAAACTCCCCACGCCCTGATCGATGATCCAGTTGAACGTGTACGCGATGTCCTCGGCGGTGAGCGGTGTCCCGTCCCACCACTTGACGTCGTCGCGGACCGTGAATGTCCACGTGAGGCCGTCGTCGCTCTGCGTCCAATCCGTCGCCAGGTTCGGCTTGGTGTCGAAGTTCTCACGGTCCCAGCTGAGGAAGGTGTCCCACATGAGGTCGGCCGTCGAGTACTCCGGCGTCTCGATCATGAACATCGGGTTGAACGTGATCGCGTCGTTTGTCGTGCCGACCGTGAACGTCGTTTTCCCGCCCGACGCCTGCGCTGACGCGCTCTCGCTCTGGGCCAGCGCCACGCCCGCCATCGCCATCGACGCGACGCCGGCCGCGATGGTGACCGCGAGGACCACGGCCGCTCCCCGGTGCGTTCTGATGCGCGCTCCCATTCGCCCCCTCCTCGTTCGCGACGAGATGCCGTCACGCATGGATACGCTCAACGCCTCCGCCGGGACTGCGGCAATCCCGGCATCCTGAACGGCTATATAGCACTTTGAGGTCGGCAAGCGGTAGCCAAGATCCGCCCGCCCGGTTATGACCGCCGGTCAGCCGTCGCGGCTGTCGTCGACGGGCGGCGGGTGCGGCGGACCCGTGCGGTTTTGACGAGGGAGTCGAACAGGCCCTGCTGAGCCTCATCCCGGTCCGCTGTGTCCTCCGGATGCCACTGCACCCCAAGCATCCAGCCCCGCCGGCGTTCAAGCGCCTCAACGAGACCGTCGGGGGACCACCCGGTCGGGACGAGGCCGTCGCCTAGCCGGTCGGCGGCCTGGTGGTGGTGCGTCGAGCAGTCGAGCGTCTCGGCGGCGCAGGCCGAGGCCAGCCGGCTGCCGGCCGCCGCCCGGACCGGGTGCCGGAGGTGCTCGTCGCCGCTCGGGGTCCCGTGCTCCAGCAGGCCCGCCCGAGCCGGGAGATGGGGGATCAGCGTTCCTCCGAAGGCGACGTTCATGACCTGCGCGCCGCGACAGATCGCAAGCGTGGCGACCTCGCGCTCATCGGCCGCTTGCAGAAGCGCGATCTCGAGCGCGTCGCGATCCGGCTCGACACCGTAGACGGTGGCGTCGCCGGTCCCGCCGTAGCGGGACGGCTCGACGTCCCCGCCGCCGACGAGAACGATCGCATCCACGCGATCGAGAATCTCCTCGGGCGATGCGGTCTCGCCGGGCAGGAGAAGGGTCGGCCGCCCGCCGGCGCGGCGGATCGCATCGACGTAGTTCTCGGGTACTCCGTAACCGCCGACCAGCCAGTTCGATATGCGGCCGGGGGCGAGGTGGTACGCGACGACGCCGATCCAGGGTTCGTTCACATACCGCATCGTAGCCATCGCGTCGGTCCGCGCGACGGAATCCTCTTCAGGAGCCGCGTCAGACGTTGTCGGAGAAGAAGACGTTCTTGACCTCGGTGTACAGCTGAACGGCGTGCATTCCCATCTCGCGGCCGATCCCGCTCCGCTTGTAGCCGCCGAACGGCGCCTCGGTGTGAACGCTGTGGCTCGAGTTCACGCTGATGACCCCGGTGCGCATCTCCTTGGCCACTCGAATCGCGCGGCCCACGTCGCGCGTCCAGACAGACCCCGAAAGGCCGTACTCCGATTCGTTGGCCAGCCGGATCGCGTCGGCCTCGGTCTCGAACGGGATGATGCAGGCAACCGGCCCGAAGATCTCCTCCTGCGCGACGCGCCACGAGTTGTCCACGTCGGCGAGGACCGCGGGCTCGACGAAGGCCCCGCCGTCACCGCCCGCGACTTGCGGCGTGCCTCCCCCGCCGACCAGGCGGGCGCCCTCCTTCTGCCCGAGCGCTAAGTACTCGAGCGTCGTGCGTCGCTGTCCCTCCGAGATCATCGGGCCGATCTCGGTCTCCTCGTCGAGCGGCTGACCGACGCGCAGCTCGGCGGTTCGCTTCACGACGCGCTCGACGAAGTCGTCGTAGGCGGGGCGCTCCACGAAGATCCTCGATCGCGCGCAGCAGTCCTGTCCACAATTTCCGAAGACGGCCCACACCGACCGCTCGACGGCGATGTCCATGTCGGCATCCGCGAACACGACGCTCGCCGATTTCCCGCCGAGCTCCAGGGACACGCGCGTGATGTTCCGCGCAGCGAGCGCCATGATCTCGGAGCCGACGGCCGTCGATCCCGTGAACCCGACCTTGGCGACGCGGGGATCTCCGACGAGTGCATTCCCGACGGTGGAGCCGGGGCCGGGCAGGACGGAGATGGATTCGGACGGCAGGCCCGCCTCGACGAGGATCTCCGCGAGCCGAAGCACCGTCAGCGGGGTGTACGTCGCGGGCTTGACGATGATCGAGTTTCCACATGCGAGCGCGGGGGCGATTTTCCACGTGGAGATGACGAGCGGGAAGTTCCATGGCGTGATGAGTACGCACACGCCGACCGGCTCGCGGATCGTGACGTCGAGGCCCGAATCCTGTACCGGCACCGTCTCACCCATGATCTTGTTGGCCGCGCCTCCCCAGTACTCGAGGGTGTCGGCGACGATGCCCATCTCGTCTCGCGCGTCCCGAATCGGCTTTCCGGCGTTCTGCGCCTCCAGCCGCGCGAGGTCCTCGAGCCGCTCGCGGACGAGGAGCGACGCAGCCAGCAGGACGCGGCCCCGCTTCGTTGCGGGCGTCCGCCGCCAGGATCCGTCCTGAAACGCGCGATGCGCGAGGTCGGCGGCGCGGCGCGCGTCCTCGGGCCCCGCCTCGGCGACGCGGGCCAGCGCCTCACCCGTCGCGGGCTCGATCACGTCGAACGTCGCGCCGTCGGACGCGGGCGCTCGTTCGCCCCCGACGATCAGCATCTCGGTTTCCATGTCGCGTCCTCCCCTCGCTTGCCGCCTCGCTCACACTGCGCGGTCGTACCGGGCGCGCTCCCAATCGGTCACGGTCTCGCGCCAGGCCTTGACCTCCCATCGCCGAGACGTGGCGAAGTACTCGCAGAACTCCTCCCCGAGCATCCTTCGCAACGGCTCGTCGGCATCGAATGCCAGGAGCGCCGCCTCGAGCGACGCGGGAAGCTCCGGAATGTCGTGCCTCTCGTATGCATCGCCGACGACCGGCGCCGGAGGGTCGGCCGCTCGCCGGATACCGTCGGCCGCGGACGAGAGCAGCGCGGCGAGCGCGAGGTAGGGGTTCGCGTCGGCGCCCGGACGGCGACACTCAAGCCTCCAGAGCTCGGGCCGATCCGATCGAATCGCGCGAACCGCGCACGAGCGGTTCTCGAAGCCCCACGTCGCGTTGATCGGGGCGAACCAGCCCGGGACCAAGCGCTTGTAGGAGTTGATCGTCGGGTTTAGCAACAGCGAGGCCGCCGCGAGATGCGCGAGGACGCCGGCGATGGCCGACCGAAAGGCGGCCGGCGGGTCGTCGGACGCGCGGGCGGCCGCGAACGCGTTGGTTTCTCCCTGCCATAGCGACGCGTGAACGTGTCCGCTCGAACCCTCCTCGCCGGGGACGGTCTTCGCCAGGAAGCTCGCCCGCAGACCCATCGACGAGGCGACCTGCTTGACGGCGAACTTCACGAGGGCGGCATGGTCCGCCGCCCCCAGTCCGCGTCCCGGGGCGAGGTTCAGCTCGAGCAGGCCGGGACCCGCCTCGGTATGGACGGCCGACAGTCGAACGCCCAACCCCTCGAGCGCCGGCACCAGGGCGTCGAGAAACGCGGCGTAGCGCGTGATCTCGGCCAGGCTGTAACTGATCCCGCTCGACGTCGGCCGCTCGCCGGCGTCCCAGATCCGCACCTCGTACTCGAATGCGGCCATCGGCTCGTATCCGAGATCCGCGAGGTCAGCCACGACGCGCGCGAGGACCTCGCGGGCCGCGAACGCGACTGGAGATCCGTCGGGCCAGCTCGGGGTCGACAGGCAGATCCGCCATCCCGGCGCCCACGACAGCGGGCGAAGCGTCTCGGGATCCGGGTGGACGATGAGGTCGGCGGCTCCCGTGCGAATACCGAATCGTTCGTAGTCGGCGATCGGGGTGTCGGTCGGGTCGAGGCCGAGGATCAGGTCCGTCATCACGGTCCCGCGAGCGACGGCGACCTCGAACGCGTCGGGCCTCAGAGCCTTGCCGCGCAAGGAGCCGTTCATGTCCGGGATCGCAAGCAGGACGAACTCGCCCGTGGGCGAAGACTCGTCGCCGGTGGCGACGGCGAGCTCCGAGGCGCCCGAGCGCGTATCGATGTCGCTCATCGCGCCGGCGAGCCGCCGAGCGTCGCCGTGATCCGGCCTTCCACATCCGCCACGGCATCCGCGACACGCTCGACCATCTGCGTGAGCTCCGCGTCCGTCGTCACGTACGCAGGCGCGATCAGAACCTGATCGCCGGCGAAACCGTCCGCCTGCGGATGCGTCGAGGTGACGAGGACGCCGTGCTCCAGGGCGGTGTCATCCATCATCGACGCCGCGTCGAGATCGTCCGGCAGGAACGACTCGCCGTCGCGCGGGTCGACGAGCTCGAATCCCAACAGGAAGCCCTCGCCACGGACGTCCCGAACGATCCGAAACGGTGCGAGCGCCTCGCGAAGCTCGTCGCGCAGGGCGAGGCCGCGCGCGTGCACCCGTTCGACGAGCCCGCGATCGGCGATCAGGTCCAGAACCGCCATCCCGACGGCCGTCGACAGCGGGGCGCCGTCCCAGGTGTGACCGAGGTCGAACTCCCTGGAGCCCTGCTCGAGCGCCTCGTAGACGTGGCCGCGGCAAAGGACCGCACCGAGCGGCACGTATCCGGCGCCGAGTGCCTTGCCGATCGAGACGATGTCCGGCTCGATCGGGAGCCGGTGCGCCGCCAGCCACGACCCGGTCCGTCCGATCCCGGTCACGACCTCGTCGAAACAGATCAGGAACCCGTACCGCTCGCGTCGTTCGGCGAGCCCGTGCCAGAAGGCATCCGGCGCGCGGTACCCCGGAAGCGCGGCCGCGCCGATCGGCTCGCAGAAGAACGCGGCCACCGTGTCGGGCCCCGCGTCGTCTACCTGGCGGTCGAGTTCCCGAAGGGCCGCCTCGCCCGTTGGGTCGAATCGCCACGTCGAGGGCGGGATGTGAAGGTGCGACGCCAAGTACGGCTGGTACGGCGCCTGAAGGTGCGGGCGCCCGCTGAGCGCAAGCGTTCCCATCGTGGATCCGTGGTACGCCTGCGCTTGCGAGATCGCGCGCCAGCGGGCGGAGTCGCCGCGCTCGACGTGGTACAGGCGAGCGAGCTGCAGTGCGGTCTCGTTGGCCTCGGACCCTCCCGAGACGAAGCGGACGCGAGCCATCTCGGGAGCGACGACCTCGAGCATGCGATCGGCCAGGCGCTCCTGCGGTTCGCTCGTCACATGATGGTTGTAGAAGTACGAGAGCCGTTCGGCCTGCGTCTCCAACGCCGTCACGAGCTCGCCGACGCCGTATCCCAGGCAACTGACCATGGCGCCCCCGGAACTCGCGTCTAGGATCCGGCGACCGTCGTTCGTCGTGACCCAGACGCCGTCGCCGGCCTCGATGACGGGGTAGTCGAGATCGAGGAAGCGCGGGAAGACGTGGGTCGCGTCCGATCCGACGGTTCCCGGCATCGTCCGCGCCTCCGCCATCGTGCCGTGGGCTCAGCGAACCGTCGCGGCCTCGCCCGGCGACCCGCCGCTGTGCGGGTCGTCGCGTGAGGCGATGCGGTCGGCGAACCGGTCGAACAGCTGCCACGCCATTCGCTTGCTGTCGGAGGCCCGACGCTTGGTCTCCTCGAGCAGCGCGTCGGGATCCACCCCGTCGGCGTCGAGCTCGTGCCGGTAGACGCGGACCCATTCGTCCATGACGTCGACGGTGACCTCCGGGTGAAACTGAAGCCCGAGGTGTCGGCCGGCGACGAACGCCTGTGGCCCGACGTCGGACTCCGCGATCAGCTCGGTGCCCTCGGGGAGCGTGAACGAGTCGAAATGCCACTGGAACCACGGGCCCTCGGGGACGAGATCGGGATCCCGGCTGCGGACGGGGAGCCACCCGATCTCCGACCGGTTGGCGCGAAAGCCGTGGCCGCCGAGCACACGCGCCAGAAGCTGACCGCCGAAGCACAGCCCCAGGACGGGAACGCCGGCGTCCACGGCACGACCGAGGAGACCGACCTCCCGCCGCACGAACGGCTTGGAGTCGTCGAAGGCGGCGAACTCTGATCCGCACGACACGATCACGTCGAACGCAGCCGGGTCGACGTCGCGCTCCTGGAGGTCGATCCGATACACGTCGGCGGTGCCCCCGCGCTCGACGAGCCAGTCGGTGAAGTGACCGGCCGGCGTTGGGTCCTCGTGCTGCACGATCAGCGCCCGCAGACGCGAGCGCTCTTCGGTGGTCGTGGGCGACATCAGACTCCTCCCGTGGCGGTAACGGGTCGGTCGTTGGCTCGCAGCTCGGATTCGACCTCGCCGGAGATCGCGCGGACGGCGGCGGCGAACCTCGAGACCATCTCGCCGAGCTCGTCGTCGGCCGTCGTGAACGGCGGAGCAAACAGCGTCTGGTCGCCGGCGTATCCGTCGCGCGTCGGCATCGTCGACAGCGTGATCAGCTCGCGCTCGAACGTCGCCCGGTCGATCCGCGCGGCCACGCGAAGGTCGGCGGGCAGGAACGACTCGCCGTTGCGCGGATCGGCGAACGAGACGCCCAGCAGGAAGCCGTGACCGCGCACCTCGCGCACGATCGGAACGCCATGGAGAGCCGCCGTCAGCTCGTCCAGCAACTGGGCCCCACGAACGCGGACCCGCTGGACGAGGTCTTCGGAACGAAGCGCGTTCAAGACGGCGAGGCCGACAGCGCACGACAGGGGGGCGCCATCCCACGTGTGGCCGAGCGTGAAGCGTCGTGACCCCTGCGCGATCGCGTCGTAGATCTCGGCGCGACACAGGACGGCGCCGATCGCCGCGTATCCGGCGCCCAGGCCCTTCGCCGTGGCGATGATGTCCGGGGCACAGGCGGTCTCGGCTCCGGCGAACCACGCGCCGGTCCGACCGACGCCGGTGACGACCTCGTCGAAGCACACGAGGAAGCCGTGCCGCTCCCGGCGTTCGGCTAGGCCCTGCCAGAAGCGGCGCGGGGGCGTATAAGCGGGAAGCGCGGCGGCGCTGATCGGCTCGCAGAAGAAGCACGACACGGTCTCGGGCGCCGCACGGTCCAGCGCCTCGTCGAGCGCGTCGAGCGCCTCCTGCCCCGAGGGGTCCGACCGCCACGTGCTCGGCGGGATGTGCAGGTGCTGGGGAAGGTACGGACCGAAAGCGCCCTGCAACCCCGGACGCCCGGTCAGGGCGAGCGTCTCCATCGTCGGACCGTGATAGGCCTGCGCCGGCGAGATGACCTGCCAACGGTCGGGATCTCCGCGTTCGACGTGGTACGAGCGCGCGAGCTGCACGGCCATCTCGTTGGCGTCGGCGCCGCTGACGGTGAAGCGAACGCGGGTGAAACCCTCCGGTGCCAGGTCGACCAGCTCGCGTGCCAGCTGTTCCTGTAGCGGGTTCGTGAGGCGTTCGTTGTGGACGAAGGGCAGCGTCTGGGCTTGCTTCGTCGCCGCCTCGACGATGTCGCGACGCCCGTGCCCGAGCGTAAGCGCCATCGACCCGCCGCTCATCGCGTCCAAATAGCGACGGCCACTCGAGTCCTCGACCCAAACCCCATCCCCGCGCGTCGCGACCGGATAGCTGCGGTCGAGCTCGAGCGGGAGCACGCGCGTCGCGTCGCTTCCGATTGCCGTTCGGCCCATCCGCCCTCCCTCCGGCTCCGGGACGACCGACCGCCCGCGCCGTCGCGCACCACATTGCATCGACCCGCGCGCTGGGCGTCAAGGTTCGATGGCCAAGCCTATCCGAGACGTCGGCGCGCGGCCCCGCCGAGCCGTCGGCGCTGGTGCCCAACGTCGATGCGGCGTTGCGCGCCGGGCCGCGCTCACGCTATACCGACGGCCACGGCGTTCGGTTCGCGAGTCCGAGGGGAGCCGGGAATGACGGAGGTTCAGGACATCCTGAACGACTGGCGAAAACAAGGAATCGGCTTCGTCCGGTTCGAGCTGCCCGACATGCACGGCATCTCCCGCTCGAAGACGATCCCGATCGCGCACGCGTCCGAGTACGCCGAAAGCGGACTGAATATGTACGGCGGGGCTAGCGTGCTGGACACCCGGTCGGACGTCGTTCCCGGAACCCTGTACCACGAGGAGCACGGGTACGGCGATCAGCTGCTGTTCCCCGATCCGTCGTCCGCGGCAGTGCTCCCGTGGGCCGACTCGACCGCGCGCCTGATCTGCGACGCACAGTGGTACGACGGCACGCCACTCGCGGCGACGCCGCGTCACGTGTTCCGCCGCGCGCTCGACAAGGCTCGGTCTATGGGCTTCGAAACCGTGATGGGGTCCGAGTTCGAGTTCTACCTGCTGACGCCGGACACGCACGAGCCGTTGTTCTCGGGCTACCACATCTTCAACACGCTCAGGAACGACTACGTCCCGACCATCCGCCGCGTCGTCGAGGAGATGCCCAAGGTGGGCGTCGACATCATCACGGCCAACTGCGAGTACGCCGGCTCGCAGTGGGAGATCAACTTCGCCCCCGGCCGGGGCCTGGCTGGTCCGGACAACGCCTTCACGTTCAAGAACGGCGTGAAGGAGATCGCGAAGCAGGACGGCTACATCGCGACCTTCATGACCAAGCCATGGGCCGGGCAGTCCGGAAGCGGGTGTCACACGCACCTGTCGCTCGTGACCGAGGACGGCCAGAACGCGTTCGCCGATCCCGATGACACGAGCGGCATGTCGGACACGTTTCGGTCGTTCATCGGCGGAGTCCTGAAGTACGCGCGCGCCGTCGACGCGGTCGTCGCGCCCACCGTGAACTGCCTCCGTCGCCGGCGGCGGCACACGTTCAGCCCGACGAACATCTCGTGGGGCGTCGAGGACCGCTCCGCTCTCATCCGGGTCAAGGGCGGCTCGCCATCGAGCAAGCACGTCGAGTATCGGGCGTCGTCGGCGCTCTCGAACCCGTACCTGGTCGGCGCGGCACTGATCCAGGCGGGGCTGCGCGGCATCGAGGACCAGCTCCCTGCCCCGCGGTCGTCCAAGCCAGGGGTCCCGGCGGAGGAGGACGACTCGTTCGAGAGCCTGCCGACGGATCTCGAGGAGTCGCTGGATGCGCTCGGGCAGGAGCCCGCCGCGAAGGAGTTCTTCGGCGAGGAGTTCGTCACGGCGTACACGAACATGCGGCGGCACGAGCTCTCTCGCTTCAGGGACTGGGTGACGGACTGGGAGCGGTCGGAGTACCTGGAGTTGTTCTAGGCCGTGTCGGTCGGCCGCCGACCCACCCGCCCGCCGACGTCGAGATTCGTGCGCGGCCTGGCGGAGGCAGGCGTCGAGGCCGTTGCGCTCGCGATGGTCGACAACGCCGGCGTGACGCTCGTCAAGACCATCCCCATTCGCCGGCTCGAGGAGGCGGCTCGGTTCGGTATCGGTCTTTCCCCCGTCTTCTCGGTCTTTCTGGTCGACGACCAGATCACGTCCTCACCGCACATCGGCGGCCCGACCGGCGACACGCGATTGATGCCGGACGTCGAGGCGACCGTAGCGCTGGCGGCGAGCCCGGGCTGGGCGCTCGCGCCCGTCGATCAGCGCGACCAGGAGGGCGGTGAGTACCCGGCATGTGCGCGCACGTTCGCCAAGCGGATGCTCGATCGCCTGGCCACGTTCGGGCTCGAGTTGCGAGGCGCGTACGAGCTCGAGTTCTTCCTTGGGCGCCGGAATCTCACCGGCGGCGACCCGGAGCCCGATCCAGTTCCGGCGCACACGGGCCCCGCGTACAGCGCGATCGTGCTCGCCGACGTCGAACCGTTCGCCACCGAGCTCATCCGCGCGTTCGAGGCACAGGGGACCGGCGTCATGCAGTTCCATCCCGAGTACTCGACCGGGCAGCTCGAGTTGTCCGTCCCGCACCGGACCGGGATCGCCGTCGCCGACACGAATCTCGTCGTCCGGCACACGATCCGCGCCGTGGCGCGCAACCACGGACTGGCGGCCTCGTTCGCGCCCGTCGTGTTCGCCGGGCTCGTCGGGAACGGGCACCACCTTCACCTCAGCCTGTGGAACCGATCCGGGCGGAACGCGTTCCACGGCGGCCGCGGACCGGAGGGCATGACTCGCGAAGCGGAAGCCTTCACCGCCGGCGTCCTCGAGTCCGTCCCCGCGCTGACCGCCGTCACCGCCCCATCGGTCGCGAGCTACGAGCGCCTCCAGCCGCACCGGTGGAGTGGCCCGTGGGCCGTGTGGGGGCGCGAGAACCGTGAGGCCGCGCTCCGGTTCGTTACGGGGATGGTCGGCAGCCGCCCGGAGGCCGCCAACCTCGAGCTGAAGTCGACGGACGCGTCCGCGAACCCGTACCTCGCCCTCGGCGCGATCCTGGCGGCGGGCATCGACGGTCTGGAGCGGGACGCGACGCTTCCCGAGCCGGTGTCGGTCGATCCGGCGTCGATCACCGCCGCCGAGCGACGGTCCCGCGGCATCCGACAGCTGCCCTCGTCACTCGGTGCCGCGATCCGCCAACTCGAGCGATCGACCGTGCTGCGCGCCGCGATGGGCGACGTGCTGTTCGAATCCTTCCTCGCGACCAGGCGTGGGGAGCGCGCGACGTTCGAGGGCAAGGATCCCGAGGCCGTCGTCCGGGCGGTCCGCTGGCGCTACTGAGAGGACGCGATGGCGAATCAGATCGATCTTTCGAACGTCGAGGTCGTGGACGCGCACACGCACCCGTACCGGCTCGAGGATCTCGCCGTCCGAGCCTCGGAGGGG
>JBKOWM010000114.1:0-6179 GCA_046724395.1 Actinomycetota bacterium
CGAGGCCAACCATGTAGACGCGTCGGCGCTGCGCCCGGGCCAAACAATTCTCGTTCCGTCGGTCTGACCGGCCACCTGCGGCTCAGCCGTGCGCGCCGGCGAGCCGGAGTTCGCGACGCGCGACCACGCGATCGACGACGCCGTAGGAGACGGCGTCCGCGGGGTCGAGGATGAAATCCCGATCGAGATCCTCGTGGACGCGCAGATACGACTGACGGGTGTGGTCGGCGAGGATCTCTTCCATCCGCCGTCGTTGCCGAAGAACCTCTCGAGCATGGATCTCCATGTCCGCCGACTGTCCTTGGATCCCCCCGTGAGGCTGATGAAGCAGGACGCGCGAATTCGGAAGCGCGTACCGTTTGCCGGGAGCGCCCGCCGCCAACAGGACGGCGGCGGCCGATGCTGCCTGGCCCAGGCAGTACGTTGCGACGTCGGAGGCCAGGAACTGCATCGCGTCGTAGATCGCGAACAGCGCCGTGACGTCTCCGCCGGGCGAGTTGATATACAGCGAGATGTCGTCGGGCCGTTCGGAGTCGAGATGCAGCAGCTGCGCGACGACCAGGTTGGCGAGGTCGTCATCCATCGCTCGGCCTAGGAACACGACCCGCTCCCGGAGCAATCGGGAGTAGATATCGAAGGCGCGCTCCCCGCGCGTCGTGTCCTCCACGACCGTGGGGACGAGGTTCCCCTGAAAGATCTGCATGAGGGCCTCCACCGCTATGATGCAACCTGATGGTTGCGGCCGAGGATACTGCCCTGATGCCCGTTGTGCAACCGGCCGGTTGCTCGTGAGCACCGCCGTCACCAGGTCCGTCGAGGTCCCCGCTGACCCGGAAGCCGTGTGGCTCGCACTGACGGAGCGGGACCAGCTCAACGGGTGGTTCGGGGCAGACCTCGCGCTCGATTCCCGGCCCGGGGGTGACGTCCGGGCTACGTGGCCGGACGGCGCGCGGTCGGTCGGGTCGGTCGAGGCCGTCGAGCGGTCTCGCCGCTTGGTCTTCCGATGGCGCCGGATCGATGGGGCGGGGTTCGGCGCTCGGGTCGGATCGGCGACGAGGGTCGAATTCACCCTCGAGCCGACCAAGGCGGGCACCAGGGTGCGCGTCACCGAGGAGCCTGTTGAGCTCGCGAGTATGGCGAGCGGGCGATGAACGGCGACGTCGACGCCGTATTCGCCGCCCTGTCGGACCCCATGCGGCGTCGAGTCATCCGGTACCTGTCAGAGGAGGGGCCGGTCACGGCGACCGAGCTCGCGCACCGGCTGCCCGTCTCGCGCCAGGCGATCGCCAAGCACCTGACGAGTCTCGAGGAGGCCGGTCTCGTCGCGTCCAGCCTCGAAGGTCGGAGCCGCCGCTTCCGTCTCACCCCCGCGCCGATGCGTGAAGCGATGGGGTGGATGGCCGACGTCGGGGCCGAGTGGGACGACCGGCTCGAGTCGCTGCGTCGGCACCTGTCGATCCCGCGCGATTGACGCCACCACGTCTCGCGGCTACCGTCGCCGCAACACCACATCTTGTGGTGCGAGGGGATGAGATGCGCTGTCCGTGGTGCGACTACGGCGATGACAAGGTCGTGGACTCGCGGCCGGCCGACCGCGGGTCGGCGATCCGGCGGCGCCGTGAGTGCCTGTCGTGCGGCCGGCGGTACACGACCTTCGAGCGTATCGAGGACGTCGGGCTCTCCGTCGTCAAGCGCGACGGCTCCCGAGAGCCGTATGACCGCGAGAAGGTGGTGGCCGGGATTCACCAGGCGATCGCGAATCGCCCCGTGACACAGCAACAGGTCGCCATGGCGGCCGACCGCGCCGAGACGCGGATCCGTCGGAAAGGACCGGACGTCAGCTCGCAGCAGGTCGGGCTCGAGGTGCTCGCCGAGCTCAGGAAGCTCGACGCCGTCGCGTATCTGCGCTTCGCGAGCGTCTACAAGGACTTCCAGGAAATCACGGACTTCGAGCGGGAGCTGGGGCAGCTGCTGCCCAAGAAGGAGTCCGCCAAGACGCGGGCGCGCTGACCAGCCCGAACGACACCGTCTACAATATGTTGTGCTTTGACGTACTGTGAATCACTATATCTTCCATCAGATGAGCTTGACGGTGGTGAGCCGACCGACAAGAATCACACCACTGTCATTCCTGTCCGTCCTTCCTCGGACACAGCGGGCGGGGGACTCAGTCAGCGAGCGCAACGCTCGATCGGCAGTCCCCCCGCGATCAGAAAGGGGGCTCCGCGTTGGCGACGACAGAGGGGGACGTGGAGGTCGTCCGCCACGGATTGACCTTCAGGCGATTCTTCACGCGCGAGGGCGTGCACCCCTTCGACGAGGTCGAATGGGAGATCCGCGACGCCGTCATCCCGAACTACAAGGAGGGTGGCAACGCCTTCGAGCAGCGCGGCGTGGAGTTCCCGGCGACGTGGTCGCAGAACGCGACGAACATCGTGGCGCAGAAGTACTTCCGCGGTCCCCTCGGAACGCCGGAGCGGGAGTCCGGTGTGCGTCAGCTCACGTCGCGAGTCGTCGACACGATCCGCGGCTGGGGCCTCGAGGACGGCTACTTCCACAGCGCACACGACGCCGACGTGTTCGCGGATGAGCTGACGCATCTGGTCGTAACCCAGAAGGCGGCCTTCAACTCGCCCGTTTGGTTCAACGTCGGCGTGCCGAACACTCCTCAGCAATGCTCGGCGTGCTTCATCCTCTCGGTGGACGACACCATGTCCTCCATTCTCAACTGGTATGTCGAGGAGGGAACGATCTTCAAGGGCGGGTCCGGATCCGGCATCAACCTTTCGAGGATCCGCTCGTCGAAGGAGCCGCTGGCGGGCGGCGGCACCGCGTCGGGACCGGTCAGCTTCATGCGCGGCGCCGACGCCAGCGCGGGGACGATCAAGTCGGGCGGAAAGACGCGACGTGCGGCGAAGATGGTCGTCCTCAATGCCGACCACCCCGACGTCCACGACTTCATCTGGTGCAAGGCCGTGGAGGAGAAGAAGGCGCGGGCGCTTCGCGACGCCGGGTTCGACATGGACCTCGACGGTCGGGACAGCTACTCAATTCAGTACCAGAACGCGAACAACTCGGTCCGCGTCACGGACGAATTCATGAACGCCTACCAGAGCGACCGCGACTGGAGGCTTAGGGCCGTCACCACCGGCGAGTCCATCGAGACGGTCCGCGCGCGCGAGCTCATGCGCCAGATCGCGCAGGCCGCGTGGGAGTGTGCCGACCCCGGCATGCAGTACGACACCACGATCAACGAATGGCACACGTGTCCGGCGTCCGGACGCATCAACGCGTCGAACCCGTGTAGCGAGTACATGCACCTCGACAACTCGGCCTGCAACCTGGCCTCGCTCAACCTCCTGAAGTTCGTCGACGCGGACGGCAGCTTCGACGTCGCGGCGTTCAAGCACGCGGTCGAGATCGTCTTCACCGCGCAGGAGATCATCGTCGGCAACAGCGATTACCCCACCGAGGCCATCGGGAGAAACGCCAGGGCGTTCCGCCAGCTCGGGCTCGGCTACGCCAACCTCGGCGCGCTGTTGATGGCGCGCGGCCTCCCATATGACTCCGATGCGGGACGTGCCTGGGCCGGCGCCATCACGGCGTTGATGACCGGCTGGGCCTACCGGACCAGCGCCACGATCGCCGACGTCACGGGTCCGTTCGCGGGCTTCCCGCCGAACCGGGACGCCATGCTCCGCGTGATGCGTAAGCACCGTGCGGCCGCCGACGACGTCGACGCCGACCTCGTGCCCGAAGGGCTGCTCTCGGCGTCCAAGCAGGCGTGGGACGAGGCGATCGCGCTCGGTGAGCGCCACGGGTACCGCAACGCGCAAGCCAGCGTGCTCGCCCCCACGGGCACAATCGGCCTGATGATGGACTGCGATACCACCGGAATCGAGCCCGATCTCGCCCTCGTCAAGAACAAGAAGCTGGTCGGCGGCGGCACGATGCAGTTCGTGAACCAGACGGTGCCGAGGGCGCTCGAGAAGCTCGGGTATACGCAGCCTCAGATCGACGACGTCGTCGCGTACATCGCGGAGCACAACTCGGTGGCGAACGCTCCCCACGTCAGGGACGAGCATCTGCCGGTGTTCGACACGTCGATGGGGGAGCGATCGATCGACTACATGGGTCACGTCCGGATGATGTCCGCCGTGCAGCCCTTTATCTCGGGGGCCATCTCCAAGACCGTGAACATGCCGGAGGACGTCACGGTCGAGGAGGTCGAGCACCTGTTCATCGAGGGATGGAGGCTGGGGCTGAAGGCGGTGGCCATCTACCGTGACAACTGCAAGGTCGCCCAGCCGCTGTCTGCGGACAAGAAGGCCAGGCAGGGCGCGGACGAGCCCGCGCACCTCGCCCCGCCCGTACGCAGGCGGCTGCCGCGCAGCCGGCCGTCGATCACCACCAAGTTCGAGGTCGGTGACGCCGAGGGCTACATCACGGCCAGCTCCTACCCGGACGACGGGATCGGCGAGATCTTCCTCAAGACGTCCAAGCAGGGGTCCACGCTTGCCGGCGTGATGGATGCGTTCTCGATCGCGATCTCCATCGGACTGCAGTACGGCGTGCCGCTCGAGGCGTACGTCTCGAAGTTCATCAACATGAAGTTCGAGCCGAGCGGGATGACGAACGATCCAGACATCCGCTTCGCGTCCTCGCTCGTCGACTACGTGTTCCGACGGTTGGCGCTCGACCACATGCCGAAGGAGCGACGCGAGGAGCTCGGCATCCGTTCGATCACAGAGCGTAAGCGCAGCGTGGCGCGGGAGATGGCAGCAAAGGCCGACGAGGAAGCACCACAGGCGCCCGAGCCGCCGGTCCACCCGGAGGCTCCCGGGCCGATCGAGCTCGTAGAACGGCCGAGGACACAGGCGGCCGACGCGCCACTGTGCTACTCGTGCGGCTCGAAGATGCAGCCGGCCGGCTCGTGCTACGTCTGCCCGAGCTGCGGCAGCACCAGCGGCTGTTCGTGACCGACCTGCTGTTTCGGCGCCTCGACCCCGGTGCGCGCGTCCCCGAGGCCGCGCACGCGGGCGACGCGGGCCTGGACCTCCGGTCCAACGTCGACGTCGACGTGCCGCCGGGCGGCCGCGCACTCGTCCCGACGGGCCTGGCCGTCGCGATCCCAGGGGGTTACGCCGGGTTCGTCCTACCGAGGTCCGGCCTCGCATCGCGCATCGGCCTCACGCTCGCGAACGCGCCGGGGCTGATCGACTCGGGATACCGGGGTGAGATCGTCTGCGCCGTCGTTAACCTCGACCGGACGAGCGCGGTTCGCGTCGGGCGCGGGGACCGGATCGCGCAGCTGGTAATCCTGGCCGTGCCGCGTCTCGAGCCGAGGGCCGTCGACGAGCTTCCCGTGTCCGAGCGCGGCGAGCGAGGTTTCGGATCCTCAGGGGTCGCCGGTTGAACCGCGTGGCGCGACGACCGTAAACTAGCTTTCTATGCGGACGTGGCTCAGCTGGTAGAGCACCACCTTGCCAAGGTGGGGGTCGCGGGTTCGAATCCCGTCGTCCGCTCCAAAGAAGTCGCAGGTCAAGGCCGGTGTGAGCCGGCCTTCCTTCTTACTCGCGGTCGTCGAAAGAGCAGGGGTCCCGTCGGGGTCCCGTCTCGTACACGACTTCGTCACGGACAATGCTCCCTCTGGGGGCTGGAATTCAGCCTGCGGACGACCGCCAGTGTGCGTCGGCCGCAAGAGTAGGGAGAAACCGCCATGGACGAGAGCGTGTTACCAGTCGACTACCGTGAAACCATCCTCTCGACTACCGTGAAACCATCCTCCTCTTAGACCGGAATCACGCGCTCCTCACCAGACTGCCTGCGTTCGGACGTTCGCTGGGGAGACTCCGACGTGGTGGCCGACGCATTCCCGAGGCGTTCGGGCCGGGGGCTTCGGCGTGGGGGGCGATTCGCACTGCCGAGCGATGGGTCGGGCGCGCGGCCTTCCGGACGGCGTTCGTTTCCACGAGGTTCGTCACCCGTTCGCGTCGACCTTCGTGCCCGACGAGACGAATGCTCGCGTCGTCTCGGACCTCCTCGACCGCACGAGCCGTGCACTCACCCTCGCGACGGGTTTTCATCCCAACGAACGGCCGCCGATGCGCGCGCGAAGGCATCGGGCAGCTCAATCCCGGAAGGAGCCGCTGCTCGACAGCGGTGACGGCGCTTAGACG
>JBKOWM010000080.1:0-51344 GCA_046724395.1 Actinomycetota bacterium
GGCCCAGGCGCTTGCCGGACGGTTCATGATCGCGTGGTTCGCCGACCTCGAGATCGCCTTCCTCGGCCGCACGTTCGGGAACGCTCGCCGGTCGTGGCGCGCGCGGACGGTGGACGTGCGCTCTCTCGCACTCGCCGTGGAAGGGCTTGCGCCGGACAGTCACCTGACGCTCACGAGCGCGGCAGAGCGTTTCGGCGTGCCTGTCTCCGCGCCGCACGACGCGTTCGACGACGCGCTGGTGGCCGCGCAGCTGTTCCTCATCCTCGCTTCGCGATTCGAGCGCGCGGGCGGCGGGCGGGTCGTCGATCTGATCCGCGTGTCGCGCGGGGCTTCGCGGACCCGCGCGCTTGAACGGCGACTCAGGCCGGCGGTATAAGCGGTAGAAGCGGTATAACCGGACTCGGTCACAACACTGCCGACGAGGCCGGACCGGACGAGCCGACGCGAACGGAGGGCAGCGCGATGTCCGACGCCGAGAACGCCGAGACGAGCGAGACGACCGGGGGAGAGGAGCGGCACTACTCGCCGCTGCACGCCTGGCACGAGGCACATCGAGCCGAGTACCTGTGGGAGGACGGGTGGCCCTGGACGATGCACGAGGGCGCTGATCCCATGACCGAGTACGAGGCGATCCGAACGGGGACCGGCATCTGGGACCTGTTCTCGACGTGTAAGTACGAGGTGACGGGGCCCGACGCCGCGAGGCTCGTCCAACGCAGGTTCACCAACGCCGTCGCGGACATGCGACCGGGGCAGGCGCGGTACGGCGCGTTCGTCGACGAGAACGGCACGATGATCGACGACGGGAACGCGTACCGCTACGCCGACGACCGCTTCATCCTCATGATCAACACTCCCACGTTGGAGGAGTGGTTCCGTCTGACGGCAGACGACCTCGACGCCAGGATCGCCCACCGGACCGAGGACTTCGGCATGATCGCGGTGCAGGGTCCGACCTCGCAGGCAACCCTCCAGCCCCTCACGGGGCGGGACCTCGGCGAGCTTTCGTACTTCCGGTTCTGGCCCGAACCGACGACGGTCGCGGGAATCGACGCGTGGGTGCAGCGCACTGGCTTCTCCGGCGAGAAGGGCTACGAGATCCTGACCGCTCCCGGCGACACTCAGACGGTCTGGGATGCGCTTCTGGATGCGGGCGGGACGCCTTTCGGCCTCACGGCCGTAGACCTCGCGCGGACCGAGGTGGGGCTCATCATCATCGCCGTGGATTACAACCCGGGCGAGATCTCCCCATACGACCTGTCGATGGACCGGTTCGTCCGGACGGACACCGAGTGCGTCGGTGCGGCGGCGCTCACCGCCTACGGGGCCGACCCGCCGAAGCGCTTCAAGACGGTGCGGATCGAATCGGAGACCGCGCCCGAGTACGGCGCCGCCGTCACCAGGGACGGCCGACAGGTCGGCGCCGTGACGTCGCCGGCCGTCAGCCCGCGGGTCGGGACGATCGGGCTTGCGATCCTCGAAGTGGACGCCTCGACGGACGGCACGAAGGTCGAGGTCGCGATGGAGGACGACGCCGTCCCCGCGACCGTCGACATCCTGTCGGTGCTCGATCCGAACAAGCAGCGCCCGCGGGCCTAGCTTCGGCCCGCTCCCGCCGTTTGTCCTCCGCGTGGACTATGCTGCCGAATCACACGCGTGTGATTTTCCTCGGAGGGCGAGCGATCGGAGGAGCGCATGGTCGGTCACGCGATCCACGGGACGACGGAGCGGACAGGCATCCACACGTGCGCGCCGCCTCGCGACATCGAGACGAGGCCGCAGACCTTGTGGTCGTGCCCTGTCTGTGGCGCCATCTGGGAGGCCGCCCCCGACGGTCCGGGAATCTTCGACTTCGAGCGCAACGAGGCTGTCACTCGCGCGAACTGGATCCTCGTCGACGGCGGTGAGGGTCGTTTCGGCGTGGCGTGAACGACCCGGGAGGGTTGCTCGCCGGCGTCTCCGGTCCTCTGCGGTCCCGCAGACGGCGGCTATCGACGCCGGCCGGCGGAGCCTCGCTCAGAACAGCCCGACGGTTCGTCCGTGCTCGTCGATGTCGACGCCGGTGAAGTTCGGTGTCCTGCCGAACCCCGGCATCCGCTGCATGTCCCCACACAGGGCGACGACGAAGCCAGCGCCGGCGCTCGGAACGACGGTGCGGACCGGGAGCCGGAAACCACGCGGCCGGTTGAGCAGCGTCGGATCGTGGCTCAGCGACAGGTGTGTCTTGGCCATGCACACTGGCGCGTCGCCCATCCCGAGCGCCCGAACGCGTGCCAGATCCTTGAGGGCCTGCGGGAGGTAGTCCACTCCGTCGGCCCCGTACAGCCGTGTCGCGATCGCCTCGATCTGGTCCTCCACCGGTGTGTCGGGCGGCGCGAGGAGGTGGAAGTCGTTCGGCTTATCGCACGCCTCCACAACCGCCTCCGCCAGCTCGCGCGCGCCGTCGCCCCCGCGGGCGAATCCCTCGTTCAGCACGACCCGCTCCGCCCCGACCTTGATCGCGAGCTCGTCGATCAGTTCGAGCTCCGCGTCGGTGTCAGTCGGGAAGCGATTGATCGCGACGACGCACGGCAGGCCGTACGTCTTCACGATGTCGATGTGCGCCGAAAGGTTCTCGGCGCCGAGCCGCAAGGCGTCGGGATCCTCCGTCCCGAGGTTCTCGAACGTCATCCCGCCGTGCGACTTCAGCGCCCGGATCGTCGTCACGAGGACGGCGGCGCTCGGCGTGAACCCGGCGGTGCGGCACACGATGTCGCAGAACTTCTGGAATCCTAGGTCCGCCGCGAAGCCCGCCTCGGTGACGACGTAGTCGGCGAGCTTCAGTGCGATGCGATCCTCGATGATGGAGTTGTTCGCGTGCGCGATGTTGCCGAACGGTCCCGCGTGGACCAGGACCGGCTGGCCTTCGAGCGTCTGGACGAGGTTCGGCCGAATCGCATCCTTCATCACGACCGTCATCGCGCCGGCGACGGAGAGCTCCTCTGCGGTGACCGGGCCACCCGACCGCGTCTCGGCTACGACGATGCGCCCGAGACGCCGGCGAAGGTCGTGGAGGTCGCCGGCGAGTGCGAGGACAGCCATGATCTCGGAAGCGGCGGTGATCACGAAGGCGTTCTCGCGGGGGTACCCGTGAGCCTTTCCGCCGAGGCCGACCACCGTGTAGCGCAGCTCGCGATCGTTCACGTCGAGCGCACGCGGCCACGTGATCGTCTGCGGATCCACGTCGAGTGGGTTGGTGTGGTAGACGGAGGCGTCCAGGCCGGCGGCGAGCAGATTGTGCGCCGAGGTGACGGCGTGGAAGTCGCCGTTCAGGTGGAGGTTGATCTCCTCCATCGGAATGACCTGCGCGTAGCCGCCGCCGTTGCCGCCGCCCTTGATCCCGAAGACGGGACCCATCGACGGCTCGCGCAGGCACAGCATGACCTTCTTGCCGATCGAGCCCAACCCCTGCGTCAGCGAGACGGACGTCGTGGTCTTGCCCTCGCCCGCCTTCGTAGGGGTGATGGCGGTCGTAATGATCAGCTTGCCGTCGGGGCGACCGCCGAGCCGGTCGAGGAGCGAGAGGTCGACCTTGGCGCGGTAGCGTCCGTACGGCTCGAGCTCGTTCTCCTCGATCCCGGCCGCCCTCGCGACCTCCGCGATCGGGCGAAGGTTCGCCTCCTGGGCGATCTCGAGTCCGCTTTTCATGCGTCCCGTCCCCGTCGATGCGCGCGACCGCCAGCCTGTCGGCCGGGCTCGTCTGACTCGCCGTTCAAGTGAAGCGCCGGAAGGATACCCGCGTGCCGGTCGCGAGACCGCACGGCCGGTCGCGCAGTCGAGGCCGTCGCGACGCGCGCCGAAGCCGATAATCGGGTCGTGGGCGAGACCATCCCGATCCGGCGGAACGTGACCAGGGCGCGCGTCCGGGCGCTTGCCGACGGCCACGCGCACGAGCGAGCTGACCGGCTCGCGACCGAGGAGCCCATGGAGATCCGTGCCGCCGGGCCGGGGCAGGCGGCTGTTTCGGTCGCCGTGACGATGCGCACGCCGGGCGGCGACTTCGAACTCGCGGCCGGATTCCTCCTCACCGAGGGGCTCATCGCCGGACGGGAGGACGTCCGCAAGGTCAGCTACTGCGAGGACCTCGATCCGCAGGAGCAGCACTACAACGTCGTGACTGTCGACCTCGCGCGTCCGTTCGACCATGCGTCTCTTCACCGGAATTTCTTCTCGACCTCGTCGTGCGGGATCTGCGGCAAGGCGACGCTCGACCACGTCGAGGTGGCGTGCCGGCGCGTCGGCCCGGGACCGTCGGTCTCCTCGGAGGTCATCGGCTCGATGCCCGAGACCCTCCGGGCGGCGCAGCGCGTGTTCGACCAGACGGGTGGGCTACACGCGGCGGGCGTGTTCGCTTCGGGCGGCAAGCTGCTGTCGCTTCGCGAGGATGTGGGACGGCACAACGCGGTCGACAAGCTGATCGGAGAGGCCCTCCTCGCCGGCGATCTCCCGCTCGCCGAGCGCGTCCTGTTCGTGTCGGGCCGGTCGTCGTTCGAGATCGTGCAGAAAGCCGGCGTCGCCGGCGTGCCGATCGTCGCATCCGTGTCCGCACCTTCGAGCCTGGCCGTCGAGGCCGGCGATCGGCTCGGCATGACGATCGTCGGGTTCGTGCGCGACGGCCGGTGCAACGTCTATACGCACCCTGACCGCGTGACGCCGGGGCCGTAAACCGCTACGCGGCCTGGCGCTCGTCGAGCTTCCGCTCGATCCGGCGCAGGATCTCCTCCATCCGCTCGTCGCTGTCCTTGGACTCGGCGCTCCCGCGGTGGATCAGCATCGCCGACAGGACGACGAAGGAGAACAGCTGCAGGAACTCCGATTGCCAGTTCTCGAGCGTGGACTGGCCGAACTCGACGATGTACCCAGTGACCTCGACCGGCTCTCCGTGCGCTCGTTGTTGATCGGCGTACACGCGCCACTCCGCCACGCCCTGCGCGACCCAGGAAGCCAGGAAGAGGATGCAGAACGCGATGCTGAGCCCGAAGTTCTTCCAGACCTTGCGGAGGTTCTTCGCCCGGCGCTCCTGGCGGATGCTCATGGCGAGCGAACCGATCAGGTATCCGACAATGCCGAGAAGAACCGCGACGATGATGATCACGGAGACGGCTTCCACGTCTTGCCCTCCTCGTGGTGGCGTCCCCCCGTGTACCCGATGTGCGCGATGGGCAACCGCCGCAACGGATGGCGGGGGCCGGGCCGTCGGGGCACTGGGGTGCGGTATACCATCGAGGATCGACCCGACGATGAGGAGGTCGTAGCCCGAATGACTGGGCAAACGTACGGACAGGAACGACTGACCGAGCCGATGGTCCGCGACGACGGCGGGCTGCGCATCGCGACGTGGGACGAGGCCCTCGACCTGGCCGCCGCGGGACTGCGCGTCGCAGTGCAACGAAACGGCGGCGACGGCGTCGGCCTGTTCAGCTGCTCCAAGGCCAGTAACGAGATGAACTTCGCGTCGCAGAAGTTCATGCGCCAGGTCCTGGGCAGCAACAACGTCGATAGCTGCAACCGCACCTGACACGCTCCGAGCGTGGTCGGTCTGGCCACGGTGTTCGGGGCAGGCGGCGGGACCAGCTCCTACGAGGAGGTCGAGAACACCGACCTCATCGTGCTCTGGGGATCGAACGCGCGCGAGACGCATCCGATCTTCTTCCATCACGTCCTCCGCGGGATCCGTCGCGGCGCCAGGCTGTACGTCGTCGATCCCCGGCGCACGGCCAGCGCGCAGTGGGCGGATCTGTGGATGGGACTCGACGTGGGGTCTGACATCGCGCTTTCCAACACGATCGCCCGCGAGATCCTCGATGCGGGGCTCGAGAACCGCGCATTTATCGAGAACGCGACGGTCGGGTTCGACGAGTACGCCGAGTCCGTACAGGAGTGGACGCTCGAGCGCGGCGAGCAGGTAACCGGTGTTCCGGCCGACGCGATCCGCGAGTTCGCGCACGCGTACGCGAGCGCCGACCGTGCGATCCTGTGTTGGACCCTTGGCATCACCGAGCATCACAATGCGGTCGACAACGTCCTCGCGCTGATCAACCTCGGGTTGCTGTGCGGCCACGTCGGGCGCTACGGAAGCGGGCTCAATCCGCTCCGCGGCCAGAACAACGTGCAGGGCGGCGGAGACATGGGGGCGATCCCCAACAAACTGCCCGGGTTCCGCGACATCGAGAAGGACGACGACGCGCGCGCGATGTTCGAGGCCGCGTGGGACTGCACGATCCCGCCGAGGTACGGAAAGCATCTGACGGCGATGTTCGAGGCGATGGAGCGCAAGGAGCTCACCGCCGTCTACGTGATCGGGGAGAACCCGGCGAGGTCCGAGGCCGACGCCGCACGGACCCGCCGCCTGCTCGAGGGACTCGACACGCTGATCGTGCAAGACATCCTCATGACCGCGACGGCCGAGATGGCGGACGTCGTGTTCCCGGCGGCCTCCTCGTGGGCCGAGTCCGAGGGGACAGTCACCAACAGCGAGCGGCGCGTGCAGCTGATGCGCAAGGCACTCGAGCCGCCGGGGAACGCTCGCGACGACATCTGGATCATCGCCCAGCTCGCGAAGCGCCTCGGACGGGACTGGGGTGAGGTGTCGCCGCGCTCGATGTGGGACGAGCTCCGCTCGCTTTCGCCGATGCACGCTGGCATGACGTACGAGCGGCTCAAGTCCCGCACCGTGACCGGTATCCAGTGGCCGTGCTGGGACGAGGACCACCCGGGCACCCAGTATCTCCACGCCAGGCTGTGGGAACCGGACCCCGAGAAGCGGCTTGCTGCGGCGCCGTTCAGCGTGGTGCCGTTCGAACCGCCGGTGGACGAGCTGAGCGACGAGTTCCCGATCCGGCTGACGACGGGTCGGCGGCTGGACTCGTATAACACCGGTGTTCAATCGGGCCGGTACCGCTCGCCGCTTCGCCGGACCGAGGCGCTGTGTCTGTCCCCCGAGGACGCCGAGAGGCGCGGACTCGCGGACGGCGAGCGGGTCCTCGTATCCTCGCGGCGCGGCAAGGTCGAGGCGCCGGTGCGGATCGACTCTTCGCTTCGGCCAGGCCTGGCGTTCATGACGCTGCACTTTCCCGAGGAGGTCGAGACGAACGTCCTGACCATCGACGCCACGGATCCGAAGTCGGGGACCGCGGAGTTCAAGGCGAGCGCGATCCGCATCGACCGGATCGAGCCCCGCGAGGCGGCGATCGCGGGGGGCAGCGAGTAACGACGTGGATCTCCACCTCACGCCCGACGAGGCGACTCAGGCCGAGCGCGCCGCCGTCGACGAGCTCCTCGGGCCGCCGATTTCCGGCTGGCACGGTGGCGAGCGGCGCGCCGCCGTAGACGGACACGTCGCGTTCGGAGGACGGGAGGCACGGGAGCGTCGTCAGCTGCTGGTTCCGACGCTGCACGCACTCCAGCGGCGCGCCGGGTGGATCTCTCCGGGCGGGCTCAACTACGCGGCGCAGCGGCTCGACGTCCCGCCGGCGGAGGCCTTCGGTGTCGCGAGCTTCTACGGGATGTTCTCGACCGACGCGCGCCCCGCAAACGTCGTTCATGTATGCGACGACATCGTCTGTCGAACGAAGGGCGCCGACGCCGTCCGGGCGGCGTTCGAGCGATCGCGGGGACCGGCGGGCCAGGGGTGGGCGCCGAGCAACTGCTTAGGGCTCTGCGAGCGGGCCCCGGCGGTGTTGCTGACACAGGCGGGCGAGCGTCCATTCGAGGTCTCGCTCGCGCCCCTGCGTGAGGATCAGATCGAGGCGCTTACCCGGCAGTCGGGCGGGTTCCCGGCGCTCCAACCGGGTGCGGCGAGCGCTCCGCAGACGCTGCTCGAGCAGACGCGGAGCCGGCTCCGCCTGCTTCGACGCGTCGGTCTCGTCGATCCCGCGTCGCTCGACGACTACCGGGCGCACGGGGGCTACCAGGCGCTCCGGACGGCGGTCGGACTCGGTCCGCAGGGCGTTATCCGTGAGATCAAGGACGCGAAGCTGCTCGGTCGCGGCGGCGCCGCGTTTCCGACCGGCGTGAAGTGGGAGGCCGTCGCCACGCAGCCGATTCGCCCCCACTACTTCGTCTGCAACGCGGACGAGTCCGAACCCGGGACGTTCAAGGACCGGGTCGTCATGGAGAACGATCCCTTCGCCGTCATCGAGGCGCTCACCGTGGCCGGCTTCGCGACGGGATCCGAGAAGGGCTTCGTCTACATCCGCGGCGAGTACCCGCTCGCGACGCAGCGCCTCGTGCACGCCATCGATCAAGCGACGGCGCGCGGGTTCCTCGGCCCCGACGTCATGGGCGAGGGCTTTCGATTCGAGATCGAGCTCCGCCGCGGCGCCGGCGCGTACATCGCCGGAGAGGAGACGGCGATGTTCAACTCGATCGAGGGGAAGCGAGCCGAGCCGAGGAACAAGCCCCCCTTCCCCGTCACGCACGGAGTTTTCGGGCTGCCGACCGGGATCAACAACGTGGAAACGCTGGTGAACGTCCTCGAGATCCTTCGGATCGGCGGTCCGGCCTACGCTGCGACGGGGACGCCGGACTCGACCGGAACGCGGCTGTTCTGTGTGAGCGGCGCGGTGGAACGCCCCGGCGTCTACGAGGTCGAGTGCGGCGTCACGCTCCGTGAGGTCCTGGGCCTGGCCGGCGGCGTCGCGGGCGGAGGTGAGCCGAGGGCGATCCTGCTGGGCGGCGCCGCGGGCGCGTTCGTCACAGCAGAGGACCTCGACCTCCGCCTGACGTTCGAGGACGCCCGCGCGGCGGGCGTGACGCTCGGCTCGGGAGTCGTGATGGTGTTCGACGAACGTGCGGACCTGTCCGACACGCTGCTTCGGATCGCGGCGTTCTTCCGGGACGAGTCGTGCGGACAGTGCGTGCCATGCCGGGTCGGGACGGTCCGGCAGGAGGAGGCCCTCCACCGGCTCCTCGATGGCCGCGCGGACGGCGACCGTGAAGCCGATCTCGCGCTGCTGCGCGAGATCGCGCAGGTCATGGGCGATGCCTCGATCTGTGGCCTGGGTCAGACGGCGGCGAGCGCCGTTCAGTCCGCCATCTCCCGCCTCGGCCTTGTGTCGGGGGGTCCGGGGGGCTCAAGCAGCGAGCGCAAACGCGCGAGCGGTAGCCCCCCGAAAGCGGGGGGTCCGGGGGGCTCAAGCAGCGAGCGCAAACGCGCGAGCGGTAGCGAAGGGAGCGGCCGGTGAGCGGGATTCCACTCGGGATGCCCCGTCGGATGATCGAGCTCGAGATCGACGGGAAGGCCGTCCGCGTCCCCGAGGGCACGACGCTGTTGCAGGCCTGCCGCGCCCAGGGGATCGACACCCCGACGCTGTGTTACCTGGAGAACCTCACCCCCGTGAACGTGTGCCGCGTGTGCGTCGTGGAGGTAGAGGGCTCGCGCGCGCTCGTCCCCGCGTGCTCGCGCCTGGCCGAGGCGGGCATGAACGTGCGAACGGACTCCGACCGTGTTCGGCTATCGCGCCGCATGGTGCTCGAGTTCCTCGGCTCCTCCGTCGACCTCTCGCTCGCCGGCGAGGACGTCGAGCGGTGGCAGGAGGAGTACGCGGCCGATGCTGACCGCTACGGCGAGCGGCGCGAGACGGTCGCGCAGCCGGTCAAGGTCGACAACGAGCTGTACGTGCGCGACTACGCGCGGTGCATCCTCTGCTACAAGTGCGTGGAGGCATGCGGTGTCGACGCGCAGAACACGTTTGCGATCGCGACCGCCGGACGCGGATTCGAGGCTCGCATCTCGACCGAGTTCGACGCGCCGCTGCCCGAGTCGGCGTGCGTCTACTGTGGCAACTGCATCGGCGTCTGCCCGACCGGCGCGTTGATGTTCAAGAGCGAGCACGACATGCGCCGGGCCGGAACGTGGGACGATTCCCGGCAGACCGTCACCGACTCGATCTGCCCGTACTGCGGCGTGGGCTGCGAGCTTGAGTTGCACGTGCAGGACAACGAGATCGTGAAGGTCACGTCGCCGCTCGACAACGACATCACGAGCGGTCATCTCTGCGTCAAGGGGCGCTTCGGCTTCGCGTTCGTGCAGCAGCGGGCGCCCGTCCCGGCGGCCCAGGACGCCGGGATCGACGGGGAGCCCTAGTCTGAGCCAGGCCAGGGCCGTCACCGGCGTCGTGCTCGCCGGTGGTCGCGCGACGCGGTTCGGCCGGGACAAGCTCCGGGAGCCGTACCGTGGCTCGCCGCTCGTGCACCACGCCATCCTCACGTTGGCTAGCGTCTGTGGCGAAGTCCTCGTCGTGGCCGCTCCCGGCGTTCGGCCCGAGCTTCCCGCGGGCGTCCCGCTCCTGGTCCAGCACGACTTATCGGAGGGTGAGGGCCCGCTGGTCGCGCTTGCGAACGCTCTGGCGAATGTCCGGACCCCGCTCGCGCTCGTCGCCGGCGGAGACATGCCGGAGCTCGGCCGTGCCGTGCTGCTCGAGATGCTGCGCGTGGCCGGGGAGGCGGCGGTCGACGCCGTGGCGCTGCAGGACGGTGATGGATCCAGGCCGCTGCCGGTCGTGCTCCGGCTGCGGCGGGCGCGTCCGATCGCGGCGGGGCTGGTTCGCAGTGGTGAGCGGCGCCTCCGAACGCTTCTCGACGCCCTTCGGGTCGCCGTCCTGGATGAGCCGACCTGGCGAGCACTCGACCCGAGCGGTCGGACCCTGCTCGACGTCGACACGCCAGCGGATCTCGGACGATGACCGGATCGACCGCGACGACGGGTGGTGGCTCGGATCACGGACCCCTCGTGATCGGACGGGTCGAAGTCGTGGTCATATGCGAGGGCTTCGCGCCGATGGCGCTCGCGGAGGAGCTGCCGGGCGACCACGTCGACTGGCAGGGTGAGCGGAGTCGTCACCCGTGGGCATTCGTGGACGACGCATCCTGGGCGTGGCACGTGCACGCATTCGCCGTGCGAGCACCTCACCGGTTGGTCCTCGTCGACTCGGGGCTCGGCTCGTTTCCGCCGTACCGGCCGTGGCGCTCGCACCTCGATCGGGAGATGGCACTCCAACGTGCAGGCGTCGATCCGGCGGACGTCGGGGACGTCGTGCTCACGCACCTGCACGCCGATCACGCGGGAGGCGTGGCCGCGGCCGACGGGACCCCGCGGTTCCCGAACGCGCGCGTTCACGTTCATCGGGCGGACCGCGACCACTTCTCGGCGGAGCGCGATGCCGACGGCTACGACGCGGGCCGCGAGATCGATGCGCTCGATCGGTCCGGTCTCGCCGTGACGACGGAGGCCGACCACGAGGTCGCCGCCGGCGTTCGGGTGCTCCACTCACCCGGCCACACACCCGGTCACAGAAGCGTGCTCGTAGAGGACGCGGAGGATCGACTGTTGCTCACGGGCGACCTGCTCCATCTGCCGGTGCAGGTCGATACGCCGGAATCGCCGTCGGCGCACGACGTCGACCCGGCGCTCGCCTCCGATTCGCGGACCGCGCTGCTGTCCCGCGCCGGACGCAACGGCTGGCTGGTCGGCGTCTCGCACTTCGCGGTGCCGTTCGGCAGCGTGGCGCCGGCCCCGGGGCAGGGTCGGTGGCGGTCACGCCTGTCGTGATCTGCGCCGATCTGCGCCCCTCGGGTACGCTTCGGCGCGAAGAGCGGGTCCGCAGAAGCATCACACGGACGTCCCGCGCATCAAACCCTCGGAGCGGAAAGGACCGGCTATGCCGCGTCGTGTGCTGATCATGGGCGCCGCGGGGCGCGACTTCCACAACTTCAACGTCGTCTACCGCGACGACCCCGACTACGAGGTCGTGGCGTTCACCGCGACGCAAATCCCTTTCATCGAAAACCGCACGTATCCGGCGGAGCTCGCTGGCTCCCTTTATCCGGGCGGCATCCGGATCCATGACGAGTCCGCGCTGACGCAGCTGATCCACGACGAGCGCGTCGACGACGTGGTCTTCGCCTACTCGGACGTCAGCCACGAGTACGTGATGCACCGGGGAAGTGAGGTCCTCGCGGCCGGCGCCAATTTCGAGCTCCTCGGCCCTGACGCGACGATGCTCGATGCGACGGTGCCCGTTGTGGCCGTCTGCGCCGTGCGCACCGGCGCCGGAAAAAGCCAGACGACGCGCGCGGTCGCGCAGGTCCTGCGCGACGGCGGGAAACGGGTCGTCGCCGTCCGCCATCCGATGCCGTACGGCGACCTCAACGCTCAGCGTCTCCAGCGGTTCGAAACGCTCGAGGACCTCGACGAGAACGACGTGACGATCGAGGAGCGCGAGGAGTACGAGCCGCACCTCAACGCCGGCACCGTCGTATATGCGGGGGTCGACTACGGGCAGATCCTCGAGCGGGCGCAGGCGGAGTGCGACGTCCTTCTGTGGGACGGGGGAAACAACGACCTTCCCTTCTACCGCCCCGCCGTACACATCGTCGTGGCCGACCCCCTCCGCGCGGGCCACGAGACGAGTTATCACCCGGGGGAGGCGAACCTGCGGATGGCCGGCGTCGTCGTCATCAACAAGATCGACAGCGCGACCGAGGCGCAGGTTGGCGAGCTCGAGGAAACGATCGGTCGACTGAATTCGCGGGCGACCGTCGTTAAGGCGAACAGCGCCGTTACCGTCGAGGATGCATCGGCGATCGCGGGAAAGCGTGTGCTCGTCGTCGAGGACGGCCCGACGCTCACGCACGGCGAGATGAAGTTCGGCGCGGGCGTCGTCGCGGCGCGTCGTAACGGCGCAGCGGAGGTCGTCGACCCCCGGCGGTGGGCCGTCGGAACGATCGACGAGACGTTTCGCAAGTACGACGTCGGGCCGGTGCTACCAGCGATGGGGTATTCCGACGAGCAGCTCGCCGAGATGGAGAAGATCATCGACGCGGCCGACGTCGACGTCGTGTTGATCGCCTCGCCGATCGATCTGCGACACGTGATCGACGTCCGCAAGCCCGCCGTCCGCGTCCGCTACGAGCTGGAGACGATCCCCGGTTCGCCGACGCTTGCCGACGTCTTGAAGCCAGTGATCTTCTGAGGCCGGGCGAGTCGAGGAGCCTTCCCCGATGGAACGCGTGGTGGTCGCGCTCGGCGGCAACGCGCTGCTCCGCCGCGGCGAGGACGACACGTTCGAGAACATGTACGCCTCGGCACGGCGAGCGGCCGAGCGCGTCGTCGACGTCGCCGCCGCCGGCTGGGAGATCGTCGTAACGCACGGCAACGGTCCGCAGGTGGGACGGATCCTCTTGCAGCAGGAGGCGGCCCGGGGATGGGTGCACCCGCTGCCGCTCGATGTGTGCGGTGCCGAGAGCCAGGGCCAGATCGGCTATCTCCTCCAGGTGACGATCGGCGATGTGTTCTTCGAGCGGGGGACGGAACGACCGGTCTCGACCGTCCTGACGCTCACGCGCGTCCGTGTCGACGACCCGGCCTTCGCCGATCCGACGAAACCCGTCGGTCCCTTCTACGAGCAGGACGAGGCGCGCAAGCTCGTGGAAGAGCGCGGCTATGTGATGAAGCCCGACCCGCACGGGGGGTTCCGCCGGGTCGTTCCCTCGCCGGCGCCTTACTCGATCGTCGAAGCGCCCGTCATTCGTCAGCTCGTCGCCGACGGTGTCATCGTGATCGCCTCGGGCGGCGGCGGGGTTCCGGTCGTCGAGGACGGGCCGAGGTTGACCGGCGTCGAGGGCGTCGTCGACAAGGACCTCGCGGCATCGATCCTCGCTCGGGACGTCGGAGCATCTGTTTTGCTGATCCTGACCGACGTCGCGAACGTGATGCGCGGATTCTCGACGGATCGCCCGGTCGAGATCGACGAGCTGACGACGACCGAGGCGGAGCGGCTCCTGGCGGCCGGCGAGTTCGGTGCCGGATCGATGGGCCCCAAGGTCCGCGCGGCCATCGACTTCGCCCGATCCGGACCGGATCGACGCTCGATGATCGGCGACCTCGACGCCGCCGTCGACGTGCTCCACGGCCGCGCCGGCACGCGGCTCGTGCCCGGCTAGCGCCTGCCTGGTGCGCGCCGCTACGCTCGCCGGGTGCGGATGCGCGTCGTCACGTACAACGTTCGCGGGTTCCGCGATGGGCTCGAGCGCGTGGCGAAGGTGGTCGCGCACTTCGAACCCGACGTCGTGCTCCTCAACGAGACCGGCGGCCGCCTCGCGCTGCGGAGGTTCGGCCGCGCGCTCGGCATGCAGGTCGCGCGGGACCCCTGGTCGCCGTTTCGACGGCGGGTGAAGGATGCCGTGCTGGTCCGGACGCCGTGGCGGATCGCGTCGAGTTTTCAGCGTCGGTTCCCGACGGCGTCGTGGCTGTACCCGCGCGGCGCGCTCGTCGCCGACGTCCGCGCCGCCGGCGAGCGAATCAACGCGATCGCAACGCACCTCTCGCTGCACCCGGGAGAGCGCCGTCGGCATGCCGAGGAACTGACGGCGCTCGTCGCTCGGCTGCGCACGCCGACCATCGTCGGCGGCGACCTGAACGAGCTGCCCGACGGGCGCGCGGTATCGATCCTCGGCGACCGCTTCCAAGACGCATGGCTGCTGGCCGGCGGCGCCGACGGGGAGACGTTTCCCGCCGAGGCGCCGACCTCACGGATCGACTACCTCTTCGTCACGCAGGAGGTCCGCGTCGAGGGCGTGCTCGTCGCGGCCGGTCCCGACGCGCGCGAGGCGTCCGACCACCGGCCGGTCGTCGCCGTCATCACCGTGGCGGCGGCCTGATGCGGGTCACCTCGCGAAAGAAGTCGAGACTGCGCTCGAACAGCAGCGGTGCGTCGTGATCGAGCGGCAGCGCGTGGTAGGAGTTAGCACAGTCGATGCGGAGCGTGCGCGCCGAGGCGACGCGGGCGAGGATCCGCTCCGCGCTCCCGGCCGGGATCTCATGGTCGACGGATGACGTGAAGATGGCCATCGGCGCGCGGACTCGAGGAAGCTCGCTGTCGACGACGCGAAGGAAGTCGCGAAGTGTCACGATCGCGGACACGGGCCGGCGATCGTAGCGCCCCGGGTCGCGCGCCCCGTTACTGGAGTCCGTCCCGGACGCGCTCGTGCTCCGCACGAACCAGCGCACGAGGGGAACCAGCAGCAGCCGGCGGTCACGGAGATACGGGTTCGCCAGCGAGAGCGCGTCGACATCGTTCGGCCGAAGCGCCGCGAGATGCAGCGCGAGCGCCGCGCCCATCGAGTGACCGAGGACGGCCACCCCCTCGCATCGTTCGCGCAGCGCCGAGAGGGCTCGCTCCGCCTCGCCTGCCCAGTCGGGCCACCGGGTCCGTGCCAGTTCCTCAACCGATGTGCCGTGGCCAGGAAGCCTGGGAAGGCGTACGGAGAGGCCCTGGGCTTCGAACCACGCCGCCGCGCCTCGCAAAGATCCCGGCGATCCGCCGAACCCGTGGAGCAGAAGCACGCCGAGGGCCCCAGCGTCGGCCTCGTAGGGGTCGGCGCCTGGTCGAACGAGAGCCCTCACTCCGCGCTCAAAGCCTGCGAGCGCGCCGCCCGGGGTTCACGAACAGCTGGAAGACGAGGTACACGAAGAACAAGCCCACGACGGCGACGAGAAATCCCAACAGAACCGCGAAGAACCACTCGAGGAACCCCCAGCCAGCGCTGGCGGCGGCGACGACCGACGCGAGCATCTCAACCACTCTAGCGCGGTCACGCCGGCATGCCCTGCACCGGTACGAGGATGTCGGCCGTCACGGTCGACGCGCCGACACCGAGGTAGTCGGCGGCGGCCATCGACAGGTCGACGACGCGTCCATCCACGAACGGCCCGCGGTCGTTCACGAGCACGATCGCGCACTTGCCGTCGTGATGGACCCTCAGGAACGTCCCGAACGGCAGCCACGTGTTCGCAGCCGTGAACAGCCTCGGGTCGAAGATCGCGCCGCTCGCCGTCGTCTGTCCGGCGAACTCCCAGCCGTACCAGCTGGCGCCGCCGGCGAATCCTCGACCCGTGTCCGTCAGGCCCTGCGGCGTTTCGCACGTGCGCCCATCGCTCGGGCCGAGCAGCGCAAGCAGCGCCGACTGATCGACACCGGTCGTGCCGACGTCCAGCAGCCCGAGGCCGCTCTCGCGCGCCGAAGCCTCGTCGATCGCCTCCTGCTGGCTCTCGAGGCGCCGAACGGCGACCCCCGACCGATCCGCGAGACGCCTGGCCTGGTTCAGCGTTGTGCGCATGTCGGCGAGCAACCCACTGAGGTTGCTGCGCTGCGTCGAAAGCGTCGCCTCGGCGAGTTCGGCCGCGTCCTGTTTTACGCGCTGCGCCGCCTCGGCACGCTCGAGGCGGTCGAGGACCGCCGCATCGAATGCGAGCGTCCGCGAGGCGTACTCATGCGCGACGGACAGGTCGGCGAATGTCTCGGCCGACAGGTACGCCTGCAGCACCGAGCCGGGCCCGAGCTCGTACGCCGCGCGAACGCGGTCGTTACGACGGCCCCGGGCTTCCGCCACGGCGGCGACCGCATACTGAACGTCGCGCGCGCGGTCGACGAGCCTCATGGCGGCATGCCCTGCCCTGCGCTCGATTTTGGCGTACCGCGCGAGCAGAACGTCGAGTTGGTCCTCGAGCGTCCGGACGCGCTCCACCGTCTCCCGATGCTGTTGTCGGGCGCGCTGCAGTTCATCCTGGGTGTCGGCGTGTGCCGTCGCGCCGGCTAGGGTGCCGGCCGCGACGATCACCAGGACCGGGACCGTTGCCTTGCTTCGCATGTGGGATCTCGACGAATGCGCACGGATGGCTCGAGGCTCCCCCGTAGAATCCCTGCGACGAGCCGGCGTGGCAACATGCCGACGTCCGACCCGGCGGCCCTGATCCGAGGAGCGGTACTGCGCAGGATCGGCATCTTCACGGGCGGCGGCGACTGCCCAGGGCTGAACGCGGCGATCAGGGCGGCGGTTCGGCGGGCCGGCGCGGCCGGCATCCAGGTCCTGGGGTTTCGCGACGGCTGGCGCGGCGTGATGGAGGGCGATGTCCGCGCCCTCGACGCCGACGACGTTGCCGGCATCCTGCCACGAGGCGGCACGATCCTCGGCAGCTCCGGGGCGAACCCGAACGTCGAGGGCGGCATCGACAGCGTGCGCTCGACGGTCCACGACGTCGGGCTCGACGGTCTGATCGCGATCGGCGGCGAGGGAACGCTCGGCGCGGCGGCGCGCCTGGGTGCCGAGGGCGTGCCCGTCGTCGGCGTCCCGAAGACGATCGACAACGACCTGCAGGGCACCGACTTCTGCATCGGTTTTCACACGGCCGTGCAGGTGGCAACGGACGCGATCGACCGTCTCCACAGCACCGCCGAGAGCCACAATCGCCTGATGCTCGTCGAGGTGATGGGGCGGAGCGCCGGATGGATCGCGCTGTACTCCGGTCTGGCCGGCGGGGCGGACGTCATCCTGATCCCCGAGCGGCCCTTCGACGTCGATGACATCGCGCTCCACGTGCGCCGACGACGGATGCGCGGTCACACGTTCTCGATCATCGTCGTCGCGGAGGGCGCCACGCCGACGCCGGGAACGGTAGAGCTACCCGAGTACGCTCTCGACGAGCGCGGCTTCCCGCGGTTCGGCGGGATCGCGCAGGTGCTCGCGCCGCTCGTCGGGGCGGCGACGAGATACGAGACACGCGTGACCGTCCTGGGTCACGTCCAGCGGGGCGGCACGCCGAACGCCGAGGATCGAATCCTGGCGACGCGGTTCGGCGCCGCCGCCGTGGAGCTGGCCCGATCAGGCGGCTGGGGTCGCATGGTCGCGATCCGGGGAACGGACCTGACGGACGTGCCGCTCGGCGAGGCGGCCAAGGTCAGGAGCGTCCCGGAGGAGCTGTACCGGGTCGCCGAGGTCTTCTTCGAGGAGTAGGAGGGCGGATGCGGGTAGGGATCCTCACAGGCGGCGGTGACGTCCCCGGGCTGAACGCGAGCATCAAAGCGGCGACGCTCAGGGCGGTGCAAGAAGGACACGACGTCGTCGGGATCCGCCGCGGATGGGCCGGTTTGCTCGAGACGGACCCCGACGACGCCGAGACGGTCCGGCGCAACATCGTCCCGCTCGACCCGTCCGTCGTGCGGACGATCGACCGAAGCGGGGGCACGTTCCTGCACACCTCGCGGACGAACCCCGCCAAGGTGAAGCCGGAGGACGAACCCGAGTTTCTGCAACAGGGAGCGGTCGCGGGCGATGCCGTCCGAGATCACACAACGCACACCATGGCGGTGCTCGAACGTCTGGGAATCGACGCCATGATCCCGATCGGCGGCGACGACACGCTGTCGTTCGCGCTGCGACTGCACGACCAGGGCTATCCCGTCATCGCGATCCCAAAGACCATGGACAACGACGTCCACGGAACCGACTACTGCATCGGCTTCTCCACCGCGATCACGCGAACCGTGAACTTCATCCACCAGCTCCGCACGAGCGCCGGTTCGCACGAGCGACTGGCTGTCGTCGAGGTCTTCGGGAGGTACAGCGGCGAGACGTCGCTCATCTCGGCGTACCTCGCCGGCGTCGAACGCGCCGTCATCTCGGAGGTGCCGTTCGACATCGAGCGGCTGGCCGGGTTCCTGATGAGCGACCGGGACTCCAACCCGAGCCGCTACGCGATGATGACCATCTCGGAGGGCGCGACGATGGTCGGCGGCGAGATGGTCCAGGCCGGAACGCAGGACGCGTACGGCCACAGGAAGCTCGGCGGGATCGGTCAGGTGACCGGCGAGCTGCTCAAGGAGATCACCGGCGAGGGCATCATCTATCAACAGCTCGGATACCTAATGCGATCCGGCTCGCCGGACTCGTTGGATCTCATGGTCGCGATCAACTATGCGGTGATGGCCGCCGATCTGATGATCGAGAGGCAATTCGGCCGCCTCGTGGCGCTTCGCAACGGCAACTACGTGAACGTTCCGCTCCCGGTGCTCCGGCAGGGCGTAAAGCGCGTGGACGTGGGCGCTCTGTACGACGAGCACAACTATCGCCCGAAGATCCGTCACGTCGACGGCAAGCCGATGTTCCTGTACTAGACGCGACTCGGCGCGGCGGGTCCTCCCTATACTGGCCCGACCGTGAGTCGGTTTCGCGTCGACCTCCGCTCGGACACCGTGACCGTGCCGTCGCCCGCGATGCGACGTGCGATGGCGCAGGCCGACGTCGGCGACGACTGGTACGGGGACGACCCGACCGTCAATCGATTGCAGGAGCGCGCCGCCGAGATCACCGGTAAGGAAGCTGCACTGTACGTTCCGACCGGGACCATGGCGAACCAGATCGGGTTGCGGCTGCATTTTCGCGGCACCGGCCACCTCGTCGTTTCCGAGGCGACCGCGCACGTCGCGACGACGGAGGTCATGACGTCCGCCGTCCTGTCCGGGATGGCCTATCGTGGCATGCGCGGCGACACGCGCGGTCAGGTGACGGCGGAGCAGGTCGCCGAGGCTCTCGAGCCCGACGAGTTCTACGACGTCGAGATGATCGACCTGCTCGCCGTGGAGAACACACACGGCGCCAGCGGAGGCGCCGTCATGGCGATCGACGACCTCCGCGCGTACCGCAAGCTGGCCACCGACCGCGGACTGACGGTGCATCTCGACGGCGCACGCATCTTCAACGCCAGCGTCGCGAGCGGCGTTCCGGTCTCCGAGTATTGCGCGGAGGTCGACACGCTGATGTTCTGCGTCTCGAAGGGTCTCGGCGCGCCGATCGGCTCGCTGCTGTGCGGTCCCGTCGCGCTGATGCGCGAGGCGCGGCGCATCAAGATCCTCGTCGGCGGTGCGTGGCGCCAGGCGGGCGTCTTGGCTGCGGCTGGCCTGATCGCCCTCGAGGAGGGGCCGAATCGCCTCCACGAGGACCACGCGCGCGCCCGGCGACTCGCGGAGGGCGTCGCCGAGATCCTTCCCGGCACGGTCGATCCCGGATCCGTCGAGACGAACATGGTCCTGGTCGATACGGAACCAGCGGGGATGTCGGCGCTGGAGGCCGTTCGGCGACTGGCCTCGGCCGGGATCGGTGCGACGACGTCTGGCCGCCGGCTGCGAATGGTGACCCACGTCAACGTCTCCGACGAGGAGGTCGAGACCGCGATCGCAGCCTGGCGTGGCGTCGCGGTTTCGTGAACGGACCGAGGACGAGGAGAAGACGATGAAGCTGTTCGGACAGCGCTACCCGGAGGAGATCGCCAAGCGCGTCCCGCCGGGCCAGCGACTGGTCAAGACTTGGCCGGTCCTGCATTACGGGCCGATCCCTTCGTTCGACGCATCCCAGTGGGATTTCGAGGTATCGGGGCTCGTGGAGAATCCGTTTCGTGTCTCCTACGAGGACCTGAAGGCCCTCGGCCCGGTCGACGTGACGGCCGACATGCATTGCGTCACGGGGTGGTCCACGCTGGACAATACGTGGACCGGGATCCCGCTGCGAACGATCCTCGACCGCGCGAAGCCGGCGCCCGAGGCCAAGTACGTCATCACGCGCTGCGACTACGGCTATACGTCCGACCTATCGCTGCAGGCAATGCAGGACGACGACGTATTGCTTGCGTGGGCGCACCACGGTGACGACCTCGCGCCCGAGCACGGCTATCCGCTCCGGCTGGTCGTGCCGAAGCGGTATGCATGGAAGAGCGCCAAGTGGCTCCGCGGCCTGGAGTTCGCCGCGCACAACAAGCGTGGGTTCTGGGAGGTCCGTGGATACCACATCCACGCGGATCCCTGGAGGGACGAGCGGTACTCCTATCAGGAGGGCCCCGGCGCCGAGGTGGAGCCGTAGTTGCTTGAGACCGCTCCCGCCGCGTGCGAGCATCGCGGCGGCTCCGAGACGGAGGTCCGGGGGTCGAAGGAGCGAGCGGGAACGCGCGAGCGGCAGCCTACGGGAGGCACGCACGGTGATCGCCCAGTATTCGGACACCTCGAGCGGCGGCTGGGCGATCTTCTCGCTCGTGTCGCTCGCGGTCTACGTCTTCTACATCGTCGCCGTCTGGCGCGCCTTCGAGAAGGCCGGCAAGCCGGGATGGGCCGCGATCGTTCCGATCTACAACTTCTACATCATGTGCAAGATCGCGGGGCGACCGGGATGGTGGTGGGTTCTTCTGCGATCCCGCTCGTCAACATCGTGATCTGGTTCGTCGTCGCGATCGATGTGGCGAACGCGTTCGGCAAGAGCACTGGCTTCGGCATCGGTCTCGCGCTGCTCCCGATCATCTTCTGGGCGATCCTGGGCTTCGGCGACGCGAGCTATCTCGGCCCGAGGACGACATACGCCGGGACGTCGATGACGCCTCCGCCCCCTCCGCCGCCGACTCCGTCAAGCTGAAAGGTGCCGCCGTCGCGAGCGGTCACGGCGCGAGCGAGCGGAGCCGTTCGATGTCGCGACGGTGCGCCTCGCCGCCCCGCGGCGTCTCCACGATCACGCTGATATCCGACACCTCTGGCTGACGAAGCATCGCGCGGAACCCCTCGAGCCCGATCTCGCCGTCACCGATGTTGGCGTGACGATCGCGCCTCGAGCCGCGAGGAAACTCGGCGTCGTTGGCATGCAGCAGCGTCAACCGGTCGGCGAGGCCGGACGAGCGGAGTTCCGCAAAGCACGCATCGACACCGTCGGGCTCATCCAGCGCGTACCCGGTCACGAACAGATGGCACGTGTCGCCGCAGAGCCGCAGGCGGGCGTCCCCGACCAGCTCGAACAGCCGGGCGGCCTGCGGCCAGGTCGAGGCGACGGCGCCGGCCGTCGAGGGCATGAGCTCGACGATGAGGTTGGTGCCCTCGGTCTCCTCGAGGATTAGACGGAGCGCGCCCGCCGCTCGCTCGACGGCGTCGCGCAGCTCGCCCGGACCGCCCGACCCCGCGTGGACGACGAATCCGTCCGCGCCCGCGATCCCGCACGCGATGACGGACTTGCGACACAGGTCGAGCGACTTCGCCACGAACTCGGGGTTGGGCGAGGCGATGTTGACGAGGTACGGTGCGTGCACGAAGAGGGGCCCGACGCCGCCCTCGCGCCATTCCGCTCCGAACCGCTCGGCGGTCTCGGGACGCGGGCCGGACCATGCTCGCGGGTTCGAGATGAACAGCTGAGCCGCATCCGCCCCCACGGCGCGCGCGTTCTCGACCGCCGTTCGAAGGCCTCCGGGCGTTCGGATATGGGCGCCGAGCCTCACGCCACGTAGATCGTGACCGTCTGGCCGAACCGGACGGTCGTTCCCGCCGTCGGCAGACTGCTCACCACGGTGTCGCCGTTTCCGCCGGGGATGGGCACCACGCCCAGCGAGAGGCCGACGCTGTCCAGGCGGGTCGCCGCCGCACTCTTCGACAGGCCGACGACGTCGGGCATCGGGAACGTCTCGGGCCCGAGTGAGACGACGATGGTGACGCCCCGACCCGGTTGGAGCTTGGTGCGCGCCCTCGGCGTCTGCGCCATCACGTCGTCGCGCGGAGCGGTGTCCGAAAACCGTTGCTCGACGGTGACGACCCAGGGAGACAGCGCCGCCTTCGCGTCGTCCATCGGCTTGCCCACCACCCGAGGAACCGGAATCGGCTCGGGGCCCTTGCTGACCCAAATGTCGATGGCGGAGCCGAAGGGCGCGCGCGCGCCTCCGGTCTGCGCGACGATGTGGCCGACGTCGTATCGATCGTCGTACCGCTCGTGGACGGCACCGAGATCGAGATCCGCCTCGGTGAGCCGCGTGCGTGCCTGATCCACCGTGCTACCCGTCAGGTCCGGAACGGTGACGGGTGGCGGTCCCAGCGACGGCACGAGCGTGATCCGTGCTTCCTCGTCGACGTCGGTGCCGGCGGTGGGCCGCATCCGAAGCACGTCGCCCTTCGGGACCTGCTTGGAGTATCCGCCCGCCGTGACTCGCACACCGAGGCCGAGATCGGCCAGGCGTCGCTCGGCGGCGGTCAGATCCACGCCGACGACGGACGGAAGCGTCACGGCGTGCGGCACCAGATACGTCCATGCTCCCCAGGCCCCGATGACGGCGCCCGACAGCAGCAGGAGCGCGGTCAGGAGCGTCCCGAAGCGAGACTTCGACCGGCGGGTCGCCGCGCGCCCGATCGTCACGGTGTCGGCCCGGGCGTCGGCCGTCTCCTCCTCCGGAGCGTCCGGCGGCACGCGCACGAGGTCGGCGATCGTTGGCGCGGACGCCAGTGTCGCCACCTCGGACAAGAGGTCGCGGCGCGCCTCGGCCGCGGATTCAGGCCGGAGCTCCCGGTCCTTCTCGGTCATCGAGGCGACCCAGCCGTCGAGACCGTTCGGGATGCGCGGGTTGCGAACGGACGCCCTGGGCACGCGGTCGCGCAGATGGCGATACGCGATGGCCATCTGCGTCTCGCCGTCGAACGGAACGTCTCCCGTCAGCAGCTCGTACGCGACGACCCCAAGCGAGTACAGGTCGGTTCGGGGGTCGGCCGGCTCGCCCTGCAGTTGCTCGGGTGCGAGGTATTGCACCGTTCCGGTGACGGTCCCCGTCTGCGTCGACCGGGCGTCGGCGTACGCACGCGCGAGCCCGAAGTCCGTCACCTTCGCGAGGCCGTCCGGGGTCAGCATGATGTTCTCCGGTTTGATGTCACGGTGAACGATCCCTCTTCGATGCGCGTGATCCAGCGCGGCGAGGACCTGGAGGAGCACGTCGGCCGCCGTCGCGGGCGCGAGGACGGCCTCGGCGTTCAGGAGCTCGCGCAGGCTCTGTCCCCGCACGTACTCCATGACCATGAAGTAGACGGCATCGACGGCGCCCCAGTCGTGGACGTGGACGACGTTCGGGTGGTTCAGGCCGGCAGCCGAGCGCGCCTCGCGACGGAACCGTTCGACGAACCCTGCGTCCCCCGCGAGCGATGGGTGGAGAACCTTGACGGCGACCTCGCGTTCGAGGACGGCGTCGCGGGCGCGAAACACCTCGCCCATCCCGCCGGCCGCGATCCTGCCCAACACTCGGTAGCGCCCGTCGAGCGTGATGAGCGACGCCGCCTCCGGGACGCGGAGGAGCGGGCGATCGACGCGTGTGCGGCTGGACGTGCTACTACCTCCGTGGCGGGCTCGAGGGGCCGTGCGCGTCCAATGCACATCGTAACGCGGACGGGAGGGCAGATGGCCGAAGACCGACCCGGGGTCGGACCCGATGACGAGACGTACCAGCAGGCGTTCGACCGCATCGAGGCGGCGGTGGACGCGGGAAGGTCGGACCTCGACAGGCTCGGATTCTGGCAGCTCCTGAGACGCATCAAGCCCGACGCGACGTTGTCGGACCACTGGGCCGAGCAGGCGGGGAGGATCGATGCCAAGGCCTTCGAGCGTTCGGTGCGTTTGCGCTTCCCCGTTTGGTTCGGGAACGCCGTCCTGGTCCTCGCGACGGGCGCCGGGGCGTCGGCCGTCGTGGTGGCGCTGCGGACGAGCGACGACGTCGTGGCCGCGATCGCCCTCATCCTCGCGGCGGGGATCTGGTCGGTCTCCATCCACGACCTCGCGCACTGGGCGGTCGGGCGCGCCGCGGGGATCCGGTTCACCTGGTATTTCTTCCGGCTCCGCCAGTTTCCACCTCGCCCAGGGATCAAGACGGACTACGCGACCTACCTCCGCACGGACCCCTCGCGGCGCGCGGTGATGCACGCGGCCGGCGCGGTCGCGACGAAGCTCGCACCGTTCGTCGCACTCGCCTTCTATCCGGTGAGCAATGCCCCCACATGGGCAGCCTGGCTCGTGCTCGCAATCGGTGCGTTCGAAATCGCGACCGACATCCTGTTCTCGCGGAAGACGGGCGACTGGAGCAAGGTTCGTCGCGAGCGAGCCGTCGCGGCCGCGCGTCGGCGCTCGTAGACGCAACGAACACTCGCACCCCGCCGGTAGACTCGTCGTGTGAACCGGGGAGCCCGGGGCAACCGGGCTGAGAGGCCGGCTGCGCCGCTTCGGGAGCGTCAACTTCGGCGGCAGAAGGCGTCGGCGACCCGTCGAACCTGAACCGGTTAGTACCGGCGGAGGGAGAGGCAATGGTTCGGGCCGAACCGCACCCCCTCGGCGTCGTCGTGATCACGTCTTCGGGCGTCATGGTCGGGCGGGGCCATCGGGACGTGGCGCTCGCCGCTATTGAGGGCGGCGCGGATGCCGTGCAGCTGCGCGCGAAAGACCTGCGCGATGACGAGCTCCGCCCGCTCGCACGCGAGCTCGCCGACGCGTGCCGCGATGCCGGCGTTCTGTTCGTCGTGAACGATCGCGTCTCCGTCGCCCTCGAGAGTGGGGCGGACGGCGCGCACGTCGGTCAGGATGACGATGCCGCCGCGGCCCGCACCCGAATGGGGCCCGAACCGATCCTCGGGGTCAGCGTCCGCGCCGCGCACGAGGCACGGGCGGCGGAGGAGGCCGGGGCGGACTATCTCGGTGTCACGGTCTGGGCGACTCGGACGAAGCCCGAGGCGATCCCCGCCGGGCTCGAGGGGGTCCGCGCCATCGTGGCCGCGTCGCGGTTGCCGGTCGTCGGGGTGGGCGGAATCGACGAGACAAATGCTCGGGACGTGCTCGACGCGGGCGCCAGCGGCGTCGCCGTCGTGTCGGCCGTCGGCGCCGCGGACGACCCCGTCGAGGCGACGCGCGCGATCGTGCGCGCCGTGCACGGGCACGCGCGATGACCGAGCAGCGGACGGGCAAGGCGACTGCGGAGGTCTTCGAGCACATCATCCTGCGGCGACTCGGCGCGGCCGACGACGACGTGCTCGTCGGTCCTCGCCACGGCGTCGACGTCGGCGTGGTTCGAGTGGCGGACGGGGTCGCAATGGCGCTCACGGCGGATCCCGTCTTCCTTGTGCCCGCCTACGGATGGGAGCGGGCAGCGTGGTTCGCCGTGCACATCCTTGCGTCCGATGCGTCGACGAGCGGGCTGCCGCTTCGGTGGATGTCGGTCGACCTCAACCTGCCACCCGAGGTCACGGATGACGACCTGATGGCCCTATGGGACGCGTTCCACCGAGCATGCGAGGGAATCGGCCTCGCGGTCGTCACCGGACACACCGCGCGCTACGACGGATGCGCGTGGCCGATGGTGGGGGGCGCCACCTGCGTCGCGCTCGGGCGCGAGGACCGGTTCGTCACGCCGACAATGGCCAGGCCCGGGGACGCGATCGTCGTGACGAAGGGCGCGGCGATCGAGGCGACCGCATTGTTCGCCACAACGTTTCCCAGCAGGCTGGGCGAGGCGCTCGGCGCAGACGTCGTGGCGGCTGCCGACGCGCTGTTCGAGCGGATGACCGTGGTTCCCGAGGCGACCGCGGCGCGGAGGTTCGGTCTCCGCGACGATGGGGTGACGTCGATGCACGACGCGACCGAGGGCGGCGTGCTTGGCGGTCTCGCAGAGGTGGCCGCGGCGGCGCGCGCCGGCGTCCGCGTCGACCTCACCGCAATCCCCGTCCGGCCCGAGGTCCGGGCCGTGTGCGATCACGTCGGCATGGATCCATACACCTCGATCTCGGAGGGAACGCTCATCGCGACGGTCGTCCCGTCACGAGCCGACGCCTTCGTGGCCGCTCTCGCCGACGAGGGCATCGAGGCCGCCGTGGTCGGGGCGGTCACGGCGGCCGGTCAGGGTGCCGTCCTCGTCGCGCCCGACGGCGACCGGCCGCTCGAACATCCGGGCCTCGACCCGTTCTGGGGGGCCTTCGGCCGGTGGGCCGAGGCGGCGGCGGGCCTCTCCGCGGGGGGTTGAGGCGCCTCGCGGGCGCCACCGCGCCTGCCCCGGCCGACGCGACGCCTCGTCCTCCGCGAGGTTCGCGTCAGCGCAGCCACGTCTTGCCGATCGCCTTCGTGAAGTGCCACCCGTACCGAAGCGACTTCGGCTTCTTGCTCTCGCCGCCGCGTCGATCCAGGAAGGTCACCGGGACCTCGATGACCCTCGCGTGCTGTCGCAGGGCCTCGATCGTGACCTCGGACGTCCAGAACTGGTCCTGCTCGAGCAGCAGTTTGCGCAGCGTCGACGCGCGCGTCGCGCGATAGCCACTCGAGATGTCGGTCACGCGCTGTCCGGTCAGGATCGTGACGATCCACGAGAAGAAGTGGACGCCGACGTGTCGGACAAGCGCGCCCCGCTCGTACTCGCCGAGCATCCGTGAGCCGTTCACGTGATCGGCCTGATCCTCGAGGATCGGTTTGACGAGGATCGGAATCTCCTCCGGCTGGTGCTGGCCGTCGGCATCGAGCGTGACGACGATCTCGGCGCCGATGCGTAGCGCCAGGTCGTACCCCACGCGAAGCGCGAGCCCGCCGCCGCGGCGGATGGGAAGGCCGGCGACGAGCGCACCCGCCTCGGCGGCGGCGGCGGCCGTCCCGTCGTCGGAGCAGTCGTCCACGACAATCGAGACGACGCGATATCCCTCGACCTCGTCGGGCATGGCGTGGATGACGGCGCCGACGTTCTCGGCCTCGTTGTACGCCGGGCTGATCGTGACGATCTTCGGCCCCGCCGGAACGAGGGGGGCCTTCCCCTCCCAGTCGAACTCCTTCTCCGCGAGGGCCTCGATGAGAAGCCGGATGCTGCGCTCGTTGGAGTCGACGTACGACTGCATCCGGAACACCAGCGCGAACAGGATGATGACCGCGATCATCAGCGCGCCGGTCAGGCGCTGACCGGTTCCCGGCCGGAAGTTGAGGACATCGAAGATCGGGTTGAACAGATTCGGCCAGGCGGCGAGCAGGACGATCGCGAACGCGGTCAACCACGTGATGATCAGATTCAACCGGCTGATCTGTGCGCGCCGGTAGCGAACGACGGCCGTCGCAAACAAGATGCCGGCGAACAACGCACCGACGACGCGAAGAGCGAGCATCGGCCTCCTCGATGAGTGTCAGCTCGTGGCGTGCTCCGTGACGTGCGGGCGCCAGTGCGTCGACGGCAGGATGTGATCGAGGATGACGCGATCCTTGTAGCGCTCGATCGCGGCGAACATCGACTCGATCAACGTCTCCGAGAGCAGGTGCGGTCGTAGGCCGAGGTCAAGCAGCTTCGTGTGGGTGGGGTTGTAGTAGTGGTTCTCGAGTTCGACGCGCGGGTTCTCGAGATGCTCGATGCGAACGTCCAGACCGCAATGGGCGCCGGCCTCGCGAACCTTTTGGGCGAGCTCCACGATCGAGAACTGCTCGGTGAACTGGTTGAAGACGCGATACTCGCCCGCGTCCGGTGGATTGATCGTCGCAAGCTCGACGCACTCCAGCGTGTCGACGATGTTGAGGTAGCCCCGCGTCTGCCCGCCCTTGCCGTAGGCGGTGAGCGGATGGCCGATGACGGCCTGAAGGCAGAACCGGTTCAGCGCGGTTCCGAACACTTCGTCGTAGTCGAACCGCGTCGCGAGCCGCTCGTCGAGCTTCGTCTCGTCCGTCTCGATCCCATAGACGACCCCCTGGTTCAGGTCGGTGGATCGCAGCCCCCAGACGCGGCAGGCGAAATGGATGTTGTGCGAGTCGTGGACCTTCGTGAGGTGGTACCAGCTGCCCGGCATCTTTGGGAAGGGCAGCGTGTCGGCGCGGTCGTTGTGCCGGATCTCGATGAATCCCTCTTCAATATCGATGTTCGGCGTGCCGTACTCGCCCATCGTGCCGAGCTTCACGAGGTGGGCCTGGGGCGAGAGCTGCGCCATGGCCCATAGCACGTTCAGGGTGCCGAGGACGTTGTTCTCGTGCGTGAAGACGCAGTGCCTTCGGTCCTTCATTGAGTACGGAGCCGAAGGCATCTCGCCGTAGTGCACGATCGTCTCGGGCCGGAACTCCTCGAACACTCGCTCGACGACGGGCCAGTCGAGGAGATCGCCTTCGGTGACCGCGATGTCGAGACCGGTGACGTCCTTCCAAACGCCAGCACGATCCGGAAGCGAGGGAAGGATCGGCGTGAGGGAGTCGGTCCCGGCATCGGCGTGCGCGCGTCGACGAAGGTAGTTGTCGACCGTGTGCACCTCGTGGCCACGCCGAGAGAAGTGCATGGCCGTCGCCCAGCCGAGGTAGCCGTCGCCGCCGAGGATCAGGATCCGCACGCGTCCCTTTCGTCGTGCTTCGAAGCGATCGTTACAAGCGGCAGTATCTTACCGCTGCACCACCTGCGGAAATCGCTTCGCGTCGCGTCAGCGCAGGTCGGCGAGCGCGTCGAGGACGCGGTCGACCTCGTCCTCGGTGTTGTAGTGACAGAAGCCGATACGCACGGCGCCGCCGCTCTGCTGCAACCCAAGCCGCTCCATCAGCTCGAGCGCATAGTAGTGGCCGTCCCAGACGAAGATCCCGCGTTCGGCGAGCGCCTTCGCCGTGTCGAACGGATGCGCGTCGCCGACGCGGACGGCGAACGTGGGCGTCCGCTCGTCGACCCGCGCAGGGTCGACGATGCCCAACAGGGAGATGCCCCCGACGGCCGAGAGGCCGTCGAGGAATCGACGGGAGAGCGAGGCCTCGTGAGCGCGCACGCTCGCCAAGGCCATGGTGATCGCCGAGCGACGATCATCGCCGCCGCCCATCTCGGCGAGATAGCCGGCGGCGGCGAGGAATCCCGCGAGCCCCTCGTGGTTCTGTGTCCCCGTCTCCCATCGGCCCGGAGGCTCGTCGTCGGCCGGACGCACCTTGTACGCCCGCAGCGAGCGAAGCAGCTCGCCACGCGCGAACATGAGGCCGAGGTGCGGACCGAAGATCTTGTAAGCGGAGCACACGAGCACATCCGCCCCGAGCTCCCCCACGTCGATTCGCCGGTGCTGCGCCGCGTGAACGGCGTCGATCGCGACGATGGCGTCCGTGCGGGCATGGACGAGCCGCGCGAGCTCCGTCGCGGGCGTCACGGTCCCGACCGCGTTGGATGCCAGCGTGAAGGCCACGACCCTGGTGCGCTCGCCGAGCGCCGCTTCGAACGACCCGACGTCGAGCGTCACGTCGCCGTCGTGGACGTCGACCCACCGGACCGTCGCGCCGGCGTCCTCGGCCGCCATCATCCAGGGACGGATGTTTGCGTCATGATCGAGTCTGGTCACGACCACCTGGTCTCCCCGTCGAAGCGTGCGACCGACGGCGCGCGAGAGCTGGAACACGAGCGACGTCGCGTTCGGCCCGAAGACGACCTCGTCGGCGTCGGCACCGAGCAGATCCGCCGCCGCGCGGTGCGCCTCGGCGACGAGGGCGTCCGTCTCCTGACTGGTGACGAACGCGCCGTGCATGTTGGCGTTGCTCGTCCTCAGGTAGTACGCGATCGCCTCGATCACGGTGTCCGGTACCTGCGTGCCACCGGGGGCGTCCGCGAAGACGACCGGCGTGCCGTCGAGCGTCCGCGACAGGGAGGGAAATCGTGAGCGAGCGCGAGCGACGTCGAGCGGCGTCATGCGCGAAGCTTGCCCGAGCGCGCGTCGGTTCGGCAACCGTCGGTCACCGGTCGACGAGGTCCCATCCGGGAGGCAGCTCTGGCGGCGGCCACGACGGGTCCGGACGCCACGAGCGCCAATCGCGGTCGAAGGGCGGGTCGCCGTCGAGGACGCGGGCTATCGCGGCCTCGGCCTCGCGGACGAAGCGCTCGGCGTCCGCGGCGCTCCAGATGCCGGCGGCGACGGAACGCCGGAGTTCGTCCTCGTCCTTCCACCTCCAGTTCCCGCCGTCGCCGGGGATCCAGGCGTCGAGCTCCTGATCGAGGTAGTCGAATCCGATCGGCGTGCGCTCGAGCGCCGTCTGGACGTTGACGTACCAGCCGAGGAACGACCACGCCGGATCCCAGAAGGCGAGGGTCGCGTTCGGACGATACGGCTCCGCGAACGACAGCACGTTCGACCCTCGCCACGTACGCTCGCCGATCCGCCAGCCGCGGGCGTCGACGAACGCGTTCACCCATCGTCCCTCGTCGTCGACCGGCCCGAACCAACGCACCCCGACGGGCACGAAGAACATCAGAAGCTCGTCGTCGCGGACGACGTTCGCCGGTCGGGCCGTCCAGACGCGCGCCTCCCAGACCTCGCGCAGGACGACGACGTCACCGGGAGCCCATCGCGGATCGGCACTCATCGCACCCTGGCGTCGAAGGCCGCCGAGGCGGCCGCTACGCGGCGGCGGGCGCGGTCGCGGAGCGATGCCGCCTGCGAGCGCAGCTCCGCCTTCTTCGCCTCGTCTTTCAGTGCCGCGGCGTTAATGGCGACGTTGGCCGCCGCGCACTCGACCGCCGCGAACAACATGTGCGCGGCCGACAGGCCGTCCGACGCGGCGCTCTCGTTGCCGACTTCGACCGCCGTTCGAGCGGGTTCGAGCAGATCGGCCGCCCGTTGCTCGATCATCATGGGGACGGAGGCCGCGCCGGTGAACGCCATCTGGATGGCCTCGGCTCGCGCGGCCCTCTCCGCGTCGGTGCCCTTCGGCATGCGGAAGGCCTCCATCACCGCATCGAACGACATCGCATCCCGGTCGGCGAGGTCGAGCAGCTCCGCACGTGCCCCGTCGACGGTCGCGAGGATCTCGGTCATCCGCGCCGAGGCGTCTTCGTATCCCTGCTTGCCGATCGTGAGGTTCGCCACCATCGCGATGAGCGCCGCTCCGGCCGCTCCGGCAAGCGCCGCGACGGCGCCGCCGCCGGGCGTCGGGCTGTCGGAGGCCAGTCGCTCCAGGAACTCGTCGATCCGCTGCGACCCGATACCGTCATTCATGTCCGGCCTCGTTCATGATCCGCCCTCACCGCCCGTGATCCGCTGCTTCATCCACGAGGCGCTCCAAGATCTGTGTATTCGCATCGAATCCCTCCAGGCGCAGATGGAACACGTCCTCGTCCGCGATGGCCGAGGCCGGAACCAGCCCGACGATCTCGCTCGCCGTGATCGTCATGCCACGGCGGGATGCCTCTTCTGACGCCGCATCGAACGCCGCCCGCAGTCCGGTGACCTCGACGTCGACGAGGTTCATCGAGACGGTGACGACGCCGCCTCGCTCGGGGACCGCGAACCCGATCGCGCGGACGGCCGGCAACCCGCCCGACGATTCGCGGATCGCCCTCGCGATCTCTCGGGCCGCCGTCTCGTCCATCCCGTCGAGGTACACGTTGAACGCGACGAGTGGTTTCCGCGCGCCGACCGCGACGGCGCCGGCCTTGCCGATCTGATGCCGGCCGAAGTCCGGCAGCCGTTCCCCGCGCGCGACGGCGTCTCGCAAGCCCTCGTATTCCCCTCGCCGAACGTCGGCGAGGCTTCGGCGCTCGGGGGACAGCGCCGCATGATCGTAGAGATAGACGGGCACGCCGAGCGTTTCGGCCAGATCCCTCCCGAACTCGCGTGCGACCTCGACCACCTCGTCCATCGAGATCCCGCGGACGGGAACGAACGGGATGACATCGACGGCACCCATGCGGGGGTGGCTGCCGCGATGAACGTCCATGTCGATGCGCTCGATCGCGACGTCCGCGCCCGCCATCGCGCTTCTCCGGACGGCGTCGGCGTCCCCCAGGACCGTCGTGTCCAGCCGGTTGTGGTCCGGATCCGCCTGGCGGTAGACGAGCCGTGCGCCTGGAACCTCGAGCGCCGCCGCGATCGCCTCGATGACGTCGAGGCGCCGCCCCTCGCTGAAGTTCGGGACGACGGCGAGCAGCTGCGAGGTCTCCATCACGGCGCAGACCATAGCGCCGAGACCCGTCTTGACGGGTGTCCGACACCGAGCGTACAGTCGCCTTCGTCGGCCGAACATACGTTCGATTCCGTGTCGCCGGGGGTAGAAGGCGGGCGAGGCGTCATGTCCAAGCGGTACGACGAGCAGGTCGAGGTTCGGGTCGAACGCGACGCCGGGATGCCGTGCGCCTTCGTCTGGCGTGGCAAGCGGTATGAGGTCGCGGACGTCATCGGACGATGGCGGATCGAGGGCCGCTGGTGGTCCGACGGACGCGACCGTGAGTACTGGCGCGTCGAGGCCCGGGGCGGGGCCGTGTGGGACCTGTACCACGATCGGCGTGGCAACCGGTGGCATCTCGAGCGGCTGTGGGACTGATCGCCGTCGGCGGCGTCAGCCCGCGGAGCGCGCCGGTAGCGCCGCTGCCACCGCCCTCAGGTCGCGGACGAACGCGTCCATCTCGGCGGCTCGTGTCGTGTCGTCGGGGGAGCGGAGTATCGACGAGGGGTGGACCGTGGCCGTGACCAACGCCTCCAACGGGGTCTCGACGAACTCACCGCGATGCTGCGTCACCTTGAACGTACGGCCGATGACCGCCTGGGCCGCCGTCGCGCCCAGGCAGACGACGACCCTCGGCTTCACGGCGTCGAGCTCGGCGCCAAGCCACGGGCTGCACGCGCGGATCTCTTCGACGTTAGGCTTCTTGTGGATTCTGCGCTTCCCGCGCGGCTCGAACTTGAAGTGCTTGACGGCGTTGGTGACGTACACCTTCGTCCGGTCGATGCCCGCCGCCTCGAGGGCACGGTCCAGCAGCGTCCCGGCCGGCCCCACGAACGGATGGCCCTCGCGATCCTCGCGGTCACCCGGCTGCTCGCCGATGAGCATGATGTCGGCTCGGGTCGGTCCCTCGCCGAACACCGTCTGCGTCGCGCGGGCGTACAGATCGCATCCGCGACAGTCTTTCGACGCTTCGACAAGCGCCGACAGCGTCCGCTTCGCCGGTAGGAACTCGGCCGCGGAACGCCGGGGTTCGACGGTTCTCGTCATCTCACCATCGGCTCTACCCGCGCCGCCGCCGCCGCAGACGTCCCTTCGCCCGTGGCCGTGAGATGCGCAATGCGTTCGTGCATCTCGACGTGCGTTCGTTCTTCTCCCTCAAGGATGGCGCTTTCTCCCCCGAGGATCTCGCAGCGCGGGCCGCCGAGGTCGGGTTCCGTTCGGTCGCGCTGACCGATCGCGACGGCCTCTACGGCGCCACTCGCTTCGTTCATGCGTGTCACAAAGTCGGCGTCCGACCCATCCTCGGCGCGTCGTTGACGGTCGCGGCGATGACGGTCGGGTCCTCGCCCGAGCTGCTCGGACTGCCCTTCGGGCCGCCTCGACGACGCTCGGGCCAGACCCTCCCGCCGTCCGGCGGCTCCGTCGTCGTCGTTGCCGCGGATGCGACTGGATACGCGAACCTGTGCCGACTCATCACGGATGCGCACATGATCGGGGAGCGGGGGGAACCGTCGGTCACCGTCGAGCAGGTCTGCGCGCACGCCGACGGGCTCGTCGCCATGCTCGGTCCCCAGTCACCGGTAGGTGTGCTCGCTGTCGGCGGTCGGGCCGCGGCGGCCGTTCGCGCGATCGCGCCGTGGAAGGAGGCGTTCGGGGAGCGGTTGTTCGTCGGCGTTCAGCAGCGGCTGGAGATCGCCTCGAGCGACGAGATCCGGGCGCTGCTGCGGGTTGCCGAACGGACGTCGACGTGCGCCGTTGCAACGAACGCGGTCCGGTATCTCGTGGCGGGCGACGGGTTCCTCGCCGACGCGCTCGAGTGCATGCGGGAGCTGGTGCCGATCAATCGGCACAACGTGAGCCGCACCAACGGCGAGGGATGGTTGAAGTCCGCCGAGGACATGCGACGGCTGTTCGTGGAACGACCGGAGCTGTGCGACTCGACGCTCGCGATCGAAGAGATGTGCTCGTTCGATCTGGGATTACGGCAGATGCACTTCCCCGAGTTCCCGACGCCGGCGGGGCGGTCGGCTTCGTCGGTCCTGGCGGAGCGGTGCTGGCGCGGGATCGAGCGGCGCGGGGTGAAACGCACGCCTGCCGTGCGCGAGCGGCTGGACCACGAGCTCGACATGATCCACAAGCTCGGGTATTCGGCGTACTTCCTGACGGTCGCAGACATCGTCGCCGACGTCCGCGCGATGGGGATCCGGTGCGCGTGCCGGGGGAGCGCGGCCGGCTCGTTCGTCTGCTACCTCACCGGGATCTCCGACGTCGACCCGGTCCGGCACGACCTCGTTTTCGAGCGGTTCCTGAACCCGCTCCGCGACGAGCTCCCGGACATCGACATCGACGTCGAGTCAGCCCGCCGCGAGGATGTCTACGACATGGTGCTCTCGCGCCACGGCGATGACCGGACCGCGTGCGTGGCGATGGTGGAAACCTATCGTGCGCGCGCTGCCGTTCGCGAGGCAGGCAAGGCGCTCGGGCTGCCCGAGGTCGAGGTCGACACCGTCGCGAAGGCGTTCCCGCATATCGGCGCGCAGCACCTGCGGACGGCGATCGACGAGCTGCCCGAGCTCGCCGGCTCGAACATGAACGCGGGGCAGCTCGAGACGCTGTTCCGCGTCGCCGAGCGGCTGAACGGGTTCCCGCGACACCTCGCGTTGCATCCGAGCGGCATCGTCCTTTCGAACGACGATCTCATCCGCCGTGTGCCGCTCGAACGCTCGTTCCAGGGCTACCGGATGATTCAGGCCGACAAGGACGACGTCGAGCTGCTGGGCTACCTCAAGCTCGACGTGCTCGGCGTGCGGATGCTCTCCGCGATGCGGCACTGCCTGGACGAGATCGCGCGCACCGCGCACGAGAAGATCGACCTCGATGCGATCTCGCTCGACGATCAGCCGACGTTCGAGCTGATCCGCGCCTCGGACACGCTCGGATGCTTCCAGATCGAATCGCCGGGCCAGCGCGAGCTCCTGCAGAAGTTCCAGCCCGACCGCTGGGACGACCTCATCGTCGACATTTCGCTGTTCCGCCCAGGCCCCGTCAAGTCCGACATGATCACGCCGTTCCTCAAGCGCCGCGCTGGAATGCAGAAGCCCGCGTATCTCCACCCCTCGTTCAGGAAGGGAACGCAGGAGACCTACGGCGTCATCGTCTACCACGAGCAGGTGATGCGAACCGTTGCCGCGGTCACTGGCTGCGACCTCTCCCAGGCCGACCGCGTCCGCCGTCACCTCTCCGACGACCTCGAGGTGGCGGAGATCGAGAAGTGGTTCCTGCGACGCGCCAAACAGAATCTCCAACTCAACGACGAGGCGGCCGACACGATCTGGAAAGAAGTCTGGTCGTTCGCATCGTTCGGCTTCTGCAAGGCCCACGCCGCAGCCTTCGCCGTCCCCACGTACCAATCGGCGTGGCTGAAAGCGCACTATCCCGCGCACTTCCTGAGCGGCGTGCTCACGCACGAACCAGGGATGTACCCGAGACGCCTGATCCTCGAAGACGCCAGAGAACACGGCATCCCGATCCTCCCCTTGGACGTCAACGCCAGCGAGTCCGACTACACAGTCGAAGCGACGACGGTGCCGGCGAGCGGGGAGGGGTCCGTCCCGGGCGTCGTCGAGGCGGCCCGAAGGGCCGTCCGAGCAGCCCGGGACGGGGCCCCGACCTCAGCTCGCCCCACCGGCGCCGGGAGGACGTCGACGAACTACGGGATCCGGCTCGCTCTGAAGGACGTTCACGGGATCTCGGATGCCGAGATCCGATCGATCTTGGAGGCACGCGCCGACCGACCGTTCCGAGAGGTCGGGGACTTCGTTCGGAGAACGGCGGTGTCGCAGCCGGTCGTCGAGGCGATCGCGCACGCTGGAGGGTTCGATCGGTTACCGAAGGGCACTCGGAGAGATCGCGTCTATACCGCAATGGTCACCAAACCCGAACGCGCGGGAGATCAGCTCGCGTTCGATCTGGCGGGGCCGGCGGAACAGTTGACGTTGGGTCTACCCGAGTACTCCGACGCCGAGCGGGTGCGAGCCGAACTCGAAGTGCTGGGGGTCGATGCGAGCAGGCATCTGGTGTCGTTCTTCGAACCGTTGTTGCGCGACTTGGGGGTGGTGCGCGCGGCGGAGCTGTGGCGACAGCGGGGCGGGGCCGAAGTGATCGTCGCCGGAGTGAAGGTGGCGTCACAGACGCCGGCCGTTCGCAGCGGGCAGAGGATCATCTTCCTGACGCTCGACGACGCGACCGGTCCCGTCGACGTCACCGTTTTCGAGAGCGTCCAGGCGAAGATCGCGAAGACTATCTTCCACTCGTTCGTACTCGCGGTCAGGGGAACGGTTCGTCGGACTGGGCGGCGCGGTGTGAGCATCGTCGCCGAGGACGCGTGGGAGCTGACCGCGCTTCATCGAGCTCGCCGGGCCGGAACACTGTCCGAGGCGCTCGCCGGCCGCGCGGTCGACGGGAAGGCGCCACCTCGCAAGCTCTGGCATGCGAGCGGCGGGTCGGCTGGATGGTGAACGCGACGGCAGGACGGGAGCGGAAGGTGGATGCACGAGGGAACGCATCTCGAGCGGGGCCGCCGCCAGAGCCGATCCTGCATGTCGATCTCGACGCCTTCTACGCCTCGGTCGAGGTGCTCAAGGACCCCACGCTCGCCGGCCGCCCCGTCGTCGTGGGTGGCGCCGGATCGAGAGGCGTCGTGATGTCGGCCTCGTACGAGGCGCGCCGGTTCGGCATCCGGAGCGCGATGCCGTCGGTCCGAGCGCGACGACTGTGTCCCGACGCGGTCTTCGTGCCTCCGCACTTCGACGCGTACCGCACGCACTCCAATCGCTTCCGCGAAATCCTCCTGTCTGTCACGCCGCTCGTCGAGCCTATTGCGCTGGACGAGGCGTTCCTCGACGTCGCCGGCGCGGTGCGCCTGTTCGGATCTCCCCCTGACGTGGGGGAGCGGATCCGAGGTATCGTCCGATCCGAGATCGGCGTGAGCTGCTCGGTCGGCGTCGCGCCGACGAAGCTCGTCGCCAAGCTCGCGTCGCGGGCGGCCAAGCCGGACGGACTCGTCCATATCCAGGCCGCGGACGTCGCGCCGTTCCTCGACCCGCTGCCTGCCCGGGCGCTGTGGGGCGTGGGTGAGAAGACGATGGATGTGCTGGACCGGCTTGGCGTCAGGACGGTCGGCGATCTCGGGCGGACGCCGGCGGCCGTACTCGGCCGACTCGTCGGGGATCAGCACGCGCGGGATCTGCATGCGCTCGCGACCGGCCTCGATCCGCGCGAGGTCGTTCCCTACGAGGCGCCGAAGTCCATCGGCCACGAAGAGACCTTCGACGCCGACCTCGATTCCAACGAGGACCTCCTGCGCGAGGTCCTTTCGCTGTCGCATCGCGTCGCCGCCAGGCTGCGCGCGGACGGGTTCCGGGCGCGAACGATCGTCCTCAAGGTGCGACTCGCCAACTTCACGACCCTCACGCGATCCAAGACGCTGTCGGCGCCGACGGACGTCGGAGCCCATCTCAACGACGTCGCCGCGGGTCTTTATCGCGCGCTGCCCGGGACCCGGCGCCGCGTTCGTCTGCTCGGCGTCCAGGCCGCGAGCCTCGTACCCGCCGGCGCCGAGCAGCTCGCCCTGCTACGCGGCCAGCGCCACGGCGACGTCGAGCGTGCCGTCGATCGGATCGAGCGACGGTTCGGGCCCGGCGCGGCGATGCCCGCATCGCTGCTGCACAGGACCCAAGAAGCGTGATATCGCCGGACGAACGCACGTCCAAGAGCGACGGACTTTCGACCATCGGCGGGGTCGTTCCTATAATCGGTTGGGGGGACGTCGCCCCGAAGCATCGACCGAGCCCAGCACCGGCAACGGAGCGGGCCAGGGTATCGAGAAGGTGAGGCGGATGCCTCTGTCGCCCGACGAACAGCGCATCCTCGACGAGATCGAGCAGCGCCTGGCCGAGGAGGATCCCCGGCTGGCCGAGGCCGTCAGCCGGACGTCCCTCTACACGCATCTGGCGCGTCGCATCAGGTGGTCGGCGCTCGCGTTCCTCGCGGGGTTCGTGATGCTGATGCTGTTCCCCGTCTCGCTCTGGGTCGCCGCCGCAGGATTCGGCGTCATGCTCGTGTCGGCGCTGCTCGTGTACCGGTACCTGCGACAGCTCGGCCGCGATCAGGTGCGCGCGCTCCAGCAAGGGGGCCGCTTCTCGATCGCCGGGCTCCTCGCGCGGTTCTCGTCGCGCTTTCGCGGGCAGTCGCCGCCCGCGTCCTGAACGCGTGATCGTTCGTCGGCACACGCTGCGCGCTTGCCACGGTCGCGTCGCCGCAGTACAACATCGGCCGTCTTCCCCAAAGGGGGTGACCGTCCACCGGACGTCGAGAACCTTCCCCTCGGCCTAAGGCGCAGCGGTCTGTGTTTGGTTTGGGTCTATGGAGGGTCGGAGGGCGCGCGTCCGATGGAGGGGTTTACGGCGCATCAGGCCAGCAAGTTCACGGGCTGCACACCGAGGCAGCTCCGTTACTGGGACGAAATCGGTCTGGTTCGACCGTCGGTACAGCGAACCGGCGGCCGGCCGGGCGTTCCGCGACTGTACTCCTTCCGTGATCTCGTGGCCCTCAAGGTCGTCAAGTCGCTGCTCGACGGCGGCATGTCCTTGCAGCGGGTTCGGCGAGCGTGGAGCTATCTCAACCGCCGCGCTTCGCTCGACAGGCATCTGTCCGAGGTGAAGCTCATCACCGACGGGCAGAGCATCTTCAAGATTGCCCGCCGAAACGGTGAAGTCATCGACGCCCTGAAGGAAGGCCAACTCGCGTTTTTCGTCGCGATCGACGAGATCGCGACCAGCGTGGAGGCCAAGGTCGGCCAGTTCCGAGAGGACCGGGATCGCTTCGTCCGCGCGCTTCGGCAGGCGGCGGCCAGGACCCAGACGGGGACCTGACGGTCAGATCCCCTGTCGGTCAGATCCCAGGCCGATAGACGCCGATCAGACGCCGCACCAGCCCCGCGTCCCGCCGCACGTCGCGTATGGCGTGGCGCGCGTCGCGCAACGCGGCGCGCGCCTCCTCGGGGCGGACCCGCTCATCCGCGTAGGCCGCCCTCGTCGCCGCCGCCGTCAGCCTGGTTAGGTGCCCATCGGAGAACGTAACGCGCTCGGCCAGTCGCATTCGGTATTCCGACAGGGTCTCGCCGGTCCTGCGGCCGAGGCCGACGTCGGCCGCCTCCCCGTCGAACAGCCGAAACGCGGCGAGGACCATCTCGCGCGGGCGGCCGTGCCGGTGCACGATCCGGAGCCGGACGACGAACTTCAATAGCGGGACGAGCACGAGCAGCACGAGGCCGAGAACAAGCGCGATCGACAACGCGACGCGTAGCGGCACGCCATACCCGTCGCTGGGCGATTCGGTCGGAGTGGTCCCAACGGCGATCCGTCGGCCGGGCCCGAACCGCCCGGGACCCGTCTGGCGGATCTCGTTGCAGAGTCGGTAGGGAATGCTTCCGCGGGCGATCGCGCCGCATTGCCCGGATGCGCCGAGCGTCTGTTTGGATCCACCGGTCTGGCGCGCCCCTCCGGACTGGTCGATCGCGGCGACGGTCGTGGACGGGTTGAGATACGAGTTCTCGGTGTGGCCGATCGGGTTTGGCCGCCGCGGCGACGGCTCGAACGCGAGCCAACCGTAGCCGTCGAAATAGACCTCGACCCACGCATGCAGGTCGTGCGAGGTCACCAGGAAGGAATCTCCGCTCGTCTGCCCGGTGCGATATCCGACCGCGAGCCTCGCCGGGATGCCAAGCGAGCGGACGAGGATCGCCATCGCCGCGGCGAACTGCTGACAGAACCCCGTCCGTGTCTTGGTGAGGAAATTCACCAACGCGTTGGAGTCGGCACTCCAGTCGACCTCGTCGTCGTAGGTGAACCTGTCCGGCTTGGTGAACTCGTTCATGATCGCCAGGACCTTGCGATACGGATTGTCGGCCGTGGCGTTGGCGGCCCATCGCTCCGCGATCTGGTGGATCTCGGGCGGCGTCGAGTCCGGAAGGTAGGTGTACTTCGAGGACGGCGCGACAGCTCTTGCGGCGTCGAGCTCCGCCGCCGTCGGCACCACCACGTTGGAATCGACGGTGTACGACACACCGGCGGAAAGCGCTCCTGGGACCACCACCGTGCCGAGCTCCTCGTCGTACCGGATCTCGCCGGCCGGTACGTCGACCCCGACGGCCGGGTAGGCCATCGGCAGCTCGGCGTCCTGCCGGTCCCGCAGAACCTGAATCGTCTGCTTCACGTGCTCGATCGTCTCGGTGGGCGGGACGACCGGCTGCGCGAGGGCCGTCTGGGCGGGGAGCAACGCTGCGCGATCGGTCCTCGGCTCCGACGGCGTCCAGTTCTCCCCGTCGTACAGATCGAGCGCCGATACCCGCCAATAGGACGCGACGGTGTTCCCGAGGTCGTTCTCCGATCGAACGCGGTACATCGGAACCGGCGTGTCCCTCGTCAGATACGACTGCATGGAGACCCACAGATCGACGTCGCCGCCCTCGCCGCCCCGTGTCGAGAAGTCGACGAGCGCCTCGTCGCGGAACCCAGGCAGCACGCCGGGGAACGCCAGCGCGACGACGACGGCGGTCACGCCGACGCGGCGGGCTCCGCGACCCGCGACGGACGACAGGCGACGGCGTCCCGTCGATGACCACACGGGTCCCCACTGGCGTATCCGGCGCAGACCGTCGGTGAACACGACGAGCAGCGCCGCCGCGAGCAACAGGAACGCGTACGTCGGTCGCGCACCGTCCTCAAGCACCGTGTCGGCGAAGCCGACGAGCGCCACCGGCGGCAGGATCGCGAGCAGCGGACTCCCGGCACGGATCGCGAGCGCGTGCGCCGAGAACGCCGCCGTCCACACGGCCGTGAGCGCGGCGAGGAAGAGGGGTTGCAACGGCGGCGACGGGGCGACCTGCACCCGCGCCTCGTGGCCCACCCTGCCGAGCGCGTCCACGGCCATTCTCAGCGTTTCGCGAGTCGGCACCCCGTACCAGGTGGAGTGCGGGAAGACGAGCAGCCCGATAAGCACGATGAGTCCGAGAGCGCTCCCGGCGGTGGCCAACAGGAGGCTCCGGCGCTCGAGCGCCGCCGCCAGTCCGACGGAGACCAGCGCGGCAGCCGTCAGTTTCCAGGTGGCAGCATGGCCGACGAACACGCGGCCGAAGGCGAGCGCGGTCGCGACGGAGAGGAACGCGACCGCCCCGAGTGCGGCTAGCCGCTGAGCGCGGGGAGCGATGTCCGGTTTCGCTGCCATACGTCCTTCAACCTGGCGTCCGGGGTGAGCACGAGCACCTCCCATCCGCTGCGCGACAGCGAGAGCCTCGCCGAGGACGCGCGTCCCTCGAGCTGAGCCTGGCGGTCGGGCGGGAGGCCGGCGGGATCGACCGGATACACGAGCACAGCGAGCTTGGGGCCGAACGCCGAACCGAGACGGACGAGCGCCCCGAGGTCGCCGGGGTCCGGCGGCGCCGTGATGGCGACGAACGTGGTCTCAGTCGATGCGGCGCTCCGCACCCTGCCGAGCGCCGGGGCAGCCGCGCGGGCACCGTCGTGCGACACGCCGGCGAGCGTCTCGAGGAAGACGTCGTCGGAGACGGCGGACGGCGCGAGCTGAGTCGTCGCGAGACGAATCGTGAAGCCGTGGCGGGCGAGGAGCATTCCGATCGAGGCGGCCGAGGAAACGCAGCGCTCGAACGCCGGCGTGCGCGTCTGCCCGACGACCGATTGCCGCGTGTCGAGATACAACACGGCGGTCGATCGGCGCGTGGACTCGTCCTGCCGGATCATCAGCTCCCCACTCCGAGCGACGCTCGGCCAATGGATCCGCCGGAGATCGTCGCCCTCCTGATACACGCGCATGGTGAAGAAATCCTCCCCCGTACGAAAGAGGTGCTTCGCGAGCGAGAGCCCGCTCGTCTGCCCGAACGGCGACGCCGGCCCGGTCTCGAGGTCCTCGACCGTGGGCGTGACGACGAGCTCGTCGCGACCGGAGAATTCCACGCGGGAGCGCGTCAGCGCGAAGGGATCGGACACATCGACCGCGAGCGGCCCGAGCGCGAACCGGCCCCGCGACTGCGCAACGAGGGAATACGATGCCCTAGCGACTCCTCGCGCAGCGATGCCGGTCAAGACAAGTCGCGCGGGACGCCCGAGACCCGGAGGGATGCCGTCCTGCAGCAGGAGGAACGATGTCGACGCGGGCGACTCGTTCTCGATCTCGAGCTCGACCGTGACGCGACGTCCCGGCTGGATTCGCTGATCCGACAAACGCCGCCGAACTCGAAGGCGTTGGCGGCTCCACCGCGTGAACGCGGCGGCGGCGATCGGAAGTACCGCGATTCCGACGGCGACGATGTGTAGCGTCGGCGATCCGGCGATGCGCGCGACCACCCAGAGCCCCAGCCCGGCCGCGAGGACGATGACGCCGCGGCCGGAGGGCAACGTCACGCCTTTCCGGTGATCGGGACGGCGACCTCGGTCATGATCTCCGCGAGGACGGCCGACGAGCTACGGCCGGTCATCACGGCGTCCGCCGTGACGATGATGCGGTGGGACAGGACCGGCGACGCGAGGTGCTTCACGTCCTCGGGGATCACGAAATCGCGCTCGTCGGCCGCCGCGAGCGCTCGGGAGGCGCGCAGCAGCATGATCGAGGCGCGGGGACTGGCGCCGAGATACACGTCGCCGTGGCTCCTCGTGGCCTCGACGAGCTCGACGATATACCGACGGATCGGCGGCGAGACGTGAACTTGGCGCGCCTGCTCGATCATCTCACGGACCCCGAGCGCGTCCGTGACGGGCCCGATGTCGCCGAGCGTGGAGCGGACACCGTGCGTCGCGAGGATCTCCGCCTCGACGTCCGCCGACGGATAGCCGATCCCGATCCGCATCATGAAGCGGTCGAGCTGGGCCTCCGGAAGGGGGTACGTGCCCTCGTGCTCGATCGGATTCTGGGTCGCGATGACCATGAATGGAGCGCCCAGCTGGTACGTCTCGGTGTCGATCGTGACCTGTCGCTCCTCCATGCACTCGAGGAGCGCCGACTGCGTCTTGGGACTCGCCCGGTTGATCTCGTCGCCAAGGACGATGTTGGCGAAGATCGCGCCGGGGCGGAACTCGAAGTCGCCCCGCTCTTGGTTGAAGACGTTCACGCCTGTCACGTCCGTCGGCAGCAGATCGGGAGTGAACTGGATCCGGCGGAACGAGCAGTCGATCGATCGGGCGATGGCCTTCGCGAGCATCGTCTTGCCGACGCCGGGAACGTCCTCGATCAGCGCGTGACCTTCGGCGATCAGCCCAACCAGGGCGAGACGGATCTCTCGGTGCTTGCCCTGGACGACGCGTTCGACGTTCTCCTCGATTTCGTGAAAGCGCACGGCGAACTGGCGCCAGTCGTTGGTCGGTTCCGGGGCCTCCAACCGAACCTCCGTCGTCGAGGGGACAATCTTACTGAGGTGTACGCGTCGGCCGGCTACGGAGTTCCCGGGCGTTCGCGTGCGACGGGCGGGGAGACAACGAAGGCGACGAACCCCCGAACCCGACCGGACGCCCCGCGCGGCCCCTTTTTCGCTACTCAGGCGCCCGTGGATGGAGAGTCGGGACGATGCTCCGCCGCCTCCGTCGGCCGAATGACAACATTGGGATTCGAGCGATGCAAGCATCCTCGCAGTTCCAAGCAGGGGCGCTGGCTATACTCGCTGCACCCTGCCCATGGGACGAGCGCTCGTACTCAACGCGTCTCATCAGCCTCTTGCAGTGGTCTCTGCCAGGAGGGCAGTCGTCCTCGTCCTGAAGGACAAGGCCGAGGTGCTCGTAGCGAACGGGATGGTATTTCGCTCCGAGCGGTACCAGATCGAGGCGCCATCGGTCGTCCGTTTGCGCCATTTCGTGCACGTGCCGTTCCGGGCGCACGCCCCTTTGACCCGTCGCGCTCTCTTCGCCCGCGACGCGTGGACCTGCCAGTACTGCGGCTGTGCGGCCGAGAACCTCGATCACGTCGTCCCTCGGTCCAAGGGCGGCGCGCACAGCTGGGACAACGTCGTTGCGGCGTGCCGACGGTGCAATTCCCGAAAGGAGAACCGTCGGCCCGAGGACGCAGGTCTTCGTCTGGCGCGTAGGCCGTTCGCGCCCTCCGACGGCTTCCGTCTCTCGCTCGGGCGCCTCGAGCCCGAATGGGAGCCCTACCTGCCCAGATAGACCGCCCGCCCGATCCCGGCGCGAGGGGATGCGGTGACCGCGCGATCCGTCCCGATCGCGTCGCGGGTCGCCTACTGACATCGACGGTTCTCGACAGTTCATCTCACTTCTTCACTGTGGCCCCTTGACCTGGTGGAGGGCCAGTGGCATAAACGTGGGACTCAGTGGAGGAGAAGGGGAGGACGTGGCCGAGCTGCTCGGCACGCACAGCTATCAGCTCGACCCGAAGGGCCGCATCAGCCTGCCCGCCCGCTTCCGCGAGGCGCTTGCCGACGGAGCGGTGCTCACGCTCGGTCAGGACGGATGCCTCTTCTGCTTCCCCAGGGGCGAGTGGGAGGCGCGCAGTGCCGAGGTCCGTGCCGTCCCCCTCTCCGACTCGGAGGGGCGCGCGTACGCGCGGCTGTTCTTCGGCAAGGCGGAGCCCGTGGACGTCGACGCCCAGGGGCGCTTGCTGGTCCCGCAGCGACTTCGCGGTGAGGTCGGCATCGGCAAGGACGTCGTCGTCCTCGGCGTCTCGGATCGGATGGAGATCTGGGACCGCGGCGTCCACGAACGGTACGAATCGGCGCATGGCGGCGCGTACCAGGCTGGCACTCTGCAACTCGGGGCCGCTAGATGAGCGGGGTGGCGCCGCCAGACGCAGACGGCTCCGGCCACGAGCCGGTCATGGTGAACGAGGTCGTGCGCCTGCTCGGGGGGCGGGGGATCGTCATCGACCTCACGCTCGGCGCCGGCGGGCATGCCGAGGCGCTGCTCGCGTCTGGCGTCGGCCGGCTCATCGGCGTCGATCGGGATCCCGAGGCCGTCGCGATCGCGGCCGGCCGGCTCGAACGGTTCGGTTCGCGCTTCGCCGCCGTCGTGGCTCGGTTCTCAGACGTGCCCGCGGAGAACCGGGTAGATGGCGTCCTCTACGACCTCGGGGTCTCGTCGATGCAGCTGGAGCGGCCCGAGCGCGGGTTCAGCTTCCGGCGCGCCGGACCGCTCGACATGCGGATGGGCGGGCCTCACGAGGCGGGAGCCGAGAGCGCGATGCAGCTCGTCAACTCGGCCCCGGAGGAGGCGCTTGCCCGAATCATCTTCGAGTACGGCCAGGAGCGGCGCTCGCGCCGCGTCGCTGCGGAAATCGTGAGAGCTCGCGGGCGCAAGACGATCGAGACGACGGACGAGCTCGCGGGCGTCGTCGTGAGCGCCGTTGGAAGGCGTCGGGGCGGCCCCCACCCCGCGCGCCGGACGTTCCAGGCGCTCCGCATCGCGGTCAACCGGGAGCTCGAGGAGCTCGCCGCCTCCCTGCCTCGGGCGGTGGGCATCCTCGCTCCCGGTGGCCGCGTCGTCGTCATCGCGTATCACTCGCTCGAGGATCGAATCGTCAAACGTTTCTTCGCCGGCGACGAGCGGCTCGTCGTCGTGACCAAGAAACCGCAGACCCCGTCGGCCGAGGAGTCGTCGCGGAACCCCCGGGCGCGCAGCGCGAAGCTCCGCGCCGCGGACCGAGTGCGGGAGGCTGCATGACGGCGGCGGTCGACGTCCGTCGCCGGTCGCCCACCGGCGATGTCGAATCCGCTGCGGGGGGCCCACTCGAGGCCCGCGAGGACACCCGAGCCGCGCGGTCGGTCGCGCGCACTGCGGTCGCGACCCCGGCCCGGCCCATTGGCGTTCCGCGTTCGCGGCCGGAGCCCGGGCCGATTCGAGCGCCGTCGACGCAGCCCGTCCACCGCCGCGTATCGCGCGCCCGAAGACGAGCACGCAAAAGGCATCGAGCGGGGTTCGTGATGCTGTTCTGCGTGGTGTTCGCGTCCGCCTTACTCGGCTTGGTCTCGTTGAACGCGATCCGTGCGAAGGCCTCGTTCCGGCTGGACGACGTCTCGGGCCGGATCCGTGCCCTGGAGGAACAGCATCTCGAGTTGCTCCTCGAACAGGCCGAGCTGTCCGCCCCCGGCCGGATCGCCGGTTGGGCGCGTCGGAACGGTATGCGTCTCCCCGACGACATCCGAATCCTCCACGCTCCCGACGCGTCCCGGGCGCCGGCCGCGGGTGCGGATGAAGCCGGGGCGGGAGGGTGAAACGGCCGCCGCTTCGCCGGCTCATCGCGCTCTTCGCGTTCTTCACGGTGGCGCTCGCATCCATCGTGGTCCGCCTCGTCGTCCTTCAGGTGAGCCGCGCGCAGGCGTACCAGAACGAAGCCATGCGACAGCGAGTCTCGACGGTGGGTCTCCCGGCCTGGCGCGGGCGGATCCTCGACCGCTCGGGCGACGCCCTCGCGATCTCCGTCCCCGCCGTCGATGTCTACGCGGACCCCACGTACGTCCGTTCGCCGCGACGGACGGCACGGGAGTTGGCGCGGATCCTGGATCTTCGGGTGCGCCCGCTCATGCGTTCGCTCGAGTCAGAAACGACGTTCGTCTACGTGGCACGTCACGTTCCGATGGATCTCGCGGCGCGCATCCGAGCGCTGCAGCTGCCCGGCATCGACGATCTCCCCGTCAGCGCGAGGTCGTATCCGGCCGGGGCGCTCGCGCCACAGGTGCTCGGGTTCGTGAACGTCGACGGGAAGGGCATCTCGGGCCTCGAAATGCAGTACGACGACCTGCTAGCGGGCCGGCCGGGCGAGCGTACATGGGAGCATGGCCCGGACGGTCGCCCCATCGTCGGCGGCATCCATCTCGAGCGGCCGCCGGTACCGGGCGTGGACATCGAAACGACGATCGACCGCGACTTCCAGTACCAGGTGCAGCTCGCGCTTTCACGGTACGTCCGAATGAACCACGCGACCCACGGAACCGTCATCGTCATGGACCCGAGGACGGGAGACGTCTTGGCGATGGCAACGTATCCGTGGTTCGACCCGAATGACCCGGCCGCGTCCCCCATCGCGGCACAGCGCAATCGGTCGATCGTCGACGTGTACGAGCCGGGCTCGACAAACAAGGTGATAACGGCGGCGGCAGCGGTCGAGGAGCGTGCCATCCCGCTCGACCAGGCGCTGCGCGTCCCGTGGACGATGCGCGTCGGCGACTACACGATTCACGACTCGCACCGGCACCCGCCGGAGTGGATGACCCTCGGCGAAATCGTCGCGGAGTCCAGCAACATCGGCGCTGCGATGGTCGCGGAACGGCTCGGCGAGACAAGGATGGCGAGGTATCTCTCAGCGTTCGGGCTCGGTCGGCCGACCGGCGTCGACTTTCCCTACGAGGCGCGGGGGATCATGCTGCCGCTGTCGCAGTGGTCGGACTCCAGTCTCGCGACGATGGCGTACGGGCAAGGTATCGCCGTGACCCCACTGCAGATGATCTCCGTGTTCGCCACGATCGCGAACGGCGGGGAGTGGGTGCAGCCCCGCCTCGTGCGGGGAACCGTCGATGCCGCCGGTTTTCATCCGGTGCCGATCGGTCGCATCCGTCGCGTCGTGAGCGAGGCAACGGCGCGCACCGTCACCGGGATGCTGGCCGCCGCCGTCGCGGACGGGACGGGCAGTCAGGCGCAGGTCCCCGGATTCCAGGTGGCCGGGAAGACGGGGACGGCGCGCATCCCGATGCCGAGCGGTGGCTACTACACGGATCGATCGATCGCGTCGTTCATCGGGTTCCTGCCGGCGGGCGATCCGAAGGTCGTCATCGCGGCGATCCTCGATCGGCCCACGACGGTCTACGGCGGAATCGCGGCCGCCCCGCTGTTTCGTACGGTCGCGCGGTATGCAATCGAGCAGCTCGGCATCGCGCCCGTAGCCTCGGTCGGGTTGCCGCCGCACGCGCTGCCGGCGCCATGACCGTCGTGACCCGGAGGCTCGCGACGGCCGGAACGGTAAGCTCCGCCCCGTTGGTTCCGCCCGGCTACCGATCCCTTGTCTCCCTGCTCGTCGCGCTCCCGCAGTACGAGATCCGCGGGGACGCGTCGGCCCCCGTCTTCGACGTGGTGATGAACGCGGACGACGCGCACCCTGGGGCGCTGTTCGCGTGTGTCCTGGGCTCGCGTGCCGACGGTCACGAGTTTGCGCCCGACGCCGTTGCGCGCGGCGCTTCGGCCTTGCTCGTCGAGCGCTGGCTCGAGCTGCCCGTAACGCAGGTGCGAGTTGCGAGCGTCCGCGCGGCCATCGGCCCCGTCGCGGCCGAAGTGTTCGCGCGGCCCGCCGACCGCATGACCGTAGTCGGTGTGACCGGCACCAACGGGAAGACGACGACGACGTACCTGCTCGAGTCCGTCTTCCGCGCGGCACGTCTGCGCGCGGGGGTGATCGGCACCACCGGCGTCCGCATTGACGGGGACGTCACGCCGTTCCCACGGACGACGCCGGAGGCTCCCGATCTCCAACGCCTGCTTGCTCGGATGGCCGACGCCGCCGTCGAGGCCGTCGCGATGGAGGTTTCCTCGCACGGCCTCGACCAGCATCGCGTCGACGGCGTGCGGTTCGCATGCGCCGTCTTCACGAACCTGTCGCAGGACCACCTCGACTACCACCCGTCAATGCGGGCGTACCTGGCGGCGAAGGCCCGTCTCTTCACGCCGGCGATGAGCGCGATGGGGGTGGTGAACGCCGATTCGCCGGAGGGACGAACCATCGCCGCGCTCGATCTGCCGACGATCACCTACGGCATCGATGCCGAAGCCGACGTTCGCGCTACCGACGTCGTCCCGGACGCCGCGGGGACGCGGTTTCGCGTCGGGGACGTGGTCATCGAGTCGCGCCTCCGCGGTCGCTTCAACGTTGAGAACTGTCTCGCCGCGTTCGCCGCCGCGCGTGCGATCGGGATCGACGACCGGGCGGCCGCGGAGGGCATCGCGACGCTGCGCGGCGTGCCGGGCCGACTCGAGGTCGTCGAGGCCGGGCAGGACTTCCTGGTCATCGTCGACTATGCGCACACCCCGGACGGCATTCGAAACGTGCTGCGGGCGGCTCGGCCGCTCGCGCCCGGGCGCGTGATCATCGTCTTCGGCTGCGGGGGCGATCGAGACCGCGCGAAGCGTCCGAGAATGGGGGAGGCCGCGACGTCGATGGCGGACCTGACGATCGTGACGAGCGACAACCCTCGCAGCGAGGATCCCCTCTCGATCATCGATCAGATCGAACCGGGTGCGCGTGCGGGCGGTCGACCGTACGAGGTCGAACCCGATCGGCGCGCGGCGATCGCGCGGGCCATCAGGCTGGCGCGAACGGGCGATGTGGTCGTGATCGCGGGCAAGGGTCACGAGACCGGCCAGGAACTCGCCGATCGCACCATCCCGTTCGACGACCGGCAGGTCGCGGCCGAAGCCGTCCGCTCGTCGGGGTCGCGTTCATGAGGCGGCGCACGCTGCACGAGATCGCGGTGGCAGTCGACGGCACCGTCCGTGACGTAAACCCCGATGCGGTTGTGTCCTCGGTCGCGATCGACGGTCGTGCGGCCGCGCCGGGCTCGCTTTTCGTGGCGCTTCCAGGGGAGCACGCCGACGGTCACGCGTTCGTCGGGCAGGCGATCGCGGCCGGAGCCGTCGCGGCGCTCGTAGCGGAGCCCGCGGACGGCCCGCGCGTCGAGGTCGACGACACGGGGAGGGCGCTGCTCGCGCTGGGTCGCGACGAACGGCACCGGATGCCGGACGTCCGCGTCGTCGCGATCACGGGCGCCAACGGCAAGACCTCGACCAAGGACCTCGCGGCCGCGGTGCTGTCCTCACGGTACCGGACGCACGCGAGCCCCGCGTCGTTCAACAACGAGATCGGCCTTCCCCTGACGCTCCTCGGCGCGCCCTCCGACGTCGAGATCGTCGTGGCCGAGATGGGAGCAAGACGCGTCGGCGACGTGACGCTACTGTGCGACATCGCGCGCCCGGACGCCGCGGTGGTCACGAACGTCGGCGTGGCACACCTCGAGATCTTCGGGTCGTGGGAGCGCATCGTCGCGGCCTCCGCCGAGCCGCTCGAGGCGCTCGCGCCGGGTGGGGTGGCCATCGTGAACGTCGACGACGCGGTGGCGCGCGAGCTCGTGGCGCGGACGCGCGCTCGGCCGATGCGCTTCGGCCTCGGCCCGTCGGCCGAGGTCCGAGCCGAGGAGGTCGAGCTCGATCGCGCCGGGCGCGCCTCGTTCGCCCTCGTCCACGACGACGAACGCGAGGCGCTCGCGCTTTCCGTCGCGGGCGAGCACATGGTCTCGAACGCCCTCGCCGCCGCCGCGTGCGGCGTCGCGTTCGACGTCTCCCTCGCCGAGTGCGCGGCGGCGTTGAAGGGCGCGCGCGTCGCACCATGGCGGATGGAGACGTTCACGACCGCCGATGGCGTCGTCGTCGTGAACGACGCGTACAACGCGAACCCAGAGTCGATGGCCGCCGCTTTCAAGGCGGCTCGATGGATGGCGCGCGGCGCCCGCCTGGCGGCGGTGCTCGGCCACATGGCCGAGCTCGGCCCGATCGCCCGCGAGCAACACGAGCGGCTCGGGGAGCTGGTCGCTCGCATCGGTGTCGACCGTCTCATCACGGTCGGCGACCAGGCGGAGGCGATCGCGCGGGCCGCGATCCGGGAGGGGCAGCCCTCCGGCGCGGTTCTCACCGTTCCCGACGCCGAGGCGGCCGTCGACGCCGTCCGGGCGTGGGGCAGGCCGGGCGACGTCGTCC
>JBKOWM010000140.1:0-4495 GCA_046724395.1 Actinomycetota bacterium
GAAACCGGATCCGCGTGCGGTTTCGCGCTGCTGGCCCGCATGGATTCGAACCATGACTACCTGATCCAGAGTCAGGCGGGCTGCCGTTACCCCACGGGCCACAGTGGCCTTCACCCGCTCGGGGAGAAGGGACAGGCGACCATGGTAGCGGTTCCCGAAGCCCTCCGAGACTGGGGATCCACAATGAGGAAACCGCTCGAAGCCACGTCGGCGCGTCGGCACCCAGTAGTCGGTGCAGACGACGGCGCTGAACTCGTTGGCGAACTGGAGCGGTAGAACTGGAGCGGTACGAGAACGGCTATCGGCTCTGTTACGTACGCGGCCCCCGAACGCATCATCGTCGTGCTAGGCCTAGCACCTCAGCTGAAGGCTGCCCAAAGGGCGTTCACGCAAAATCCGCCCGACGTAATGGGCTAGCCGGTCGTCAAGGGAAACGACGAGAGCCCGGAAGGCACGCCGGGTGTGAACGAGTCGACAACTCGCGAGAAGTCCGGGCGTTCACGGTCCCATTCGCCGGGCGGGAACACTGCCGCGACGATATAGCCCACCCCGTCCGATCCGAGGGTAAACGCGGCGGCGACGCCGGCCTGAGGCGAGCCGGCCTGCGTGAAATCGGCGACGACCAGGCGCCCGTCGGTCCCACCGATATCGATGGGCCGCTCCTCGCGTACATCGACGGAGGGCCGCCCGGTCAGGAAATACACGTACATCGACTCGAGCGAGTCGAAGGCGTCCGTCGTTACGACGAGGACCTGATAGAGCGTTTGATCACCGGTCGGCGCCTGCTGCGCGATCGCGCCGAATCCGCCGCCGAGGCCGGCGGCCCCGCTCGGGCTCGGCTGCGGCGGCGAGGCCACGACACCCGACAGCACGGAGGCTCCGGCGGCACCTCGCTGCGCGGCCGTCACCGTGACGCTGTTCGCCGCCGGCAGATCCGCGCTGAACAGGCCCCTCGGATCGTAGTAGGTGGCGAGCTCACGGCTTTGCGCCGGGACGCAACTGGCGAGGACCGCGCCGGCGAGTAGCGGCCCGATGCGGGCGCGGACGCACATCGGCCCATTGTGTCTGCGCCGGAACACATTGACCAGCGGCCGAACGGGTAGGAAGAGCGGAAGCCGTCGATTCGGAGGGCACCGATGAATAAGAACGGCCTGATCGCCGAGATAGCCAAGCGAACCGGAACGAGCAAGGCAGAGGTCGGGCGGACGATCGACGCCGCCATCAGGGTAGTCCGTGAGGCCGTATCGTCGGGCGACCGCGTCTCGCTCGTCGGCTTCGGCACGTTCGAGCGCCGCCGGCGCAACCAGCGAATCGCCCGCAACCCTCGTCAGCCGCAGACGCCTATCGTCGTGCCGGCGCGCGACCTGCCGTGGTTCACGCCGGGCAAGGAGTTCAAGGACGCCGTGGGCGAGCAAGACGAGGGCGCATCGCAGGTGCGGCGCTCGGCCTGAGTAGTCGGCGTCCTCAGAACGTGACGATACTCAGAACGTGACGATACGGAGTGTCCGCGCGAGCTTGCGGCCGCCCTCGTCGATGAGGTCGAACCGAACGCGTTGGCCGATCCGAAGGTCGATGATCCCGGAACCCTCGACGGAGGTGGCGTCGATGTGCACCTCGGTGCGGTCGTCCAGCAAGAGCGAGCCCGTACGGCTCGCGGCGTCGTAGTCCCTGATCGTTCCCTGCGCCACTCCCGTTCCTTCCGAACCCCGGCTGGGTCACGCCTGCATCGTCAGCCGATGCCCGAGATCCATGTCCCGGCATACCTCGATGGTGCGGCCGGCGTGGCCCGACGCCAGCAGCGTGAGGATATCGCCGGGGTGGTCCAGGTCGAACGCGAGCTCCCGCCGCTCCACCCTGGAGACCGGAAGCCCTTTCGCCGCGGCGAGCGCCGTATGTCGGTCGAAGGAATCGGGCCCGAATCGCGCCGGGATGGCCCTGGGGGGCCGCCGGAGGAGAAGGTTCGTCCCAGACCGGTCGATCGACGGAGCCAGGACGACGGTTCCGAGGGTATGCAGCGCCGCCGTGAGCGCGTGTGCGGTGAGCAGCGGCAGATCGGCGGGAAGCACGGCGAGCGCGTCCGCATCCCGGTCCTTCGCCAGTACCTCGGCCTGGCGGATGGCCTGCGAGAGCGGGCCGCGATCTTCGGGGATCGCCGACGCGTCGCGCCGAGCGGCGATCTCGAGGACGGCCTCGTCGGGCGAGACGACCCATGTGTCCCAGCCACCGACGTCGAGCGTTGCGTCCAACACGTCCTCAAGCATCGCGAGCGTTAGTGCGCCGCGCTCGAGGGGCGAAAGCTCCGGCGCGAGCCGAGACTTCGCTCTCGACAGCGCCTTGACCGGTATCGCGACGACGCGCATTCGATCAGGCTACCTCCGCGAGAGGGGCCGACGGTAACATCCGCGCGGAAGGAGGGCGTTCTGGAGCCCTGGTACCGGATCGCGAAGGCCGTCGTCCTGCCGCCGAACAAGCTGTGGTTCAACTGGCGCCTCGACGGGACGGATCGGATCCCCGCGACGGGACCTCTGATCGTCGCCGGGAATCACGTCAGCTATCTCGACCCCTTCGCGCACGGCTACTTCGTCGAAGAGGGTGGGCGTCGGCCGCGGTTCCTGGCCAAGCGCGAGCTGTTCGACAACTGGTTCACCGGCATGGTGCTGCGCGGCGCCCGCCAGATCCCGGTCGATCGCGGCGCCGGCGACACGAGGCCGCTCCTGGCCGCGGCGGAGGCGCTCGACCGGGGGGAAATCGTCGTGATTTACCCCGAGGGGACCTCCCAGACCGATGATCCGGAGTTCCGACCGGCGACGGGCAAGACGGGCGTGGCGCGGCTGGCCCTGATGACAGGCGTCCCGGTCCTGCCGGTCGCCACTTGGGGCGGACAATACGTGTGGCGGAAGTCGGGACGTCAAAGTCTCCGCTTCGGACGGCCGATCTGGGTGACGGCCGGCGAGCCGATCGACCTCGCCACAAGCGCCGCGACTCCCGACGACCGCGAAGCGACCCGGGCGCTGACCGACACCGTCATGGCATCGCTGACGACGATCGTCGACGACCTTCGCGTGCGATATCCGAAGGGGTGGCGGCACGAGTAGGCTGAGCCGCATGTTCCGGCGTAGACGCGGCCGCCGATGACGCGGCGCGCCGAGCGCGGCTTCGCAACGCGTGCGATCCACGTCCGGCGACCGCCGGCCGACCAGGACACGCCGAGCATCCCGATCTTCCAGACGTCGACGTTCCGGTTCGACACCTCGGAGGAGTACGCCGACACCATCGCCTTTCGCCGCCCCGGGTACACGTACACGCGCGGATACGGCAACCCGACGCTGCTGGCGTTGGAACAGGCGATGGCCGAGCTCGAGGGAACCGAGTCTGCATTCTCGTTCGCCTCTGGCATGGCCGCCATCCATGCTGTCGTCACGACGGTCGCGTCCGCCGGAGATCGGATCGTTGCCGCATCCGATCTCTACGGCGGTGCCTATTCACTCTTCACGAAAGTTCTGCCGCGATTCGGCGTCACCGTCGACCTGGTGTCACCGCGCGATTACGATGCCGTTCGAGCGGCGCTCTCGGGTGCGCAGCTGTTCTACGTCGAGACGATCGCGAACCCGACGGCTTCCGTTGCGGACCTCGAAGTCCTCGGCAGCATCTGCGCCGACGCCGGCGTCGCGTCGGCGGTCGACAACACGTTTGCCTCGCCGTACCTGTGCACACCGTCGCGGTATGGCTTCGACTTCGTACTGCACTCGACCACGAAGTTCGTCGGGGGACACAACGACCTCACAGGCGGTGTCGTCTGCACGACGGAAGAGGGGATGCGCCGGCTTCGCGACTCCGCGATCGACGTCGGCGGGACGATGGCGCCGCTTGAGGCCTGGCTCTCGCTCCGCGGACTCGCGACACTCGAGATCCGCATGCGTCGGCACTGCGAGTCTGCACAGCGGCTCGCCGACCACCTAGAGCGTCACCCCAAGGTGGAACGCGTGTGGTATCCAGGGCTTCCGTCGCACCCCGACCACCAGATCGCACGGCGGCTGCTGCCCCTTGGGTCCGGCGGCGTCCTCGCTTTCGAGACACAGGGCGGCGTCGAGGGCGGGATGCGGTTCTGCGATGCGCTCGAGCTCATCTGGATCGCAACGAGCCTCGGCGGCGCGCACTCGCTCGTTGGCCACGCGGCCTCGACCACGCATCGCCAGATGGACCCCGACGCCCGACGGGCCGCCGGCATCGCGGACGGCCTCGTCCGGCTCAGCGTGGGACTCGAGGACGTCGAGGACCTCGTGGACGACATCGACCGAGCGCTGGACAAGGCGGGGGGCGCGGGGGGCTCAAGAAGCGAGCGTGAACGCGCGAGCGCTGGCCCCCGCAAGAGACCATGAAGCGCCGCATCGTCCTGCTGTTCGGGGGGCGCTCGGCCGAGCACGAGGTTTCAGTGGTCTCCGCCCGATCGGTGATGGACGCGCTCGACCCGGAGCGGTACGAGGCCGTTGCGATC
>JBKOWM010000079.1:0-7771 GCA_046724395.1 Actinomycetota bacterium
TCCCCGCGGCCTTCGTCGGCGGCTTCGTGGCGCACCGGCTCGGGCTGCCCGAATCCTCGGATACCTCCTCGCCGGCGTCGCGATCGGGCCGTTCACGCCCGGGCCGGTGGCGAACACGGAAATCGCATCGAGCTCGCCGAAATCGGTGTCGCGCTGCTGATGTTCGGGGTCGGCCTTCACTTCAGCGTCGCGGACCATCTCGCGGTCCGATCCATCGCTCTGCGGGCGCGATCGGTCAGATCACGGTGGCGACCGGCCTGGGGATCGGCATCGGTCTACTCGGCGGCTGGCCCGTCTCCTCCGCCGTCGTCCTCGGGCTCGCGATCTCCGTCGCGAGCACGGTGGTGCTTCTGCGCGCGCTCGAGCGCCAGGCGGAGATCGAGACCCAGCCCGGACGGGTCGCCGTCGGCTGGCTGATCGTCGAGGACCTGTTCACCGTGCTCGTGCTCGTCGTCATCCCGTCCGTCGCGCCGGGCCGGGCGGAGGATTCGCTCGCGATCGCCGGCGACGTCGCGCTGGCGCTCGTCAAGATCGCCGTGCTGACGGCGGTGATGCTGTTCATCGGCGCGCGGCTGCTGCCGCGCCTGCGCGTGCGCGTCGACCGCGACGGATCCCGGGAGCTGTTCACGCTCGCCGTGCTCGCGATCGCCCTGGGGATCGCGTTCGCGGCGAGCGAGATCTTCGACGTCTCGTTCGCGCTGGGCGCGTTCCTGGCGGGTGCGGTCCTGAGCGGATCTCGCGCGGGCGATCGCGCGGCCGAGAACGCGCTGCCGATGACCGATGCGTTCGGCGTCCTGTTCTTCGTTGCCGTCGGGATGCTGCTCGACCCGGCTGTCGTCGCGGCCGCCCCGCCGCTGATCGCGGCCGTCGTCGGCGTCGTCGTCGTCGGCAAGTTCGCCACGGCCGTCGTCCTCGTCACGCTCTTCCGCGGCTCACGCATAACGGGGCTCGTAGTCGGCGCGGGGCTGGCTCAGATCGGCGAGTTCTCCTTCATCGTCGCGACGACGGCCGTTGCGGCCGGGCTGCTCACGCAGGAACGATCGCAGGTGATCGTCGCTGCCTCGCTCGCGTCGATCGCGTTGAACCCGCTGGCCTTCGCATTCGCAGAACGGATGAGCGAACGAACCGGACGGGTCTAGTCGAAGACTAGACCTTGGCGACCTGGTCGAACCCCAGCTCGACGGGCGTCTCGCGATCGAAGATGTTGACCAGCACCTTGAGCTTGCTCTGGTCGACGTTGATCTCGCTGATCGTGCCGTTGAAGTCCGCGAACGGCCCCGAGATGATCCGGACGACGTCGCCCTCCTCGAACCCAAGGCGGAACTGCGGCTTCACCTCTTCCTTCTTGACGGCGAGGATCTTCTCGACCTCCCGCCGCGACAGCGGGGTCGGCTTGGATCCCGTGCCGGCGGCGACGAAGCCGGTCACGCCGGGCGTGTTGCGGACGACGTACCAGGAGTCGTTGTCGTACTCCATCTTGACGAGGAGGTAGCCGGGGAAGACCTTGCGCTGGACGACCTGCTTCTTGCCGCCCTTGATCTCCATGACGTCTTCCATGGGGATGTGGACGTTGAAGATCTTGTCCTCCATCTGCATCGTGTGGATTCGCGACTCGAGGTTGGCCTTGACCTTGTTCTCGTAGCCCGCGTACGTGTGCACGACGTACCAGTCGCCCGGACCGCGGAAGGGATCGCTCGCGGACGGAACCGGCGGCTCCTCCGCCGCCGCGTCCCCGGCCGTGGCGGCCTCGGCCGTCGCCGATACGTTCTCCACGGAGGTCGTCTCGGGCTCGGCCGGCGCCGATACGTCCTCGGCGGGCGTCACCTCGGGCTCGGCCTCCTCGACGGCCTCTTGCGGCGCGGCGGCGCCCATGTCGTCGTCCTCGACCGGGACCGTGGCGGCCTCGAGCGCCTCGTCGACGGGCAGGGATCCGGCATCGGCGGCGGGCGCCTCGACCGTTCGGTCCGTCGCGATATCCTCCTCGGCCGGCGCCGTGAGCGGCTCCTCCTGCTCGGCCTGCACCACGACGCGGTCCGTCGGGCCGGCGCCGATGGCGTCGATGGTGGACGGGAGATCGGGCTCGGCCTCCTCCGCGCTCAGCACCTCGACCTGCCCACCCTGCGGGTCCTCGGCCGCCGGACCGCCCTCCCCCACTCGAAGCGTTTCGTCGGCCGGCTCGAACGGCGGTTCCTCGATCTCGGGCGCCTCCGGGACCTCGACGACCTCGGCCGGCGCCTCGTCGAATCGGTCATCCGCGGCGTCGTCGGCCGGGCGCCTTGGCGCGGGCGCGGCGACCTCGTCGGCCGGCGCCTGGGCAGCGTCGTTCGAGGACATCTCTTCGGGGGTCTGACTCATGGGGAGGATCCGATCTAGCTACCGAACAGGTTCAGAACGACCTTGGAGAACACGAAGTCGAGACCGAACACGTACGTGGTCAGGACCGTGACCGAGACCAGCACCACGATGGTGTACGCGATGAGCTCCTGGCGGGTCGGCCAGTTGACCTTCTTGAGCTCCTGGCGGACCTCCTTCAGAAACTGACGCGGCGCCGTGCGCTTGCGCTTCTCCTGCGAGGCGGCACGTCGCGTGGTCGTCGCCGCGGCGGCACGGTCGACCGCCGTGCGCTCGCCCTGGCGGCGCTGCATCCGCTTCATCTCTCGATTCATGTCTGCACCTTGACCCGCACCTTGACTCGCACCTGGAGGATCACCCGGATCTTGCAGGGGCGGAGGGACTTGAACCCCCAACCGCCGGTTTTGGAGACCGGTGCTCTACCAAGTTGAGCTACGCCCCTCCGCAACGCGTCCGGCCGGAAGTTCGGGGGACCGGATGAGTATAGGTCGCTCACCGTCGAGGTGTCTTGCTCTCTGCCGTTGTTACGCCTCCCCGGGCCCGGCTCGCGGGTGCCGAAAATGCCCTGCTCGGGTGCGTGATGCGTCCGCGGGCAGCCCATAGACTCTGTGGCGCGCCGCGCCGGCCCCGGGATGCGAGCGTCATGCCACAGACGGATCCTTCGTCGCCTTCGGGCGGCGCGCTGCACCGGGCCAAGCGCCGGCTGGTCCGGGGAGAAGACTTCACTCCGCCCGGCGTGGACACGGCCGCGCTCACGGCGAGCATCGAGCGGATCGTCTCCGCGCGCCTCGGCGACGCCGTCGCCGCGATTCAGGAATCGGCGTCCTCGGTCATGCACGACATGGCGGCCGAGGTGTGGCGGACGGCCGGCGGCGACAAGCGCGAGGTCCAGGCGAAGATCCTCGAGAACCTCGCCCGCGATGACGCCGTCCGCGGTCTGATCGCCCACAGCGACGAACGGTTCCAGGCCCTCGCCGTGCGAACCGGCCGCCTGGAGGACATCCTCGAGCGTCTCGCCGCCGACACCGAGACGGCGACCGAGTCCCTGAAGCAGAGCGTGGCGGCCCTCGAGAACGCGATCGCCGAGCCCGCTCTCGTCGAGGTCGGGGACCTTCGGGAGCGTCTGGCCAACGTCGTCCACCAGATCTCCCGGGCGCTTCGGTCGATTACCGAGCGTGACCAGATCCTCGTCGAGGCCATCTCCGAACGCATCGAGGCCCACGGCAAGGTGGTGTCGGACGAGACCGAGCGGATCGCGCGCGCGATGGAGGCCTACGTCCAGCAGGGCGTCTCGGCCGTCGGGCAGCTCGCCGGCAGCATGGACACGCAGCTCGCTGAGTTCCAGGGTCGATATGTCAAGACGGAGCTCGAGGGTACCGAGCAGCGGATCCGCGAATGGATCGTCGGGTTCGCGAAGGTCGCTCGCGCCGACGCGCAGGCGCTGCGCGACGAGCTCCTCGGCAACCTCGCGGAGCGCGACGAAACGATCCAGCAACGCCTTTCCGGCGTGAGCGAATCCATCGACGCCACGCTGGATCGGTCGGTCGCGGACATCGCTCGCAGGTTCGGAGAGGACACGCAGGCGGCACTCGGACGAATCGAGGAGTCGCAGCAGGGCACCGTCCAGCGAGGGTTCGACGAAGCGCTCTCCACGATCGACCGCAACATGGTCCGTATGGCCGATCAGCTCGACGCGCAGCTCGGGCGTCTCGGCGACGTCGTCGGCGCGCAAGCGGCCCAGGCGACGTCCGCGATCATCGCGGGCCGCGTCGACGAGGCGATGCAGCTGATCCGCTCCTCGCAGGCGGACGTGCAGAAGGCCGTCGAGGATAAGATCACCGGGCTCGCCCGCTTCTCGAGGTCGGACAACCGTGTACTCGCCGACCGAGTGCGCCAGCTCACCGACAACGACACGTCGCGGCAGGCGCTCCGGGCCGTCAAGGAGATGCAGGCCAACCTGCCCGACGAGATCCTCCGCGTCGTCGAGATGCGCATCGAGGCGGTCGCCGACCGGTTCCATCGCGACATCCAGGAGACGACCGAATCGATCGCCAAGATCGGCGAGGCGATGGAGCGGAAGGTCGAGCAGATGGGCGCCCGCATCGCCCAGCGGCAGGAAAAGGAGATGCAGATCGTCGTCGAGCGGATGGGCGACGCCATGCACGCGCTCGCCAGCCTGAACCGGCCGCTCGTCTCCGGCGACCGGATCGACGTCGACTAGGCGGGCTCGGCGAGCTCGACCTCACCGCGTCGGATCGCCTGCTCGACGGCGCCTCCCCGCTCCACCGAGACCCACGCGTCGAGGACGGCCACGCGCTCGGCGTCGTCGACGCTTCGAACGCGGCCGCCGGCGACGACCGTCTCGCCGATCGAGACCGGCGATCGGAACTGCACTCGGATGCGCCGCACGAACGCGCCGCTCGCCCACCTCTCGATCGCCGTTGCGAGGTGCGCCATCGTGAACATTCCATGGGCGATGACGCCGTCGAAGCCGGCGGCGCGGGCGACGTCGTCGTGCAGATGCAAGGGATTGCGATCTCCCGATGCCTCCGCGTAGGAGCGCACCTCCTCCCGCGTCACGACACGCGCGATCGGTGGCAGCTCGTCGCCGGCGTTCCACGACGAGCCGAACCACGTCATCGGCTGCCTCGCTCCAACATCGTCGCCCGGGCCGTGCAGACGCGGAACCCGTCCTCGTCCAGAAGAAGCGTCTCGATCGTCAGGAAGCCCTGGCCCGCCCTGACGCGCGCCTGCGCGATTCGCGAACTGACGGTCAGGGTTTCGCCGAGGCGCAGTGGCCGGCTGAACTCGTACTCCTGTTCGGCATGAACGACACGCGAGAAATCGAGGGCGAGCGCCGGGTCGCCGACGATCGCCGGGAACGCCGAGAACTCCGCCGCCGTCACGAACGTGAGGGGAACGCCGGCCACTGGGTCGCCGCCGACTACGGCACGAAAACGCGCGACCTCACTCTCTTCCACGGTGAAGCGCGTCTCGGGGTAGGCTTTGCCTTCCTGTAAAACGTTCATGCGTCTCCCGTCCCCCGGACAGGTTCTCCCGATCGGGCGACGGGACGTGGGATGCTCGGGGGTCTCCCGTCGTCCCGATTCACAGGATGACGCATGGCTGCGAAGGTATCGGTACTGCTCGGCGGCCGACAAATGCGGAGACCTACGTGATTCGCGCCACCGTCCCGCCTAGGATCGGATGTCATGGTCATGACCGCTGAGCGGAAGACGATCAAGGTCCTGATCGTCGACGACCAGCGCACCTTCGCCGAGGCCCTCGAGCTCGCGCTGGCCAAGGAGAAGGACATGCGGGTCGTCGACGTGGTCACGGACGGCGACGCCGCGGTCGAGGCGGCGGCCGAGCATCGGCCCGACGTGGTGCTGATGGACGTCGCGATGCCCGGCATGAGCGGGATCGAGGCCACGCGCCGCATCAAGGGCGTCGAGCCTGAGGCGCAGGTGCTGATGCTTTCCGGGTACGAGGACGAGTACCTGCTCGCCCGGGCGGTGCAGGCCGGCGCGCTCGGGCTCCTTCGCAAGACGGAGGCGGTCGTCGACGTCGCCCGCTCCGTCCGACAGGCCCACCGCGGCGAGACGTTGCACGGCGAGGACGAGATCGTCGGCGCGCTGCGCCGGCTTCGTCACCGTCGCGACCAGGACTCGTCCGCTGAGAAACGGCTTGCACGCCTCACCCCGCGCGAGATCGAGATCCTCCAGGCCATGGCGCACGGGGAGTCTCCGGAGACGATCACGCGCGAGCTTCAGATGAGCCCGCACACTCTTCGGACGCACACGCAGAACATCATCACGAAGCTCGGCGTGCATTCGAAGCTGGAGGCGTTGGTGCTCGCCATCCGGCACGGCCGCGTGCAGACGCTCGACGTCTCGGAGGGTTGACCCCTACCGCGTCTCGCGGTGCACCGTGTGCTTGCGCTCCCAGCGGCAGTACTTCTTGAGCTCCAGGCGCTCGCGGTCGTTGATGCGGTTCTTCACCGTGTTGTAGTTGCGCCGCTTGCAGCTGGTGCACGCCAGCGTGATCTTCGGACGGTTGTCGGTCTTGGCCATCTCTTCTCTCTAGTCCTCTGGCTCTTCTCGGCCGCTCGGCGTGTCTACTTGACGATGTCGGTCACACGACCGGCACCGACCGTCCTGCCGCCCTCGCGGATCGCGAAGCGAAGGCCCTCCTCCATCGCGATCGGTGCGATCAGCTCGACCGTCATCTCGACGTTGTCACCCGGCATGACCATCTCCACGCCCTCGGGAAGGTTGGCCGAGCCGGTCACGTCCGTGGTCCGGAAATAGAACTGCGGCCGGTACCCGTTGAAGAACGGCGTGTGCCGGCCGCCCTCGTCCTTGCCGAGCACATACACCTGCGACTTGAAGTTGGTGTGGGGCGTGATCGTGCCAGGCTTCGACAGGACCTGTCCGCGCTCGACCTCGTCCTTGTCGACGCCACGGAGAAGCACGCCGACGTTGTCGCCGGCGCGAACCTCGTCGAGCAGCTTGCGGAACATCTCGAGATCCGTCGCGACGGTCTTTCGCGTGTTGTGGATCCCAACGATCTCCACGTCCTCCATCTTCTTGAGGACGCCGCGCTCCACCCGCCCGGTGACGACCGTGCCGCGCCCGGTGATCGAGAAGACGTCCTCGATGGACATCAGGAAGGGCTTGTCGACATCGCGCGTGGGCTCCGGGATGTAGGTGTCGACGGCCTCCATCAGCTCGTCGATCTTCGGGGTCCACTCCGGGTCGCCCTCCAGCGCCTTCAGCGCCGAGAGACGGACGACCGGAACGTCGTCGCCCGGAAACTCGTAGGAGCTGAGGAGCTCGCGCACCTCGAGTTCGACGAGGTCGAGGAGTTCGGGGTCGTCGACCATGTCGCACTTGTTGAGTGCGACGACGATGTACGGCACGTTTACCTGCCGGGCGAGGAGCACGTGCTCGCGGGTCTGCGGCATCGGGCCGTCGGCCGCAGAAACGACGAGGATCGCACCGTCCATCTGCGCGGCGCCGGTGATCATGTTCTTGATGTAGTCCGCGTGCCCCGGGCAGTCGACGTGCGCGTAATGGCGCTTGTCCGTCTGATACTCGACGTGCGCGATCGCGATGGTAATGCCCCGCTCTCGTTCCTCGGGCGCCTTGTCGATCTGATCGAACGGCGTGAAGTCGGCCATCCCCCGCTCGGCGAGGACCTTCGTGATGGCGGCGGTCAGCGTCGTCTTGCCGTGGTCGATGTGCCCGATCGTCCCGATGTTGACGTGCGGCTTGTTCCGCTCGAACTTCTGCTTGGCCATCTCAACCTCCGGCGTCTTCGAAGCTTGTCGCGCCTGGTAGCGGGGGGCGGATTTGAACCGCCGACACAGCGATTATGAGCCGCTTGCTCTGCCAGGCTGAGCTACCCCGCCTCCGCG
>JBKOWM010000071.1:0-17435 GCA_046724395.1 Actinomycetota bacterium
GGCTCGGATGGCACCTCTTCATCCGTGGATGGACGTTCTTCCTTCGAGGCTAACGGTGCTCCGGGCCGTTCTCCCGCCGCTCATCGCTGCATACGTCGTGTTCGTCGCGATGGTGATCCTGAGGGCGAGGCAGCGAGAGGACTGCCGCACCCTCCGCAGACACGAGACTCGAGGGATCCGCAAGTCACCGCCGAGCATCGTCGGGACGACCTTGGGTGGCTACGCGACGTTCCTCGTGATCGTCGTGGTCTTCCACGTCTGGCTGGCCCGCGAACGAGACGCGCTGCCGAGCGCTGCATCGGGCGGCGCGTTCCTCTGCGGCGTATTTCTGGGTGTCGCGGCCGTGTACTCGTTTCTGCTCCGGGGCAGAACGGGACGCCGTTGAGGATGTGTGGGGCGCCGGGAACATCCTCACCGGTGTGCTCGAGTCATGGCCGGCAGCAGGACTGCGCCACCGAGCCAGACCGTCGCCGTGAGCACGAGCGCCCGTCCAACCCACGCCGCAACCGAGCCCACGTTCCCTGCGCGGGTGCCCGCTCGGCAGCGGTTACGACGCTGACGGCTCCAGCGGCTCGCCCGTTGCTCCTCATGGCTCAAGAGATAGAAGGATTGCCTACGAGCGCCGACTCTCGGCGGAGGGAAGTGTCCGCCTCGGCGCATCGGTTTTCAGCTGTCGTCCCGCCTACGACGTCTCACAGACAGGTGTCACAGATGGCGGACCTATTCCGTCTTGATGGTTGACAAGCGCGAGGCGCGCGCAGGACGTCTTGAGGAGGCGGAGATCCATGGTCACCGAGCGCCAAGTGGTTCTGGAACCGTCGACGATGCCGGTTTCCCCGACGGTCCGCCCAGCTCAGGAAACCAGCACGCAACGTGCGTCGGCCCTGTCGGGGCCCGGCCTCCTGTGGCGGATCATCCTGGTTCTTGTCGGGTCCACGCTGGCCATTCTTGGCTGGGCCCTCGTGATGAGCGTGTTCCTTGTCTTCATCGGCCTTCCGGTGTTCATCTTCGGCCTCGCGCTTGTGCAGGCGCAGGAGACCTGAGGCGCGGGTGTGGCCCGTGGACGCCGGATCGTCGGTGAACAGCTCGCACGAGGATTGGCGATCTCGTCTTGCCTGAAACCATGGGGAGCGGGCGCTCGAGGAGCTGTGATTGAGCGAACTGTACGAAGAACTCCGGCCGCTGATGTTCTCCATCGCCTATCGGATGCTGGGTAGCGCGAGCGAGGCCGAGGACATCGTCCAGGAGGCGTTCCTGCGCTTTCACCGCGAGTCCGGTAGGGGCACAGCTGTCGAGTCGCCGAAGGCGTTTCTGTCGACGATCACGACGCGGCTGAGCATCGATCACCTGCGGTCGGCGCGCGTCCGACGCGAACGCTACGTTGGAACATGGCTTCCGGAGCCGCTGCTCACCGAGCCCGAGCCGGAGGTGACGGCGCATGCCGATACGGCGGACTCGCTCTCCATGGCATTCCTGGTGCTGCTGGAGAGCCTCACACCGGTAGAACGGGCCGTCTTCCTGCTTCGGGAGGTGTTCGACTACGGCTACGACGAGGTTGCGTCCATCGTGGGAAGAAGCGAGGACAACTGCCGCCAGATCGCCGTCCGCGCCCGCCGACGGGTCGAGGCGAAGAAGCCGCGCTTCGAGGTCTCACGCAGGCGTCGAGAGGAACTCGCCGGGCGGTTCTTCGAAGCGGCGACCAACGGCGATGCGGATGGGCTCGTCGGTCTGCTCGCCGAGGACGTCATCGCCTATGGCGATGGAGGCGGTAAGGCTCCCGCGTTCCCACGTCCGGTCTACGGGCGGGATCGAGTGGTCCGCCTGCTGCTCGGAGTCACCGCTCAGGCGGAGCGCTTTGCGGTGAGCGATATACGTTCCGCGGGGATCAACGGGCAGCCAGGAGCTCTCGTTCTCGATTACGAGGGCCGGCCCATCGCGGTCATGACGCTCGACATCGCCGACGACCAGGTGCAGGCGATACGGGCCGTCAGCAATCCGGACAAGCTTGGGCATCTCGGAACGCTCTTCGATCGGTCGAACGCGCACTCGTAGGCCGCGAAAGCGAGCCGCGCTGTGTGGTGGGGCCGGAGCGCGTATGAGGACGGTGTGGGAACCGATGAGCTTCGCAGTGGAGAGTCGCAAGGAGAGGAACGACGTACGAGCGTTCGGAGGTGGAGATGCACACGCCGACTCGCGGGTTGGTAGTCAGGTTGGACGAAGCACACGCGGAACCCGACGAAGAGTCGGCGTCGGTCGAGTGGGCGGCCGACATTCTTGGAGATCATCGGATGCCGCGAGACGAGATCGAGGTCGTCCTCACGACGGACGATCCGACCCTCGTGCATCGGCACATCGAGCTGCACCGGGAGCGCCTCGAGGAGTGGTTCGACATCCAACGACGAACGCTCGCCGCCGTCGAAGCGTTCTTGACCGAGGCTGCCCAACGGCGTCTGCGAGTTGACACGAGCGCACATCCGTTGAGGCCTACACTCTGACTCCATGACCTCGACATCGAGAGTCGCGGTCGTAACGGGAGCGGCGCAAGGGATCGGGCGGCGTGTGGCCGAGCTCCTCGCGGACCAGGGGTACGACCTCGCGTTAACCGACTTGCGGCGGGCCACTCAGACGGTTGACGCCGTGCGAGGGCGAGGGCGGGACGCGCTCGATCTGCGGGGTGATGTTTCTGTAGATGCCGATGTGGCGGCGTTCACTGACCAGGTGGGGAAGCGATTCGGCCGCGTCGATGTGCTTGTCAACAACGCCGGAATCTCCCTTATCGCCCCGGCCGAGGACACCGCGGCCGAGCAGTGGCGGCGAGTGCTCGAGGTCAACCTCACCGGCCCGTTCCTGCTCTCACAGTCTTTCGGCCGAATGATGCTCGAGCAAGGGGTCGGCTCGATCATCAACATCGCGTCGATCGCCGGGCTTGCGGGCGTCGCCGACCGTGCCGCTTACAACGCTAGCAAGCACGGCCTGGTCGGGCTCACACGGACCCTCGCCGCCGAGTGGGGAGGCAGGGGCGTTCGGGTGAACGCCGTTTGCCCCGGCTGGGTGAAGACGGAGATGGACATCGCGGATCAGGCCGCGGGCGGCTACGAGGATTCCGACATAGTCGAGCGAGTGCCGATGGCGCGTTTCGCCGCACCCGACGACATCGCCGCGACAATCATCTTCCTTGCCGACCCCGCACTGAGTGGGTTCGTCAACGGAGTAACGCTCCCGGTGGACGGCGGCTGGACCGCCGACGCGGGCTGGACCACACTGCGGTTGCGTAAGCGCTGATCGGTAGCCACGAAGCCCCCCGCATGCCCGGGCCGTCAACGCTTTTGTGGCTTCCGCATTGGCGGGCGAGTCGTCGACGCTCGATGCCGCGACTGGGCGTGGATTGCCTATGCGAGTAGAAGCCGATAGACCTCCTCATCTTCCAACCACTCGCCGGTCGGTTCGAAGCCCAATCCTCGGTAGAAAGGACCCGGCGAACCACGTCCCGGATGCACGGACGTGAAGAACTCGGTTGCCCCAGCACGATTGCGGAGATGCCCAATTACGAGAGTCATCGCCGCGCGGCCGTAGCCGCGGCGTTGGTGCCGTGCGTCGATCAGGAGGCGCCACAGGAAGTAGCGGTACGGTTGGTCGGCATTGCCGGGCGGTACGTCGTAGGACAACATTACGAAGCCGACGGGCTCCTCTCCGGCGTAGATCGCCCGGTACCATGGGCGGGCGGTAGGCGACGCCGCGGCTTCCTCGAGTGATTCGGCAACCGAGGCGACGAACTGCTCCTGCCCCGGAGCGACTGTGAGCGCACGAACATCACCCTCGTTCGCCGGGGTGATTTCGCGCAACGCGACCGTCAGGTCGTGCACTCCCCCAAGCCTAGCAATGGATACCGGAGATCCTCCGGTGCCGGGCGCGGTCACGTATCGCGCCAGGGCCGATAGGCGATGCAATGGCGTCGTCACGATCGCAACGGCTTCCTGGCGCGCGTCGGATGGCTGCCGAGTGCCGGACCGCAGTCTTGCTGTTTCGCACCGCTAGCGCAGAGTGTCCTCAGCGCTACCGGGGGCGGAGGCGAACCACGGTCCGCCTGCCCGCGACCGCGTTTCGGATCTGCTGGTGCGTTGGCATCTCCTTACCGGTCACCTCGAGGCCGATCTTCGTCGCCTTGGCCTTGGCGATCCCGATCTGCTCGATCAGGCGCTCGTAGACGGTGGCGACCTCGTCGGCGTCCTCGATCAGCTCGGCGCGCAGCGGGAGGCGCCGCGCCCCATGCACGAGCTCGACGTCCGCCCCGCCACGGAGGTTGGCTCTCCACCGGCTCGCCGTCAGGATCAGCGGCTCGCCGTCCAGCTCGTGGTACTCGACAGGCACCTCGTATCGCTTGCCCGAACGCCGACCGACGAACGACAACAGCGCGAGCTCGTGGATCCCCTTTCCCGCCGAGGACCGCAGCAGCGGCCGCACGAACACGTTGGCGATCCTCGTCATCGTGTCGAACCGGGCGGTCGGCTCGAAGCACCGGACGCCGGGCTCAACCTTGGTCTCCGTCTTCATCGTCCTCACTCTCCTTACCAGACAGTTGATCTCACGCCGTGGGCCGGCGTCATGGGCCGTGGGTCCCGTCAACGGTGGGACGTGCCGGTCCCGGCCGAGCGGCGCCGAGCTCCGGCCGACCGATCCGCCCCCACGCGGTCGCAGTGATTCGACCGATCGCGGCGGAACTCGGTCAGGTCAGTCCGACAACTTAGGTCTGTGGATGGCGATGAGGTCGGTGCTCCGTGCGGCCGAGCGTCAGACGCCGGCGCTCCCTGTGTTGTGCGGCGGCCACCGCCATCGCGAAGGCGTATGGGGGCATAGGACCGATTGCGGCCCGGTTCTGGTTTCCGACGTCGAGCATGTCGGAACATGAGTCGTCGGCCTCGTGGTCCTCGGCCTCAGCCCAATGCGTGAAGCAGTACATCCTCTCGCCCTCGTACCAGCGCACTCGGAATTTGGCGCTCGGCGTGGTTGCGTCGGAGGCGGCGCAACCGGCATCTAGTGTTCGGCGCGTACGGCAGAAATCTGAAGCGCTCCATCACCCGTTCGCCGAGGAGGCGCTCCGGTCGGGGCACGTTAGCGGTCAGCAGATACTCCTTGGGACGAGACGTCGTCCAGCGAGCGACGCCGACGAGGCCTTCTGCTTCGAGCTGAATGAGGCGTCGATGCGCAAATACGTTGAGCCGATCTACGGCTGGGACGCGGACGTGCAGCGCGCGTATCACGCACGGTGGTTTCAGCCTGCACGCCTTACGATTGTCGAGGACGACGACGCAGCGTGGAACAGATGGGTCGAGTGTTCCTTTCCGATCCAGCTAAGGGGCGTTCGCTCGGCGCACGACCCCCCACACATATGAGGATTTCGCGTTCGCGTACGCGTCGGCGTCGCCATGTTCTTCGGCGAGCGCCTGTTTTAGAGCTTCATATCGGCGAGCCTCTTCCCGGTCCGCTCGAAGATAGTCACGGAACGTGATCATCATCCGCGAGTCCTCCGAGGATTCCTCCACCACGTGCACGTGGAAGCGCTCGCCTCCGGGAGATCCTACGAAGAAGACGTGAGTCTCATCGCGGTGGTCGAACACATAGCCGAGTGACTCCAGCGGTCCCCGGTAGGGCGTTTCGGGGTCATACGAGTCGACGAGGAGGAGGATGTCGATCGTCGGCTTGGCAACGATCCCGGGTATGGCGGTCGATCCTACGTGATGCACGCTCAGGGCCGTCGGGCCGAGCGCGTGTCGGATCTCGGCCGCTCCCATCTCGAAGATGTCTGCCCACTTGGGATCGTGCGGCAAGAGTTCGATCAAACTGACTACCCGGCCGTGGGAAAAGTTACCTCGTTCAAACGAGCGTTCGGATATGTTGATCCCGGTAAAGGTCAGGTCGGGCTACGCTCACGAGACGCGGGGGCGAGAAGTTCAGGCTGCTGCGGCGGAGCTCGTTGATCGCGAGCCTCGTGACACGAGCCCTCTCGATCATCGTCTGGGACGCTGCGATTCGCCGGCGAGCTGAGGTGATCCGAATCTCCGTCTCGTAGTCGACGCGGATGATCGCGATCTGACGACGTCGTTGCCTCTCGACCACGTCCACCCCCGCCTGCCCTGGCGGAATCCTGCGTCAGCCCGACCCGTTCTGGCAAGCGCGTGCTGGCTGCACCCGGGTGCGCGCCGGCCGTCGCGACGCGATTGGCCGTCTACGCGTGCCTAGGTGGCGATCCCGAGCCCCAGCGCTGGTATACGTCGATGCGCCCGGCTCAATGAGGGCATCTTGAGGCGTCCGCCCCATGTCACGTCCTCGAGCCCGGCGGTGCTGTAGAGACATGGACCTGATCCCGCACGGAGCGGCGGCCACCGCCCCCCCGTCGGCCACCCGAGCGGTCGCCGGGGCCGCTGAGGGGCGGGTCGAGGCGAAGGAGCGCGTGGTGGAGTCCGGTTCAGCCGGCGGCGCGGTGCGCGCCGACCTCGCTGAGGTATTCCGCCGCAACTATCAGCTGGTCGTCGGCGTGGCTGCGCGGGTGCTTGGGTCGCGCGACCAGGCTGAGGATGTCGCACAGGAGGCATTCCTGTCGTTCGGGCGCACGTCGGTGCCGGCCGGAGAGGCTCGCCGCTGGCTCTGCGTCGCCGCGGCTCACACCGCCCTGAATCAGCTCCGATCCGCACGCCGTCGGGCGTCGCGGGAGGAGACCGCCGGCGCGGCGAGCGACGCCGTGGTGTCCGACGTGGCCGAGACGGTCGTGACACTCGAGGAGCGCGGCCGCGTGCGAGCGGCGCTTGCCCGGCTGCCGCGCAAGCAGGCCGTTGCCCTCGTGCTGCGACACAGCGGCCTGAGCTACGCCGACGTCGCCGCGGCGCTCGGCCTGTCCACCGGCAGCGTCGGCACGACGGTGCGGCGTGCAGAATCTGCCCTGCGCAAGGAGTTGAAGCGCCATGCATCATCCGACTGAGGGAGTGCTGCGCCGGCTGCTCGACGAACCGGCGGGAATTACAGACGCAGACCGCGAGCACGTCGCAGGTTGCGAGGCGTGCCGCGGCGAGCTGGCCGCCATCCGGGACGACGCCGACAGCGTGCACACGGCGCTCACGGAGCCCGGCGCGGACGTCGACGTCGCCGCCGCCTGGCAGCGCCTGTCGACGGCAGCGTCCGCCACGGGAAGGGTGCGCGCAGTGACGCCGCGCCGTGTTGGCCGGTTCCGTGCCGCGCTCCGGCGTCCCGCCGTCGTGGGCGTCGCCGTAGCCCTCGTGCTGACCGGCGCTAGCGCCGCGGCCGCGATCGACTGGCTGCAGATTTTCCGCACCGAGCAGATCGCGCCGATCAGCCTCAGCGCCGCCGACCTCAACGCTCTTCCCGATTTGCGCGCGTACGGCGACATCGTCGTCACGGGCGACGCGGATGTGCGCCGGGTCGCGGACGCGGCGACCGCCGCCGCGGAGACGGGCCTCGACGTGCCTGAAGTCACGACGCTACCGGGCGGTGTCACCGGCGCGCCGACGTACCAGGTCGGCGGCGAGGTGAGCGCAATCTTCACCTTCTCCGAGGATCGCGCCGCCCGGACCGCCGCCGAAGCGGGCGAGTCGCTTCCGCCGCCTCCGCCCGGCCTCGATGGGAGCCAGATACGGCTTGTCGCTGGCCCGGGCCTGGCCGGGATCTGGTCGGAGGGCGCCGGCGTGCCCGCCCTCGTCGTGGGTCGCGCCGTCGCACCGACGGCCTTCTCTTCCTCCGGCGTTCCGTTCGAGACGTTACGCGACTACATTCTGTCGCTCCCCGGCGTGCCCGATGATGTCGCGACTTCGCTGCGCTCGTTGAACGGCGGCGCTTCCACCCTCCCGCTGCCGGTGCCGGCCGGTGAGGTCACATCGTCGTCGGCGGACGTGCACGGCGCCCGGGCCACCGTGCTCGAAACGCGTGACCGGACGATGGCGGCCGTCCTGTGGGTGGAGGATGGTGTGGTGACCATCGTGACCGGCTCCCTCGGCGCCGACGAGGTCCTGTCGGTCGCTCGGGGCCTGCGGTGACCACGGCCGCTGATCGCACCCTCGAAAGCGTGGTCGCGGATCTGCCGGCGGCACCCGCGATGTGGTGCTCTGGCCTGAGCAAGCGGTACGGCGGGCGGCCGGCCGTCGAGGACGTCTCGCTGGACGTTCGTCGCGGTGAGGTGGTCGCGCTGCTCGGTCCGAACGGCGCCGGCAAGACGACAGTGATCAAGATGCTCCTCGGCCTGGTCCGCCCCGATGCCGGTGAGGCGATGCTCCTCGGTCGCCCGGTGACGGATCCGGCCGCCCGCGTCCGGGTCGGGTACTTGCCGGAGCTCTTTCGGTACCAGCCGTGGCTGAGCGCTGCCGAGGTTCTGACCCTCCACGTGCGCCTGTCGCGCGTCGGGGTGCCGGAGCCGGAGCAGCGCGAGTGCTTGGCACTGGTGGGCCTCGCCGACCGCGCCGATGATCGCGTGGGCGGTTTCTCGAAGGGCATGCAGCAGCGCCTCGGGCTGGCCGTTGCCCTGGTGGCCCGACCCGAGCTCGTCGTGCTGGACGAGCCGACGAGCGCGCTTGATCCGCTCGGCCGCGCCGACGTGCGCGACATCGTGCTGGCCATGAAGTCGCGGGGTCTCGCGGTGCTCCTCAACTCGCACCTGATCGGCGAGGTCGAGCGTGTCTGCGACCGGGTGGTCATTCTCGACCGGGGACGGGTCGTCGCCTCGGGAACCCTTGCGAAGCTGCTCGGTCAGCGCACGCTTCGGCTGCGACTAGCCGACCTCTCCGCGGAGGCAGAGGCGCGCCTAGCCACCGCCGGGCATGTCGAGCGGGCCGGTGACTGGGTCACCGTGACGCTGCCGGCCGATGACGATGGGGCGATCGTTCCGGACCTTGTCCGCGACCTCGTCGGCCTTGGCACGCGGGTGCATGCGGTCGTGCCGGCGCGCATCAGCCTCGAGGAGAGACTGCTGGGAATCCTGCGAGCGGGCGAAAGAGGCGCCGAGTGACGTCCGTCCGGACGGTGGCGACCATCGCTGCGCTCACGCTGCGCGAGGCGTCGCGCCGTCGCGCGGTCCTCGCCCTCGCTGCCCTCACCGTTGTGCTGCTGGTGCTGAGTTGGTGGGGATTTTCGCGCCTGGCGGCGGTGTCGGGCAGCGCCAGGCTCACGAGCGGTGAGGCCAGGCTGACGGCGTCGATCGTGCTCAACCTGGTGATGTTTGGCATCAGCCTGATCGCGGCGCTGGGTACCGCCTTCCTCGCCGGCCCCACGCTCGCCGGCGAGACGGAGTCGGGGATCGCCCTTGCCGTGCTCGCCCGGCCCATCCGTCGCTCGGAGCTGCTGCTGGGCAAATGGCTGGGGCTGGTAGCGTTCGGCACCGGCTTCGTCATCGTGGCCGGCCTGGCGCAGTGCTTTATCGTGCGGGTGACGGTCGACTACTGGCCGCCCGACCCGGTGGTCGCGCTAGCCCTCCTCGCGGCAGAGACCGTGGTATTGCTCACCCTCGCCCTGCTGCTGTCGACGGCTGTCTCGCCGATGGCGTCGGGCGTTGTCGCCGTCGGTCTCTTCGGAGCCACCTGGATCGCGGGCGTGGTTGGCGGCATCGGTGCTTCGCTCGACAACGCGTCCGTCGCGCGCATTGGCACGGTTTCGCGGATGCTCCTGCCGACCGACGGTCTGTGGCGTGGCGCGATGCGCGCGTTCCAGGACCCGTCGGCGCTCCTCCAGCTTGGCGGCTCGAATGCGGAGGCGTTCCCCTTCCTGAGCGCGGCGCCGCTGACGGTCATTTATCTCGTGTGGGCCGCGGTTTGGGTAGCCATGGTCTGGGGACTAGCCGCCGCGTCGTTCCAGCGCAAGGATTTGTGAACAGCGTCGAGCGTTCACGCCAACTCGCCATGCCGTCGGCTTGCATCCTCCGGGCGCGACGATCGCCGCATGTATCCATCTTGTGGGCTCGTTCTGGGGTTACCGCCCTGCATCCGAGACGGGTCCGACACAGAACTCGTTCCCTTCGGGATCTTGCATGACGATCCACGTGAACCCGTACTCAGTGAACGACTCCATTACCGAGCGGTGACCCGCAAGCTTCTCGATCCGAGCGGATGCGTCGTCAAGATCCTCGACGAGAAGATCGAGGTGCAATCGGTTCTTCGTGGTCTTCCGCTCCGCAACGCGTTGGAACCGAAGCCTCGGAACAACGCCGGTAACCGCCCCTAGATCGACATACTGTGGCTCGGCATCACTCGAAACCCAATCGACCTTTACGTCGAAGATCGAACCCCAGAAGCGAGCGAGTGTCATCGGATCCGAGCAGTCGATCGTCACCGCATCGAACCTCGCCAACCGGCCCATGACGCAATCCTATGCCTCGTCGCCTCGACCCCGGCGGTCCTCATCTGCGGCTACTGCCAGGACTGAGTGCGATCATCACGCCCGGCCAGATCGGCCGCGACGCCTGCTGCTGGGCTTGCACCTTTCGGAGTGCGGGCAATGGCGGCCTCGCCGTCGGATGTGCTCATGGTCCTGGTCTTGTCATTCAGCGTGCCGCGGTTTGGTGGGCTCTGCTCGGCCGAACGACGGCTCATGCGCGATGTGTCACGATGGATAACGTGTCCCGGTCACGAAAGTGTTGCTGACGCGGTGACCGTCGTCGCGATCCACTTGGGAGCGCCGCGCAACCCCACGCTGTGGGCGGTGGAGTCGGTAAGCGCCGTGGCTGGCAAAGGCTTGGTGGGCGACCGCCATTTCGAGCCGACTGGCGCACCGCCCGGAGGCGCTCTCACGCTCGTCGAGGAGGAGAGCGTCGACCAGGTCGCACTCCCACCCGGCGGTACACGGCGGCAGCTCACAGTGCGTGGCGTCCGGCTGAACGGACTCATCGGCAAGCGGTTCCGTATCGGCGAGGTCGAGTGCTATGGAGTTAAGTTGTGCGAGCCGTGTCGCCACCTGGAGGAGCTCACGAGACCCGGGATCATCAGGGATCTTGTCCATCGCGCCGGGATCAACGCCGACATCCTGACCGACGGAACGATTTCAGTGGGCGACGAGATCATCGCGCTGACAGCTTCCTGATATCACGGTGACGATCCGGACCGATCCCGAGGGCAACGAGACCGACGCGCTGTTCGACCTCGTTGAGCTGCGCGGCCGTGAGGTCCTGGAGATCGGATGCGGCGACGGCCGGCTCACCTGGCGGTACGCCGATCGAGCGGCCCACGTCACGGCGATCGAACCGTTCGAGGATGCGATCGAACGGGCGAAGCAGGCCCTTCGCTCTACCGACCTCCCGGTCGACTTTCGGCACGTGGGCCTTGACGACTTCGCCGCGGGCGGCGGCGCCGACGTCTTCGATGTGGCGGTGCTGTCCTGGTCGCTCTGCTGAATGGAGCACGAGGGCATGGTCCATGCCCTTGAGCACATCCACCGGCTACTGCGGCCGGCCGGGACGCTGATCGAGATCCATCCAGCCCTGGAGGTCCCGTTCGTGGAGGTTAGGTCGAACGGGGAGCTGTCGTTCCGCGAAGACGATCCCGGATTCGACTATGAGGATGACCTGAGGTCCGCGGAGGAAGCGGTAGCGAGCGTTGTCCGACGGGGCGATTTCCTCCTCGATGGGAGCCGCCGGTTCGAGCTGCGGACGTACGCCTCATCGGTGGGGGAGTTCCGCGACCATTGGGCCGTAGTGGGAGCCTACGACCCTGAGGAGAAGGAGGACGCGCTGGTCCGTCGGCAGGACGAGATGTTCGCGCGGGCGAACGACCTTCTGTCACGGTCACCGGGCGCCGAGCTCGTGTACGTGCAGCCCGCGACGATGTCACGGCTGACACCCTCCCGCAGTCGGAAACTGGACGGTCACCGTCCTCCGGAGCAAGCCCATCTCTGATGCGGTTATGTACCGGGCCAGGCGTCGTCGGTGATGACGTCGCTCAACCGGAGGTCGGATCCACCGAATACGGCGGAGATCGTCATCGTCGGCGGCGGAGTGATCGGAGCTGCGACCGCGTTCGCCGCCGCACGGGCGGGCCTGCAGCCTGTCATCCTCGAAGCGCGTCCCGACGTCTGCACGCTCACTACGCCGGTCGCGGCCGGCGGATTCCGGCTCCAGTTCGATGAGCGGGACGAGCTTGAGCTCGTCCGTGAGTCGGTGGAGACGTTCCTTGATTTCGAGGACGCGACCGGGCAGGACACGTACCGCCTCGATGTTCGCCAGCACGGCTACCTCTGGCTCACGACCGACAACCGGACCGCGGCCGCGCAGCGCGCGCTCGTCGACAGGCTTCACGAATGGGGACAGACCGACGTCGAGCTGCTCGACGGCGACGAGACACTCGAGCGATTCCCGTGGGTCGACGAGCACGTGGTGCAGTCCAGGTTTCGCGCGGGCGACGGATTCCTCGACACAAAAAGTCTCACCCTGGGGCTCGCGCTCGGCGCCGAGGCCCACGTCGTCACGTCGTGCTCGGTCGAGGAGTTTCGCATCCGGGCTGGGAGGCTTGCGGCGGTCCGGACGAGCCGAGGGGACGTCGCCACCGACCTCGCCGTCGTCGCGGCCGGGCCGTTGTCAGGGGCTGTCGCAGCGAGCGCCGGAGTCGAGCTTCCGGTCGCGGCGATCCGGCGGCAGAAGCTCATCCTGCCGCAGGTGCCCGAGGTTCCCGCCGACGGGCCGATGACGATCGACGAAGACACGGGCGCGCACTGGCGGCCCGCGCTTTCAGGCGCGTGGCTGCTGTTCGCTGATCCATCGACGCCGCCGAGCGCGCCGGCTATGGACGTCCCGCTCGATCATCGGTTCGCATTCGAGCTGCTGGACCCGGCGTCGCCCGCGAGCGTCGCGCGTGTCGTCCCGTTTTGGCGCAACGTTTGGGAACGCGGCTCAGACCACTGGCTCCTCCAGGCGGGCCAGTACACCGTGACGCCGGACAACCGCCCTCTCGTTGGGCGCACCATGGTCGAGGGGCTGTTCGTGAACGCAGGGCACGGCGGTCACGGCATCATGCTGAGTGTCGCAACGGGACGGCTTCTCGTGGACGAGATTGCGGGCGCCGACGTCGCGAACCCGTTCCGGCCCGATCGGCCGATGCGAGCATCGCCGCAACCGGCGCTCTGATCGAGGCGCGGCCGGAACGCATACGTGCACCTTCCGGCCCTGAGGAAAACTTCACACAGCCCGCCCTGAGGAAAACTTCACACAGCACCCTCGGGCGCGCGCTCCCACCAGGCGCCAAATTTCCGACCGACCCCGATCCGAGGCCGCCCTCGCGCGTAATACTCCTGGAACCAGAAGGAACCAGAAGGAAGGAGGGACACCGTGCACGGGGCGTCGATCGGTCGTCTCGGGCTCGCCGTCGTGTTTGCCCTCGGCCTGCTCGCCGGCGCTTGCGCCAATGGAAACTCCTCGTCCGGGAGCGGGGCACCCTCGCTGTCGATCAGCTCGCCGGCCAACGGCGGCTCCGTCTCCGAGCCGTTCACGCTGAAGTTCGACTCGAACGTGTCGCTCGGGGAACCGAGCACCGGCGACGATCACGTGCACGTCTGCTACGACGGGGCGAGCTGCGACTCGGGCAGCTACCAGAAGGTCTACGGTGACTCCTTCAACGTCACGGGGCTCTCGTCCGGGAAGCACACGATCGAGGCGTCGCTCCGCAACGCGGACCACTCGGCGGCAGGGGCGAGCGACACGATCACCGTCACCGTGACGAGCGCGGGCGGCGCCACGAGCAGCCCGACGAGCGGGAGTCAGGGGCACGGTTACTGAGTCGGTCGAACGGTATGGCCGGCGGGCACGTCTGCTGCACACCGCGGTCTACCTGACGGCCCTGGTCCTCCTCGTCACCGGGTGGTGGCTCCTGCTCGGTAGGGAGGGGGTCCCGAGTCCGCTTGCGCGGCTGTTCGGCGCGGCGGACACCAGGGTCCACATCTGGTTCGGTCGCGCGCTCGCCCTCGTCGCGCTCCTGCCGCTCGTCCTGGGCCGCCGGGGCATCGTGACGTTCGTCCGGGAGACGTTCCGGCTCGACCCGGGCGACGGTCAATGGTGCAAACGATGGCCGGCCGGCGCGGTGACCGGCCGGTTGGGGCGCCACGAAGGCCACTTCGATCCCGGTCAGCGCCTGGCGAACGTCTTGATCGTGGCCTCGCTCGTCACGCTGTGTGCGACAGGGATCGGCCTGACGGTCTTGCACGGCGGGCCGCTGTTCGCGTGGCTGGCCAAGATCCATGAGTGGAGCACGTTCGTGTTCACGCCGCTGATCGTGGGGCACGTCCTCATCGCGCTCGGCATACTGCCGGCATACCGGGGCGTGTGGCGGGGCATGCATTGGGGCGGCCGAGTCCAGCGGGCGGCTGCGCACCGGGTGTGGCCGGGGTGGACCGAGCGGACGGACGAGGTCGCTCCGACGGGTGTGCCCGAAGACCGCCCCGGTCGGGAGTGAGCGTCGGAGACGCGACGCCTATTGGCGCGGCGCTCGCAAGGACGCAGTCCTGCTGAGGCGAAGGCGCGCGACGTCCTGAACGGAACTCGACGACTATCGAGACGAGCGGGCGGTGCAAAGCTCGTCGGCTTCCGAAACGGAGCGCCCGCGGGGGATGCTGGCAACGTCCATCTACGTCACGAGCCCGCCGCGGATGCCAGCTCCGCGAGCATTCGTTCGATGAAGCGTCGTTCGGCGCCGTCGTCGGCCAGGTCCCTCGCGCGTCGAAAGGCATCACGCGCCTCGTCGGTGCGGCCGAGGCGTCGCAGCAAGTCGGCCCTCGTCGAATGCAGGTAGCGGAAGTCGTCGAGCTCGAGCCCGTCGATGACCCGCAGGCCGGCCTCGGGGCCGTCGATCTCGGCGACCGCGATGGCACGATTCAGCTCGACGACGGGCGAGGACGTGAGGCGAGCGAGCTCCCCGTACAAGGCGGCGATCTGCGCCCAGTCGCACGGCGTCTCGGCGTGCAACGAGGCGATCGCCGCCTGCAGAACGTAGGGCCCGCGGCCGCCCAGGGCAAGCGCCCGGTCGAGCTCGGCGCGTCCGTCGCCGATCTGCTCGGTGTTCCACCGTGACCGATCCTGATCGCCGAGCAGCACGAGCTCGCCGTCGCGGAACCGCGCCTCGCGGCGGGAGTCGTGCAACTGCATCATCGCGAGGAGCCCCCGAACCTCCGGGTCGTCGGGAAGCAGTTCGACGAGCGCGCGTCCCAACCAGATCGCCTCTGCCGCGAGCTCGTCCCGGCCGCCGTAGCCTTCGTTGAAGATCAGGTAGACGACCGCCAGAACCGCGTCGAGACGCTCGCGGAGCAGATGAGGCGGTGGCACTCGAAACGGGATCCCCGCGGCCTTGATCTTGCGCTTGGCCCGGACGAGCCGCTGCGCCATCGTGCGCTCGGGGACCAGGAAGGCGCGGGCGATCTCGCCGAGGGACAGTCCGCCCAGGGTGCGCAGCGTGAGCGCAACCTGCGCCTCCTCCGCGAGCGCCGGGTGACAGCAGGTGAAGATGAGCTCCAGCCGCTCGTCGCTAAACGTTGTGGCGTTCATCGGCGCCTCACCGGGATCGTCCGTGACCAGTCCGCTGCACTTGGCGGCGAGGACCCGTTCGCGCCGAATCCGGTCCGTGGCCCGGTTCCGAGCCGTCCTCATCAGCCAGGCGCGGGGGTAGGTGGGGATCCCGTCGCGCGACCACCGATCAGCGGCGATCGCGAACGCCTCCTGCGCGGCGTCCTCGGCGAGGTCGAAGTCGCCGAGGACGCCGATCAGCGAGGCCAGGACCCGGCCCCATTCCGCGCGGAAGATCTCGTCGAGCATCGCTACCAATATGTCTCAGAGGGTCGGATCTCTACGGCGCCACCGTAGCGGGCCGCCGGGACGCGGGCGGCCACCTCGATGGCCGCATCGAGGTCGTCGGCCTCCAGGACGAACAAACCGCCGACCGCCTCCTTCATGCCGACGAACGGGCCGTCGGTCGTCAGGGTCTTGCCGCCTTCGACGCGGACCGTCGTGGCGTTCTGGGGCAGCCCCATCGGCAGCCCGGGAGTGACGCCCGGGGTCTCATTGATCCCTTGGTAGTCGGCGTAGACCTGCTTCTGATCCTCCTCGGTGAGCCCGGCCTGCCGCTCGAGCGCTTCGCCCTGGTAGATCAGCATGACGTACTTCATCGCGCCTCCTCGCCATCCCAGATCGGACGCAGTAAGACGAACGGCGAGCCGCGAAATCGACCAGTCCACACCGCGATCTTGGCGCCGAGGAAGCTAGCTCCAGTCGACGGCGACGATCTCAATCGGTTCGGACGTGCCGCGAAGCGTGACGGAGCGCGACGCGGAGATCGCGAACCGACCGTCCGCCGCCGTCGAACGGCTCGCCACGATCTGGTCGCCGTCGGCGAGTGCGGCGATCCTTGCTGCCTCATGCACGCCCTTACCGGAAAAGTTGCGGCCGACCTGCGTCGCGCCAGAGGCATGGACGCCGATGCGGACCTTCGGCGCGAAGCCCTGCGTGCGCCGCTGCTCCGAGAGGCGCCGTTGAATCGCCACAGCGCACGCGAGCGCGTCGTCCGGCGAGTCGAATCCGACGAAGAACCCGTCGCCCGTCGCGACTACTTCCTCGCCCTTGTGCGCGATGAACAGCGACCGAAGCGTCTCGTCGTGCCACCGAAGGACTCCTTCCCACGCCTCGTCGCCGAGGGCGTCGACGAGGACTGTCGACCGCTCGATGTCGGTAAACATGAACGTCTTCTCGACCCGCCGAGGCGCGTCCTTGCCACGGAGCTGCCACGGCAGTAGTTCCTCGATCTCCTCGACGATAACGGCGGCCGTCGGGCATGCGAGCGCGGCCTCGCGCAGCAACTCGGCGTCGACGCTCCCCGGGTCGATCACGTCGGCCTTGGCGAAGTCGCCCTCGTGCCAGTCGAACGCCGTGGGCGCTATCGTGATACAGGTTCCGGCGCCCACGCACCGATGACGGTCGACGCGCGCGCGGAGCATCAGGCGACGTCACTCATCACAAGACCCGCTCTTGGAACGCGATCGCGGTCGCCTCCGCCCGCGAAGATGCGCCGATGCGCGCGAAGAGCTCCGCGAGCCGGCGTGACACGGTTTTCTCGTCCACCCGCAGCTCGTCGGCGATCTCCTGGTTCGTCTTTCCCTGGATCAACCGCTTGAGGAGCTCGTCGTCGGCGCCGGTGCTCGACATGCTCGCGGCCCCGGTCGCCTTCGTCTCGTCGACGGGACCGGCTAGGCGGCTGAGCTCGCGACCGAGCGGACCTCGGAGCCAACGCACACGGATCGTCTCGTCGAGCGTTCGCTGCGCGACCATCGCCAGCATGATCTGCAGGTGCTGACGCACCGCCTCGGCTTCCGGTGCACCGGTGCTCACGAGCACGTCGGCCGCGGGCAGCAGCACATCGAGGTACGCGTCCTCATGCTGTGCCGACATGAGCAGTCCGACGGCGACACGGGCGTGATCC